>JAZDLO010000165.1:0-46558 GCA_043801935.1 bacterium
CGTCCCGCATTCCGGACAGAACTTGCTACCGAAGGGTATATCGCTCGAACAGTTCGGGCAGCGCACCTTGGGCTGCGCCCCACCGGCCATAGCTTGCTGTAGCATGCCGGGGATCATCATCCCCAGACCGGCGCCGGTGCCGAGGCCCAGGCCGGCCGCGGCCGCCGTGCCCACGGTGCTGTCGCCACCGCCGCCACCGCCGCCACCGCCCTTCGCCAGATCGCCGATAGCTTGCGCAGCCCTGAACTGGAAGTAGCGGTCCATGCCGCCCACGGCTTCCATGCCCGAGCGCTCGTCGATGCGTTTCTGCACTTCGTCCGGTGGCGATATCGCGTTCACCAAGAAGTCGACGATCGCCAAGCCGTACTGGGCGAAGTCGTCCTTGATGCGCGCCTTGAGACCGGCCCCAAGCTCGTCGAAATACCGAGGCAGGTCGAGAACCGAGTCAAGGCTTTCGCCCAGGATGTCGGCCAGCCGTCCCACGATCACACCCCGGAGGAAGTCCTCGATCTGGGTGTTGGTGAAGATGCCCCGGGTGCCCACGATCTTGACGACGAACAGCTTGGGATCGGTTATCTGGAATGTGTAGATGCCGTTGGAGCGGAGCCGTATCATCTTGAACTCGGAGTCCCGGAACAGAATGGGCTCCGTGGTACCCCATTTCAGGTCGGTGAAGGTCCGTTGACTGACGAAGAACACCTCGCTGCGGAACGGGGTGTCGCCGAACAGCGGCGTGGTGAGGATCGCGGTCAGCAGGGGGATGTTCTGGGTGGCCAAGGTGTGCCGCCCAGCCCTGAAGACATCGTAGGCCTTTCCGTCGCGGAAGAACACCGCCCACTGGCTCTCGCGCACGATCAGCTGGGAGCCCACCTTGAACTCGCCCGAGCCCCGCTCGGGGATACGATGGGCCATCTCGGCGCCTTGCTCGTCGACATACTCGATGAGGTCCATGAGGGCCATCGATTACCTCCCTGCTCCGGTGATGAGGTGTTCACGTTCGCTGAAATGAGCGTCGAGGGCGTCGACCCTCTCGTCAAGAAGATCGATGTCGGAACGCAAAGAGGGGCTGTCGGCCGAAAGGGTCCCGCTCAACTCCTCGATCCCCTTGGCCTGCTCCCGCATCTGCAGATCGAACTGGTAAAGCTCGTCGAGCTTCTCCTTACCGACCTTGGTGGCATCGAACAGGCCGGCGTAGCCGTAATCCGCAAATTGCACGCGATCGCGGACCTTGCGCATCTTGCGGATCGTCGTGTCGACGATGCCGAGAAGGTCCAAGCTGCCCCGCCGCGTGAGGTCGAGTTGGATGTCGTCGAGCTTGCTCCGACAGGCGTCCAGGCGCTCGGCCACATACAGCCGCTGGATCTTGTCGGCCTCGCGCCGCAGTTCCTTCTGTTTGTAGCCCTTGTAGCCGGGCAGGTGTTGGGCGATGCGCTCGAACCAGTTCTTGCTCTCTTCGATCCGATCATCGATCCCCGCCATGATGTCCCCTTTTCTGTCGTGACCCGCGCCCTCGGCGCCCACTCCTCGAACTACGCCACCAGACCGTCGAACTCGCGCAGCAGCAACCTCCAATTGGACTCGTGGATGTATCGCGGATCCCATACGGCGGGAATAAAGACCAGATCCTCGCTGGTCGGCTCAAGTCGGTAATCGACGGAATGCAGGTCGTGCGCTTCGTGCGATTCGACGGCAAGATAGACGAAGTGCGCCAACACCCGGGCATCCTCCCGGCTCATGACCACCGGGGAGAACGGGCCGAAATCCGGTGCCGAGGCAGTGGTGGCCTCGGCCCCGTCGCCCGCGTCGTCCCGCATGCGGTCGCGGGCGGCGCGCAAGCCTACCAGTTCTGGTCGCGCAAGAACTCGCGCCGGAAGCCCGGCGGCAAGCGTCAGCGCAGGCTGTGCCTCGACAAGGCTCACTCCCAGCCGCTGCACCACCGGGCGCACCAGCGAGAAAGCAGGAACGTAGAGATAGGCGGGCCCCGGTGCGGCCGCTTTGCGGATACGCTCCCAGGCGGACTCGGCAGGATTCTCCACCGACACGAGCAGTCGCCACACCGCCAGGTGCTGCACCGGGCCGGCCACGGCAAGTTCTGTGGTCATCGCCGCAGTCAGGGGAGAGAAGGCTTTCAGGCCACGTTCACCTGGCTCGTGTGCCAGCCCGCATGCCGGACAAATGAAGAGGCCGGCTTCGTCACCGCCCCTCAGGGCGAGACCGCAATTGCTGCACAGCAATGGAACGAGGTCAGCTGGAGTAAGGCTCGTGGTATTCCACCTCCCCCTGCGCACGGAACCGCCATACCTTCAGTATGGCCACTACAAACACTATCACGGCCGCTGCCAGCGATGGCACGCGGAGCGGTTCCCGGGTGAGACCCAGCCACACCAGGACTGCAACGATGACCGCCACCAGCGCCACCTGAGCGGCCAGACGCGCTATGCGCTCCGTGATGGCGGCCGGCGCCACCGCCGAGTTTATGTTCCCATCGCGACCGTTCACCACCATCCGGTAAGTACGATTCCCATCCCGATAGCGAAGTAACCACAGTGGGTAGAACAAAAGAGTCGTCGACTCTCGAAGGGCAAACAGATGGGTGTCGGGAGAGGACGCTCCAGACAAGGGCTGCAGGACCGCCCTCCGCCCTTTTTCGATCATCTCACCGGCCGTGCCCTCCGCCTCCAGGACTCGGGCCGAGGGGTCCAGTTCTCCTGCCAGCAGGGGCAGGACCGGCTCCCTGCCCGTGATGCGGGGACGATTCGCCCCCAGCTCGGTGAGGTCGGCGGCCGCCAGGAACAATCGTCGTTCCCGCAGATGCGGTTCTTCGACCCCCTCTCGGACCAACTGAAGATCCAACCGCTCGTTCTGTTCTTCACCCACCAGTTCGTACCGCGTGCGCAACTTGCTGCCGAACTCCCAGCCCGCGACAAGGGCCTTGTACTCCCAGATGGGCGCCCAGACCAGCTGAGCTTCGAAGAAGCGGGCAGTGCGGGCCCGTCTTGAGATCCCGGGGTACTCCTTGAGCCACGCCGATCCGGCACCCACGGCCCTGAGACGATCCAGCCGCGCTGGGAAATACCAGCGGGAGAAGCCACCCCGCTCTTTCACCGCGACCCTCACGCCGCAGTGGCCACAGACGAGGATCCGCCTGCCTTCCCGCACCCCGAGCGGACCGGCACACTGCGGGCACTGGACCGAACGTAGAAACGCCTGCTCCGACTCTTCGACCGGCGCCTGCCGAGGGTCATGCTCGAGCGCCAAAGTCGAACCGCAGGAGGCGCAGACTGCCATGCCGGCGTGTTTGGGCATATACACGGGGGCGCCGCACTGCGGGCAGTCGAACCTAGCGCCGGCGACCGCGTCGACTGCTCTCTCCTCGGTCGCTGCGCTCCCCGTTGCGCGCGCAGGCTCGCCCGGCGTTGCCCCCGGCGCTGTCCGTGTGTTCATCCTCGCCTCCGTGCCGACGTCTTCCCGGCCGTTATTCCGTCCGTCATCCTGGTAATCTATCGCCGTGCTGGCTCCTAACCTTGAATCCCATCCCGACGGGCCCCGAGTCGTCGCTGCCGACCTCGACGGCACCCTCCTGCCGCTGCTGCTCGACGGCACCCAGGCGCTCACCCCGCTCACCATCGCGGCTGTGCGCGTTCTCGATCAGATCGGCATCACCACTATCTTGGTGACGGGACGGATGTTCCGCTCGGCCGCGCGCTATGCCCAAGACCTGGGACTCGACGGCCCGGTGGCCGCATACCAGGGCGCTCTCATCCGCGAGGTCGGCAGCGGTCGCCTGTTGCATCACGATCCACTGCCCTTGGAGTTGACTCGCGAGATCCTCGATCTCGTCGAACCGCAGGGGTATGCCGTGAACCTCTACGTGGACGACGAGCTCTACGTCGCGCACAGGAGCGAAGAGGTCGACCGCTACGAGCGCCTCTCCGGGATGAAAGCAAACGTGGTGGGACGGCTGAGCAGCTATGTGCACCAACCGACGACCAAGATGGGCGTCAGCGGCGAACCGGAGGTCGTCGACATCCTGCTCGGCAGGCTGCGTGACCATTTCGGCGGGCGCCTCATCGCCGTGAAGACCTGGCCGTTCTTTCTCGAGATGACCAGTCCGACGGCCACCAAAGCCCGAGCGCTGGAGATCCTGGGCGAGCGCCTAGGGTTCGAGGCGCCCCAAGTCTTGGCGTTCGGCGATTCCTACAACGACGCCGATATGCTGGCCTGGGCCGGTACAGGAGTAGCCATGAGAGGATCGCCCGCGGAGGTCGTCGCCGCCGCCGACGTCACCTGCGAGTCGGTCGGCGAGGATGGCTTCGCCCGTTACCTCATGCGTCAGCCTTGGTTCCCGGCAGGGGCACTGGAAGCCCACCTGTAGCCTTCGGAACCGGGCACGACAGCCGCCGGAGCGGCGCCGATCTCCGTCTACGCGTAGCGCAACACTCCGGCTACGCCCCCGAGCTCAGTCAGGACAGGGATCTCTTCTCCCACTTCCACCAAGCCGTTTTGCAGGATAGCGAGCCGTACTATCTCGCCGACGGCGTCGGCCACGGGCACCGTGCCCCCGCCACACACCGGACAGCGCTCGACCGCGGCCAGACCCACCCAACTGCATTCCACGCAGCGCCACCCTGGCACCCGGTATTGGCGGTCGACGAGGAGGGTCTGGACCTGGTGGCGCAGGATCGCACCCAACACGTCGTCGAAGCCTGATACTCCCCGGCCCTTGCCGCCTAGACCCTCCTTGATGCGGGCGGCCAACTCCACCATCTCCGCGTGCCGGGCTTCTTCCACCGCCCCCCGGGCACTGACCAACATCTGTCCGGTCGTGGCGGCTGCATCAAAGGGGATCTCGGCCACGATCTTGGGCGCCACCGCGGCCGGTAGCGTGCGCTTGAAACCGCTGGCGATGTCATGCTGCGCGCACAGTGCCACTCGCCTCACCCCGGAGGTCTCGAGTAACCTGGCCAACGAGGCGCCCACTTCCTTGAAGTGCAGGTCGACTAAAGCGTCTTGGCGCGCGGCCGCGTAGTATTCCTTGATCGACACCTCGCCTGTCTCACGATCACTGCTGCGCAGCCAAGGACCAGTAAGGTCGTCTTCTTTGGCCAACGCCCATTCATCGACGAGATACAGGTTCGACTCGTCCCGGCTGACCCGGGCCACCACAAAAGGCTCGAGCAACGAGAGCGCGTGCACAAGCGGGCGCACGTACGGAGAGGGCTCGATCACCAGCCGGTTGACCAGACGGAAGGGGAGTTCGATCCGCTCGTAGAGCGGAGCTCCTCCATCGGCGAACACGGCCAGGCCCTGGGTCTTGGGGGTCAGATCGTACTTGAGGATATCGAGCACGTAGTCCAGATCGTTCTGAAAAAGGCGTCTTTGCTCTTTGGGCGTGCCGCGCTCCTTGGTGATACGGTTGAACTCACTATTGAGAAAGGTGGGCGCGAACTGACGCCAGTCGTCCAAGCGACTGGTGGATAGGGTCACAGTCAGGAACATACCCCCTGAGGCCTGGGCTCCAGCGAGTGTCTTTAATTTCTCCCTGGCGATCGCCGCGCTCTCGATCATGCGTCACCGCTTTCGCCCCGATCCACCGACTCCGTGGCCTCGTCGCCCTCCCTGGGGGGATCCGCGGCTTCAACGGGATCCGTCGCCTCGTGCTTGGCTCGCTCAGTCGCGTGTGCGGCCTGTTGGTCGTGGAGCGCTTGGTCTCTCCTCCACCGCGCCTCCCGCTCGCGGAATTTGTCCACCAGCGCAGACTTACCCTTGTCGTGGGTGGCCTCCGCCACGTTCATTGTGCCTGGATCGGAAAGCGCTGCCTCCATCTTCTGCGTGGGAGTGAGAGGGCGCTCTCTGCCGGAGCGCTCGACCTTCTTATCGGCCATCTTGTCCCCTTTCGGTTCCTAGAAAATGCGGCCCGTGGTCGCCGAGCTTGTGGTTGATTACTACCCACAGCCGAAAGAGACCTAAACGACGCCGGGCGCGGGCAATGACCGCGGCGGGTGGTGGACGTCGCTCCCCCCGGTCCGGCTGCGCCCCTTGTCGATCCCGGCGCGCGTCCTGTTTATGTCCCCACCCTCTCTGGGCATACTGTCGACATCCACGGGTCCCACGGTGACTGGAGGAGCCTTCTCCATGGACGACTTCGAGAAGCTGGGCACGTTCTATCTGGGCCGCGAATACGATCTGTCTAGCAAGCAGACGGGCGGCCTCCTTTTGTATGACTCAAAGGACCTCGTCACTCATGGCGTGTGCGTGGGTATGACCGGGAGCGGCAAGACCGGCCTTTGCGTCGGTCTGTTGGAGGAAGCGGCGATCGACGGCATCCCCGCGATCGTCATCGACCCCAAAGGAGACCTGGCCGACCTGATGCTCACCTTCCCTGAGCTGCGTCCCGAGGATTTCCGCCCTTGGGTGAGCCAGGAAGAGGCGGGCAAGAAGGGCCTCTCCGTCGACGAGTTCGCCCAGCAGCAAGGAGAGATGTGGAAGAAAGGGCTGGCCGATTGGGGGCAGGATCCCGCCCGCATACAGCGCCTCAAGGACGCGGCGGATTTCACCATCTACACCCCCGGCTCCAACGCAGGCTTGCCGGTCAGCATCCTCAAGTCGTTCGCCGCCCCCCCGCCGGCCGTTCGTGCAGACGACGAGGCGCTCAACGACCGCATCAATACGGCTGTCACCAGCATCCTGGGCCTCGTGGGGGTCACAGCAGACCCCATCCAAAGCCGGGAGCACATCCTTCTGTCGAGCTTGTTCAACTCGGTGTGGTCGGCCGGTCAGGACCTCGACCTCGCCAGCCTCATCCAGCAGATCCAGAAGCCGCCCTTCGCCAAGGTGGGCGTGCTCGATCTGGATTCCTTCTATCCGGCTAAGAATCGCTTCGAGCTGGCCATGCTGCTCAACAATCTGCTGGCTGCCCCCACCTTTCAGACCTGGCTCGAAGGCGAGGCGCTCGATATCGGCCGCATGCTGTTCACGAGCGAGGGCAGACCCCGGGTCTCGATCTTCTCCATCGCCCATCTCTCGGATTCGGAGCGGATGTTCTTCGTCTCTCTGCTCCTGAACGAGGTGCTGGGTTGGGTGCGGACCCAACCGGGTACGGGCAGCCTGCGGGCCATCATCTACATGGACGAGATCTTCGGCTTCTTCCCGCCGGTAGCCGAACCGCCCTCCAAGCGACCGCTGCTGACTCTGCTCAAGCAGGCCCGCGCCTTTGGGGTGGGCGTCCTGTTGGCTACCCAGAACCCGGTGGACCTCGACTACAAGGGTCTGGCCAACGCCGGCACCTGGTTCATCGGCCGACTTCAAACAGAGCGGGACAAAGCCCGCCTGCTCGAGGGGCTGGAAGGCGTGGCCGCGGGCTCCGAGGCCAAGTTCGACCGCCAGGAGATGGAGGAGACCCTCGCCGGCCTCGGCAAACGGGTGTTCCTCATGTACAACGTGCACGAGGACGCCCCGGTGGTCTTCCAGACTCGCTGGGCCCTTTCCTACCTAAGAGGTCCGCTGACCCGGGCGCAGATCAAGACTCTGATGGATCCGCGCCGGCCGGCCCCGGCGCCGCCGGAAGCCCCGGACGCTTCGGCCGCGCCCGTGGAAGCGGTGGCACCCGCTGCAGCCGCCGCCGCGACGCCGGCCGCGGCGACGACCGAACCACCGGCCCTTCCTGCCGAGATACCTCAATTCTATCTGCCCCTTCGCGGGGCGACCCCGGCGAGCCCCACTCTCGTGTACCGCCCGGGGCTCCTGGCTGCAGCCACGGTGAACTTCGTGAGCGCGAAGAGCGGCGTCAGTACCTCCACCAAGATCAGCCGGCTCGCTCCCGCCCCCGAAAGCGCTTTGGCGCTCGATTGGGAGACGGCGACGCCGGTCGACTCGCCTCTCGAGGATCTCGACCGGCAGCCCTATCCTGGGGCTGCGTTCGCCTCGCTCCCTCCGGCGATGGCCAAACTGACCTCCTACCGATCCTGGGAAGCGGACTTCTCGGCCTGGGCCTATCGCACCCAAACGACAGAGGTGCTCAAGAGCCCCGGTTTCAAGCTGACCTCCAACGCGGGGGAAAGCGAGGGAGAGTTCCGGGCTCGCCTACAACTGGCCGCTCGGGAGAAACGGGATGAGCTGAACGAGCAACTGCGCCGCAAGTATGCGGCCAAGACGGCGACCCTCCAGCAGCAGACGCTCACTGCTCAGCATGCGATGGAACGGGAGGCCGAGCAGTCCAAGGGCCGCAAGATGCAGACGGCCATATCCTTCGGGGCGACCCTGCTGACCGCCTTCACCGGCCGCAAGGTCCTGAGCGCCGGTACGCTCGGCCGGGCCACTACCGCCATGCGTGACGTAGGTCGCAGCGTCGACGAGAGCGGGGACGTCAAGCGGGCAGAGGAGAAGCTGGCCATCGTCAAACAGAAACAGGCCGACCTCGAGGCTGAGTTCCAGGCAGAGGTGGATGCCCTCGACGCCCAGTACGATCCCATGACGGAGACGCTGGACAAGGTGCTGATACGGCCGCGCAAGAGCGACATCGCCGTGGACTCCCTAGGGCTCGTCTGGATGCCCTATTGGCAGGACGCCACAGGTTCGTTGATCAGCGCCTGGGGGTAAGAGGGGTAGGACATCAGCCACAGCGGGCAACAGGAGGATGCGCGTGCTGAAAGATTTCAAGGCCTTCATCGACCGGGGCAACCTGGTCCAACTCGCCGTCGCGTTCATCATGGGCGTCACGTTCGCCGCCGTGGTGACCTCGTTGGTGAACGACATCATCATGCCCGCCGTGGGCCTCGCCCTCGGAGGCGTCGACTTCTCGAGCCTCTTCGCCATCATCAAAGAGGGTGATCCCGCCGGCCCGTACAACACGATAGCCCTCGCGAAGGAGGCGGGCGCGGTCACCATCAACTACGGCCTGTTCGTCAACGCGATCATCGTGTTCATCATCGTGGCCCTCGTGCTGTTCTTCATGGTCAAAGCGTATGCGAAGACCACCAAACCGGCCCCCGTGACCACCAAGGATTGCCCGTTCTGCTTCACCGCCATTCCGGTCGCGGCCGTTCGCTGCCCGAGTTGCACCTCGGAGCTGCCTGCCATATCCAAGACGTGACCGATCAACGGCTCTTCGTCGAGTGACGACCGTCCGTCGGGGCGGGGCGCATGCGCCCGGCCCCGACTTCTTGACGGCCGCGTGCCCGGACGGGGTCCGGCTATACTCTCCGCACCATGGCCGAGCACACCCCCGTTGAGAATCACGAGTTCTTCGCTACCTGCCCCCGGAACACCGAGGGTCTGCTTCTCGACGAGCTGCGCGCGCTGGGCGCGGCCGACGCCGCAGAGACCCGGGCGGGCGTCGCCTTCACCGGACCTCTGTCCCTGGCCTATCGAGCCTGTCTCTGGTCGCGAATAGCCAGCCGCGTACTCTTGCGGATGGCGTCTTTTCCGGCCTCCAGCCCAGACGACCTGTACGAGGGCGTCCACCGCATGGCCTGGGAAGATCACCTCGACTCCCAGGGTACCCTGGCCGTGGAAGTGACCTCGACCATCAAGCGGGGGCCATTAGCGCAGCTCAATACTCACTTCGCCGAGCAACGGATCAAGGACGCCGTGGTCGACCGTTTCCGCGCCAGGGCAGGGGTGCGGCCGGGAGTGGACCTCGCCCGGCCCGACATCCGCATCAACATGCACCTGACTCCGGCTGAGGCCATCGTCGGCCTGGACCTGTCTGGAGACGGCCTCCACAGGCGCGGCTATCGCCTGGAAGGCGGCAAAGCGCCCCTCAAGGAGAACCTGGCCGCCGCTATCCTCATCCGTGCGGGGTGGCCGCGCACCGCGGCGGCCGGCGGATCGCTGGTCGACCCCATGTGCGGCTCGGGGACTCTGCTCATCGAAGGGGCGCTGATGGCAGGCGACATCGCCCCGGGCTTGATGAGAGAGTACTTTGGCTTCCTGAGTTGGATAGGATTCGAACCGCGCCATTGGGGCGGACTCGTCGAGGAGGCTGAAGAGCGCCGAAGGCTCGGCCTGGAACGACTTCCGGCCCTCTATGGCTACGACAGTGACCCGCGGGCCATGGGCACGGCCCGCGGCAATGCCCGCAGGGCAGGACTGGCCGGTCGCATCATACTCGAGCGCCAAGATCTCTCCTTGCTGACCCTCCCGAGCCGAAGGCATTATCCGCAGCCGGAGCCTGCCGCCCGGGCGGCCCGACCGGCCTCGCAGCTGCCAGAGGAGCAGCCCCCTGCCTTGGCCGAACAGGACCCGCGGTCCCTTCCGGGCCTGGTGATCACGAACCCGCCCTACGGTAAACGCTTAGGCGAGATCTCCGACCTCGTCGGCGTCTACGAGATCCTTGGCGAAAGGCTGAAAGGGTCTTTCTCGGGGTGGAAGGCCGCGGTTTTCACCGGCAACCCGGAGCTGGGAGCCCACCTCGGCCTGCGCGCCCACCGTACCAACGTCCTCTACAACGGCCCGCTCCCGTGCAGACTTCTTCTGTTCGAAATCGACCCCGCCGGTTTCCAGACCGCCGTCCGGCACCGGAAGACCGCGCTCGCCGAGGCCAAGGCTGACGGGCTGCCGGTCTCGCCGAAACCCGCTCCACCTGCGCCCCCTGATGTCGGCGGCACCGGGAGTGGTGTCCGAGAGGAATCGCGGAGGCTTCTACCGCGCAACCGGAGCGACGACACCACCGGTGCCGCCATGTTCGAGAACAGGCTCCGCAAGAACCTCAAGCGGCTCCGTCGCTGGACCTCGCGCGAGGGCATCCAATGCTACCGCCTTTACGACGCCGACCTACCCGAGTATGCCGTGGCTGTCGATCTCTATCGAGACTGGGCCCACGTGCAGGAGTACGCGCCTCCGCGTACCGTCGACCCCGTTCGGGCCCGTCGCCGGCTCAGAGAGGTCATGGCCGTCGTCCCCGAGGTACTGGAGATGCCGGCCGAGCAGGCGGTGCTCAAGATCCGTCGGCAGCAGCGGGGAGCCGACCAGTACCAGAAACTGCGCGACGAAGGCCGCTTCTTGGAGGTTGAGGAAGACGGCCTACGTTTCCTGGTGAACCTCACAGACTATCTCGATACCGGCCTGTTCCTCGATCATCGAATCACGCGCCGGCTTCTGCGCGAGCTGGCTCCCGGGCGGCGATTCCTCAATCTTTTCGCGTACACGGGGTCCGCGACCGTCTTTGCGGCCGCGGGCGGCGCGGCCTCGACCACCACCGTCGACCTGTCGCTCACCTATCTCGACTGGGCCCGCCGCAACCTGGTGCTGAACGGGTTCTCCGGCCCTGAGCACGGCTTCGTCCGCGCCGATTGCCTTGAGTGGCTCGCTCAGGCGTCCGCGCCCCGCGGCCGTATGCGGCCTGGAAGCGCCGGTGGCAGCTACGACCTCATCTTTCTCGACGCCCCCACCTTCTCCAATTCCAAGAGCATGACGGCCACCCTGGACATACAGCGCGACCATGCGGGACTCATCCGCGCCGCCGCCGGCCTCCTCTCCCCGGAAGGCATCATGATCTTCTCCACGAACTTCCGCCGCTTCAAGCTCGACCCCCCGGTGGCTTTGGAGTTCGAGATAGCCGACATCACCAAACAGACCATGCCGCCGGATTTTGCTCGGAATCCCCGGATCCACACGTCTTTCCGCATTGCCCCGGCAGCCGCTCGTCACACCAAGCCGGCCGAGGGTGACGATGCCGGCTGACCCTGCCCGACCACCGTCGAACGCCGAACTCTCAGGGGCGTTCCAGACGGTCGCCGCCTACCTGGCGTTGGACGGACAGTCTACCTATCGCGTCCTCGCGTACGATAGGGCGGCCGCGCTCTTCCGCGACCACCCGGTGTCGATCGCCGAGATGGCCGCGCGGGGCGAGCTCCGGGAGCTGCCCGGGGTGGGCCAAGCCATCGAGGCTAAGGTGCTCGAATACATGGCCACCGGAGACCTCTCGACCCTCCACAGCCTGCGCGCACGCTATCCCGAGGGCTTGTTGACGGTGATGAGCCTGCCTGGCCTGGGACCCAAAAAGACGCGCCTCGTGTGGGAGACCACCGGCGTCGCCGATATCAGGGATCTCGAACGGGCCTGTCTGGAGGGACGCATCCGTGAGGTCCCGGGCATGGGAGAGAAGACCGAGCGCAAGCTGTTGCGCACCATCGAGGCTTGGAAGACCCGTGTCGCGGAGGCAGGAGCGGGTCCGGCGCGCCCCCGGCGTCTGCGGGCGGTGGTGGAACCCCAGGCGGCTCACTTGGTAGAGGCCTTGCGCGCCCTGCCCGAGGTGGTCGCAGCCGACTATGCCGGCAGCCTGCGCCGCCGCTGTGCCACCGTGCGCGACGTCGATCTGGTGGTCGCGTCGAGCGAACCCGGCGCAGTCATGGATGCTTTTGCCACCCTCCCCGAGCTGGCCCAGATCGACGAGCGAGGCGACACCAAGCTGGTGGCCAAGACCCACACTGGCCTGGGAGTCGACCTCCGGGTGATCCCGCCGGCGTCGTACGGTAACCTGTTGCAGCACTTCACCGGCAGCGCCGACCATAACGTGGCCCTGCGCGGTCATGCTCAGCGCCGAGGCTACAAGATCAGCGAGTACCACGTGGAGAGGCTGGCGTCCGGCCGGCTGACCCACTGTACCACCGAGGCTGAGGTATACGGACTGTTGGGCCTGGGCTACATCCCCCCCGAACTGCGGGAGAACCAGGGGGAGATCGAAGCAGCCGAGGCAGGATCGCTCCCGGACCTGGTCGAGCTCCCCGATCTGCGCGGCGACCTCCACGTCCACTCCGATTGGACCGATGGCCGCGCCACCCTGGAGCAGATGGCCCGTGCCGCCCGGGAAAGGGGCCTTGACTACCTCTGCTTCTGCGACCACTCCCAGTCCCTCGCCATGACCGGGGGGTTGGGCCCCGAGCGCCTACTGGCCCAGATCGAGGCCACCCGCGCGCTTGATGACCGGCTGGACGGCATCCGTCTGCTGACCGGGATCGAGGTGGACATCCTGGCCGACGGCCGCCTCGACCTGCCGGCCGACGTCCTGGCCCAGCTGGACTTCGTCACCGCCAGCATCCACTCCGGGTTCGGCCAGCCGTGTGCGCAGATCACGGACCGTCTGACGGGCGCAATGCGCAACCCCCACGTGCACTGCATCGCCCACCCCAGCGGCCGCCTCCTGGGGCGCCGCGACCCCTACGAAATGGATCTCGAGACCCTGGCCCGCGTGGCCGCCGAGACCGGGACTTTCCTGGAGATCAACGGGTCCGCCGACCGGCTCGACCTGGCCGACTCGGCCGCGCGTAGAGCGGTGGAGTTGGGAGCGACCCTCGTCATCTGCAGCGACGCCCACAGCCCGACCGATTTCGCCAATCTCGGGTTCGGGGTGGGAGAGGCGCGGCGCGGTTGGGTGAGGGCCATCGACGTGGCCAACACCCGGTCGTGGAGCAGACTCTGCGAACGCCGATCCCGATCGTAGTCTCGCCGGGGCCGATCGAGGAGGAGGCTAGCAGCCTCCGGCTGCCGTCCGTCCCTTGTGCCCTCCGCCGGTTTCTTCTTCGCCCACGATCGCCTCGAGAAGGCGCGCCAAGCCACGCTCAGAAAGGCGGGCCACCCAGCACCCGCACAGCGCTTGGGTCAGTTGGTCGAGGCGCTGCTCATCCGGACGATCTCCTGCTTCCCTGCAATCCGTCGGCAGCGCGATCATCGCGCCGCAACCGGGACATCTCCAGGCTTTGGGACTACCTGTGGCCGCCAAGAAACAAGACCTTTCCACGCTAGAGGGAATCAGGACCGGCTACCACGACTATCGGCCGGGAGGCACCATCCCATGAGGGTCGCGGCTGGGGTTTTTCGGTCCGTTCACGTCTCGGTCAGAATACCGCTAGCCGTCACCGAAACAGTAGAAATAACCGTCCCGGGATCCCAGGTAAATCCGGCCTTTCCACACGGCCGGCGTGGATTCGAGGGCGCTGCCGCTCGCCAGTTTGTACTCCCACACCACCGGTGGATCGACGCTGGTGTCGCTCACATCCCAGGCGTGGAGAACACCGTACGTATCTCCCACGATGAGGGTCTTGTCGACGACGATGCAACTCGCCCAAGTGTGCTCGGTGAGGGTCTTTTCCCACACGATCTCGCCTGTCCGGCGGTCGATACCTAGAAGGGCGCCGCCGTGAGTGGGCACGTACAGCATGTGCTTGTAGATGCAGGGCGTGGCCCAGACTCCGGAGACACCGCCGGATAGCTTGGTGACCGCTTTCGACCAGACCACCGGGTCCGTGGTCTGACCGTCGCTGCGCGGATCGAGCTTGATGATCTGACCCACGTCGGTGGCGCGAGCGCTGAGGCCCCGCGATTCGTCCCTATGCTGGCAGACGTAGAGGAAGCCCTCTTCGTCCGCGACGATGGTGGCGTCGGTGTCATCGCCCGTCCAGAACTTGAACACCACCGGGTATGCGGCTTTGCCGGTGGCCGGCTGCTCCCCGTCCTTCAGTTCCCTGAGGGTGGCGCTCACGTCCAGGCCCTGGACGAGGCCGCCGGAATTTGAGAAGTAGACCCGATCTCCCACCAGGCACGGCGAGTTCTCCACCGACACGTCCTTGCTGCCGAGCTTGTCGAGGAGAGCCTGGGTCCAGCTGGGGAAATCGAGAACGATCTGAGGATCGACGGTCACCTTGCCACTTGCGTCGTAGCCCCGGTTGAGTTTGAGGATGTAGAAGTGGCTGTTCTCGCCGCCCTCGAACGCGTAATCGTTGCGGATGACGACGCTGCTATCCCAGTCGTCGTTCCAAACCCGGTTCGGCAGCGTGTCGGCATCGAGGTTGAAGAGTTCGGTCGGATTGTCGCGGTCGATGGCGATGATGCGCCACTTGTTGTCCCGGCAGCCCATGTAGATGAGCGGGTAGCCGTCGGGGTCGACCACCGCTGAGCCCTTGAAGATGTCACCACCCTTGAAGTCGGGCAGCAGGCGATCGCCCGTGGCCGCGTCGAGGAAGTGGATCTTATAGTCGTAGGCGCCGAACACGACCCAGGTCTTGCCGTCTCGCTCGAAGATGCAGGGCTGGCCGGTCCAACCGGTACCGGTCCAGGTGGTGGTTTTCCCCAAGTTGGTGGAGGTGCCGGACATCGGCCCGAACTTCCACAGGATGTCGGGATCGGCGGGAACGGGACCCTCTCCGTAGTACGTGCGCGAGGCGTTGCCCCGGAACATGGTGAGGCCCTCGAACGTGGTGTTGATAGGTCCATAGAAGCTGCCTGCGATCCGTCTGTCGCCGGGTTGCTGCGGGTCGCCCGCGCCCGGGGCGACAGTGGTGTTGGGACTGGCCGTGCCGGAGTCCGCGGAGACGCCGGCGCCACCGGAGACGCCGGTAGTGGTGGACACGCCTGCGCCGGTGGAGGTAGTCGTACTTCCAGTGTTCTGGGAGGTGCTCGTGGTGCTGCTTTCCGAACCCTCTCCCTGCGTGCCGGCGGCACCGTCACCGCAACCCCGGAGGGCGAGCAGGACCACCAGTACTATGACGACCACGCAGCCAAGGAGCACGAGCCAGCGCAGAAGGAAGCGGCGGCGCCTCTGGCGGCGCCGCCGCTCCACATCACCTCGGTTAGCCCTCCGCGTATCCACGCGCTTACTCTATCACCAGTTCCAGCGCCTCACGGCCGAACACCCCGGTGGTGTTGTCCGTGAAGGCCACCCTCTTCGGCTCTACCCGATACACACCGATATTCCGGATGAGCTCAGCCAAACGAGGTTGCTGAAGCAAGTCGCGCACGAACGGGAAGCGCTTCAGATACATCGCCAAAGCCCCGGCTTTGGCAGCCCCGCTGAGCAGCCGGACCTCACCCCACAGCTGTACTCCCTGGATCAGCTCCCAGTCTCCGTAGTCTTCACTTACGGTGACGGCTACCGGCCCCGACTGCCCGATGTGCGAGCCGTGGAGGCTCGACGGTTTGCTGATGAACACCAGGCGAAGCGAATCGTCCATGGCATAGAAGACGCTGGCGGCGTGCGGCGCGTTCCCGGCCGGCCCGCCCCCTTCCGGGGCGTCGGCGAGCACCGCCCCCTGGACCGCGGCCTCCGGCCCCACGGTAGCGATGGTCATGGTGTGATGCGCCCGAAGGTAACGCGTTACCCGGTCGCGCAGATCATTCGCAGTCGCCGGTCCCGCCTGCGCCATCGGTCATCCGCCGTTGGGCCCGCCCGGCCCTGGCTCGGCATCCTCAGGGCCGCAGAGTCCGCGACCGCCCGGCCAGCGCGTGAACAGGTGGTGCTCCAACCCGAACTGGTCGAGTATCTTGCCTACCGTCTGGTCGACGATGTCGGAGATAGTCTTGGGTCGATGGTAGAAACCGGGCATGGGTGGAAGGACCACGGCGCCGTATTCGGTCACCTCCGCCATGAGACGGAGGTGGCCCAGGTGCAGCGGGGTCTCCCGCACCACCAGCACGAGCTTCCGCCGTTCTTTGAGCACCACGTCGGCAGCCCTGGCCATCAGGGTGTCGTTGTAGCTGTGGGCGATGGCAGAGAGGCTCTTGATGGAGCAGGGGGCCACGATCATCCCCAACGAGGGATAGGAGCCCGAGGAGATGGGAGCGTCGATCTCCTCATTGCCATACACGGCGTCGGCCAGGGCCTCCACCTGCTCCGACAGGTAGCCGGTCTCGAGCTCGGCCACGCGCTTGGCAGCCTCGCTCATCACGAGGTGGGTCTCGATAGGAGTATCTCGAAGTACCTCGAGCAGCCGGACCCCATAAATGATCCCGGAGGCTCCCGAGATCCCCACGATCAGACGTTGCATGCTGCTCTCCTGGCTTGATGGCCGAGATATCGAGGCGTCGTCATTGTAACAAGGCGAGAGGATCGCCGGCGTGCCCCCCATGGATGCAGGCCTCGTCCGCCCGAATGCTGAGGACATCGGTCACCAGGTGGGACCCGCTTTCAAAGTATCGAGGCGCTTGAGCAGCTGACCCACCCGTCCCGCGACCACCGAAAGCCCCAGATCGTTCAGATGCACCCTGTCCCCACTGAAGAACCTGCGGTCGAGCTCGCTTCCTTGCCGGCCTATCAGCTGGTCGGAGCCGACATCCACCATGGCATCGGCGAACCCCGGCCAGGTAGCCCGTATACTCCTGTTGACCGCCTGGCGATCGGCTTCGAAGTTGGCCGGGTAGTCTCCGTCGGAACGGGGAAGGAGCGTGAGCACCACCACGGTGTATCCCATCTGCCTGCGGCTTAGGCAATACTCCCTCAGCCGCGAGTAGACCGTCGCGGGGGAATGGTTCCAGTGCCGCATGTCGTTTGTCCCGCCCCATACCACTACCACGTTCTGGCCGAGGCGAGAATCATACAGAGGGTCGACATCGTCCGGGGCACGGTCCAGCATGTCTTTGAGCCTCTGCCCCCCGATGCCAAGGTTCGCCCACTCCACACCCGGACGGAAACGGCGCATCAATTGGCTCGGATAGGGATCGGTGGCGGTCGATCCTGCCGTCAGGGAATCCCCGTCGAACACGATATTCCCGATGGGAGCCTTAGGGGGTGCGCCGGCCGCAGCCCCGGCACTCGACCCTTCCGGCGGTCCGCAGACGCCCAGCAGGACGCCCGACGCAAACAGAGGACCGTGCAGGCGCATCAGGTTCATCAGCAACTGAACCGCTTCACCTCGCGTCGCCGGCGCGGTTACATCCCAGCCCGACAGGTCGATCCCGGCGAGGAGACCGTTGTACTCGGCTGACTGGACGTTGCGTCCATGGTCTGGATCGGAGAAGCCACTGGTAGCGCCCGTCCATCCTGATGGTAGGGGCGCGAGCCCGTTGGGGAGATAGATCTGCGCCGCGCGCACGAGCATGGTCACGACCTGCATGCGGCTGACCTTGCCCCAAGGCCGGAAGAGCCCCTGAGGATAGCCCCGGACCAGACCCTGGTAGTAGGCCGCCGAGACGTAGTCGCGCGGATAGAGGGAAGCCACGTCCTCCCCGAGGTCGAGGAAAGGAGCGGCGGGCAGCGTGTCGTATACCGCGATCCCCAGGGTCCCGTCGAGCATCTTGGTGAACTGGGCGCGGCTGACGGGGGCAGAAGAGCGGAAGGTGCCGTCCTCGAACCCCCCGATCACCTGATTGGCCCATAGACAGACGGCCGCCTGATAGTAAGAGTCAGCCCGCCCGAGATCGGAGAAGGGCGATCGAGCAGGCAGCGAAGCGTTCCATCCGAAAGAGGAGGCGAGAAGGGCCAACTCAGGGCCCGGCTGACCGGCGGACTCGACGACCCGATAGATATCGCTCCGGCCGCCCGCCATTGGCACGAGTTCCAGGTATGGGACGTCATCGCCACCATGCCCGCGAAGCCAACGGTAGTCGAAGCTCTCGCTGTCGGTCACGTCCAGAAGAGTCTCGGCTGCACCTCCGACGATCCGCGCGACGCGGACCTGGTCGCCCCCCTCCGCGTATGCAGTGACCAAGAAACCCGCCCTGCCCGTTCCTGCCTGGGGCGCCCAGGCGTTCGTCACAGGCGCCGACGACTCTGTGCCGGTCGCAAGCTCGTGCAACCAGAAGCCGGGATTCGAGGCAGACGGCGCGTCGGCACGGTCGAATGCGATGAGCAGCCCTGCCCCGGACCCCGGCCACACCCCGGTCCCCGATGTCGCCCAGCAGCCGTTACGCGCGTCCAGTATGGAGAGCACCGGCTCTCCCGCCGTGTCGACGACGTGCAACGAGGGCGAGGCTCCCTCCACCCTCTGGTACAGGAGGTAACGTCCATCGGGGGACACCGCCGGCGAGGATGCGCCTTCCACGGCCCACACGATCCGCTGACCACTCGGAAGGTCCGGAGGACCTCTGAACACCACGCGCGATCGCCGCTGGCCGGCTGCCATTTCCCGCTCTTCCCAAGCGAGGGCACTGTCATCGAGCGACCACGAGGGGTGGCCGATGGCTTTGCCCTCGGCCGAGACGGCGATGGCGGCTGCGCCGGACTCGTCGTCGTATCGCCAGATATCCCCCAGGTGCACGAGATAGAGGACGGGAGCCGGCAGAACCTGGTCGGGTGACACCTGAGCCGGGGAGGCCTGAGCGGGGGAGGGCGCAGCCGAAAGAAGGAGCCCCAGCGCGCCCAGTGTCAGCAACAGGCGGAAGGCCGGCCTGAGGTGGCAGGACCAGCCCGGTCGGAAGCCTCCGCATCGCGTGACCGCTCGAACGCCGTCCTCGCCATGACCATCGGCTGCCGATGCAGTCACCCCCGCGCCTCCTCCGGGCTTCGCACCCGCCACTCGCGTCTCCGAAGTAGACAATATCGTATGATGCAAGAAACATCGTGGAACGTTTCGGGGGACTATGGCTCGAAAGACAAGCCAAGCCGGCAGGAGAACCCAAGCTCTGGAGATCGTCGACCGTTTGAGAGGCGAGTATCCCGCTGCCGGGATCGTCCTCGGCTTCGGCAGCGACTGGGAGCTGCTGGTGGCCGTCATCCTCTCCGCCCAGTGCACCGACAAGATGGTCAACCAGGTCACCGCGAAGCTTTTCCAGAAATACCGCTCGATCGACGACTACGCCGCTGCCGACGCGGCGGAGTTCGAGGCCGATATCCGGCCCACCGGCTTCTTCCGCAACAAGACCAAGCACATCATCGGCGCGGCGCAAATGATCCTGGCCGACTTCGGGGGGGCAGTGCCGGCAAGCATGATCGAGTTGCTCACCCTCCCGGGGGTGGCTCGCAAGACCGCCAACATCGTGCTGGGCAATGCTTACCCTGAGGCCTATGCCTCCGACGCCGATGCAGGGATCGCCGTGGACACCCATGTGAAACGCCTTAGCCAAAGACTGGGCTTGGCGAGTTCGGCAGATCCGGACAGGATCGAGCGGCAGCTCATGGAGATCGTACCCCGGGAGGACTGGTTCCGGTTGACCTATTTGCTGATCGAACACGGCCGAGCCGTGTGTACTGCTCGGCGTCCTCACTGCGGCGACTGTGTGCTGCAGGACATCTGTCCCTCAGCGTTCCGAGTCTGACGGCGACCCCTGAGCCGCGGGCCTGCGGGCCGCGTTCGACTCCCGCACCTCTGCAGGTTGACGCTTTCCCGCCTCGCCTATACCATCGCACGGTCACGCTGCAGCGGCTCCGTCGGCTGCCGGCCGCAACCGCACGACAGGCACGTCGCACCACACAAGGGGAACATACATGATCAGGGACCGCGAGCACGAATGCATGAGCCGAGAGCAGCTCAGGCAGCTCCAGGGAGAACGCCTGCTCACCCAGGTCAAAAAGGTCTACGATCGCATCCCCTTCTACAGGAGTCTCCTCGATCAGGCTGGAGTCGCCCCTGAACGGATCGGGGGTCTCGGAGACCTCGCGGCCCTACCGTTCACCAAGAAGCACGACCTGCGGGACAACTACCCGTTCGGTCTCTTCACGGTGCCACTCAAGGAGGTGGTGCGCATCCACGCTTCCTCCGGCACGACCGGCAAACCCACCACCGTCGGCTACACCCGCGCCGACATCGGTATGTGGGCTGAAGTCATGGCCCGGGCGCTGGCCGGCGCCGGCACCACTGAGGACGACGTCGTCCAGGTCGCATACGGCTATGGTCTGTTCACGGGCGGGCTGGGAGCGCACTACGGGGCGGAGCTGATCGGTGCTTCCGTCATCCCTATCTCCGGTAGCAACACTCAGCGCCAACTCATGCTCATGGAGGACTACGGCACCACCGTGCTGTGCGCGACCCCGAGTTTCGTCCTCTATTTGTGGGACGTGGCCCAACAGCTCGGGATGGACGTCACCAGCCTACCCCTGCGAGTGGGCGTCCTCGGCGCCGAGCCGTGGTCGGAGGCCATGCGCCGGGACATCGAAGAGAAGTGGAACATCAAGGCCTGCGACATCTACGGCCTCAGCGAGATCATCGGCCCCGGAGTGTCGTGCGAATGCATCGAGGCTCAGTCGGGGCTCCACATCAATGACGATCATTTCCTGCCTGAGATCATCGACCCGGACACGGGCGAGCCTCTGCCCGATGGGGAATTGGGGGAGTTGGTCATCACCACTCTTTCCAAGGAAGCCATGCCCCTCATCCGCTACCGCACGGGCGACATCACCCGTCTCAATCCTGAGCCGTGCGTTTGCGGGCGGACGAGCGTCCGCATGGACCGGGTGTCCGGCCGTTCCGACGACATGCTCATCATCCGCGGCGTCAACGTCTTCCCCAGCCAGGTGGAGTCGGTGCTGCTCATGTCGCCCCAGGTGGAACCGCACTATCGCCTTCTAGTCAGCCGCAAAGGTGCTCTCGACAACATGGAAGTGCAAGTCGAGATCTCCCCCGATCTCTACAGTGAAGTCTCCGAGGCCGCTCTCTCGCTCGACGACGTCACCATGTTCACCGAGCACGAGGTTCTCGTCGATCTCCAGCAACGGATCCAGAAGAACATCAAGGACATCATCGGGATCAATGTGAGCGTGGCTTTCAAGGAACCTGGGACCGTCGAGCGCAGCGAGGGCAAAGCTCAGCGGGTCGTGGACCTGCGCGGAGGGCACGATCGATGACAGAGGACCGACACGATCGAAGGCGCACGCCGAGCGACGGGCAAAGAATGAGGCACTTCCCCTCGGCGGAAGAGGATCGACTGCGCACACACCTCGATCCCGAGACGCCACAGACCAGTTCTCCCGCATACCGCTTGGGGTTCGCCGACAACGACTTCCTTCTGCGCGATGAACTACGCGCGGTACGTCTGCAGTTAGAGTTCTTGAAGCCCGATATCCTTCAGCGCGACCGCGATATCGTCGCCACGGTGGCGGTCTTCGGCAGCTCTCGCATACCCGCCCCCGAGAAGGCCGCCGCCCTTTTGGCCGAGGCCGAACGCGGCGCGGCGAAAAGTCCAGATGACCCTCGTGCCGCCCAGAGAGAGCGCGCGGCCCGGTCACTGGTGGCGAAGAGCCGGTATTACGATGAGGCCCGCAGCCTCGCACGCATGATCTCCGAAAGGCACACGGAGCCGGGGAACGCGGACTCGGCGGCCCCGCGGGCCGGCGACGGCACCTCGCCGTGCGGCCGGCCTGATCCCGAGCACATCGATGCTTGTACGTTGCAGCATGGACCGTCGAGCGTGGTGGTGGTCACGGGTGGAGGTCCTGGCATCATGGAGGCAGCGAACCGCGGCGCCCACGACGTGGGCGCGGATAACATCGGCCTCAACATCGTGCTCCCCTTCGAGCAGGCTCCCAACGCTTATGTCACTCCACATCTTTGTTTCAACTTCCACTACTACGCGATCCGCAAGATGCACTTCCTCTCGCGAGCGCTGGCGCTGGTGGTTTTTCCTGGAGGGTTCGGCACCCTGGATGAGTTGTTCGAAGTCCTGACCCTGATCCAGACCCATAAGATCGAACCCATCCCCGTGCTGCTTTTCGGACGGGAGTACTGGGAGCGCATAATCGACTTTGGTGCGCTCGCGGAAGAAGGAGTGATCGCTGCTGACGATCTGGACATCTTCTCGTACGTCGAGACAGCCGTGGAGGCCTGGCAGCGACTCGAGCCCGTGCTGGCGGTGGCCACCAGGCGGTCCTGACCCTTATGCTATGCTTGAGCATAGCGAAATGGACACGCCTGACGATCCCCGAAGTATCTACGTCTTCACGGCGCCCTCCCGCCGGGTGATTCTGCGATGAGTAGGACCGCAATCGAGATCATCGGCGTCGTACTGCTCGTCTTAGTCAACGCATTCTTCGTGGTGGCGGAGTTCGCCATCGTCAAGGTGCGCGACACTCGGGTGGCTGAGCTGGCCGCGCTGGGCAGCAGGCGCGCCCGCGTGGCCGACCACATCGTCAATCATCTCGACTCCTATCTGTCCGCCACCCAGCTCGGCGTCACCGTCGCCAGCCTGGGGCTGGGCTGGCTGGGCGCTTCCGCGTTCACCCGGATCTTCGACGTCGCGATGAACCGCGCCGCGGCGGCCATCGTCGGCTTCGTGATCGTCACCTTCATCACCATCATCTTCGGTGAGTTGGTGCCCAAGTCGATCGCCATCCGCAAGGCCGAGCGATCGACTCTGTCGGTCGCCCTGCCCCTCCGCTGGTTCTATCTGATCACCCGGCCTCTCACCTGGCTCATGTACGTCTCCGCGGCCGGCATCCTCAAGCTCTTCCGCATCCAGCCGGCATCCGAGCGCGATCTGGCCCACTCGGAGGAAGAACTGCGGATGATCCTGGAGGCCAGTCAGGAAGTGGGCCACATCGATGAAGTGGAGCAGATCCTCATGCGCCGGGCGCTTACGTTCGGCGACCGGACCGTGAGCGACATCATGGTGCCTCGCACCGAAATGGCCGCCCTGCCCACTTCGACGACGGTGGCCGCCGCCATCGACGAAATCATCGAGACCAACCACACGCGCTACCCCGTTTACGAGGAAGACTTCGACAATATCGTCGGATACGTGCACGTCAAGGAGCTCTACCAGGCGCCGCGCGACACCACCCTGCGCCGCCTGCTGCGCCCCATCGGCTTCATCGCCGAGACCTCCAACATCGAGTTGGCTCTGCAACGCTTTCAGAGCACCCGCACGCCTCTCGCCATCGTGGTGGATGAGCACGGCGGCACGGCCGGTATCGTGACGATCCAGGATGTGATCGAAGAACTCATCGGTGAGGTGCAAGATGAGTTCGACCTCGAGGCGCCCCTGGTGGAGGACCGCGGCGACAACAGCTATTCGGTCGACGGCGGCGCCCGCGTCGACTACCTGGAGGACCTCTTGGGCCTGCAGGTCCCGGAGGAGGGTTTTCCCACTTTGGGTGGACGCGTGTTCGAGCAGCTGCAGCGCCGCCCGCGTGTGGGCGACGAAGCTCGGGTGGGCGATTTCTACGCCCGGGTTCTGGAAGTAGACGGCATGCGTATCTCTCGGGTCCTGCTCACCCGCCACAGTCCCGAAGGCGGAAGCAGCGGCAAGTCGAAGCTTGCGGAGGGTCCCGAGCCTGGGGACGACGACCGCGACGACTGACACCTTCTGCCCTCCTCAGCGCCGCCGCGGGGTATCATTCTCCTTATGAAGCCGATCCAGACACCGGTAGATTCGGACGCCTTGCGGGCTAACATTGCCCGCACCGCCCAGCAGGTGACGGTTCCCGACCGTTACCTGCCCCTGGTGCAGGCCGTGGACGGGCTGTACGGCGTGCGGACGCCGCTCACCGAGACTCTGGCTGAGTACTTCCACACCTTCCGCAACGCCGATCTACTCATCGATGGCTTCCAGACCATCCTCCTGCGTAATTGGACCTACTTCGAGCGTTCCGAGGATCGGGGGCAGTGCTTCGAGCTCCTCTCCGAGCTGGTGTTGGACCTGCTCGATTCTCAGCTTTCCGAGGAGCAGACCTCGCTGCTTCTTCGCCAGCTGCTTACGTGGTGTACAGCTGCCCTGAACGGACCACACCCCGACGCCTACGACGACACCCTGCAGACGGTGGCCGAGTCCTTGTCCCGGTTGTTGCCGAGGCAGCCGCTCGCCTTCTTGGAGCGCGACGCCCTGCTACGGGGTCTGGTCGAAAGCGCCGCTCGCCGGCCATCCATCGAACCGGCGTTCTCCGGGCTCTACCGCGCCCTACTGCTCATCGGCTATCGCCGAGTGGCTGAAAGGCTCCCTATCATAGCGTGGGCCACCTCCGCCGAGGTAGAGCTCGCCGACCCGGAAGCCGCAGCCGCTCACTTCGCGCCCCTGGCTCCGGAGCGGGTGACTGAACTCATCGCGAGGGCGAAAAGCGCACCGGCGACCGAGTTGCTGTCTCCTGAATTGCCCACTTTCTCCTCCATCCTCGACCAAGCCATCGACCAAGTCTTCCGGATCGACGACATCGAAGACCGTTTCGCGGTGTGCCTCTATTTCCTCAAAGACGACACCCTCGGTTACCGCCAGAACGAGGTCATGGTCGACCTACTGGGAGTGATCAGACAGCTGATGAAACCCGAGCGGCACATGGACGTCGAGCGCGTGATCAGCCGCCTCACCCGCTTCTTCCGCGCTCGCACCGATGAGTTCCTGCTCATGCGCTTCCAATGCTACGAGGCCATCGGGGTGGCCATCGGCGAGGCGGGCAACGTGGCCGCTGTCGACCATCTGATCGAAGACGTGCTCTCCTGGCGCTTCCAATACCCGGAGATCCGAGGAGCGACCGATGAATGGGAGACGGTGGTCAATCCCTATCACCTTCCCAAGATCCGCTGCTGGATGCGCATCATCGGTTCCAACCCGGCCCTGTACGAGCGCCTGGCGGCCGCCCTCAACGTGCAGCTCCGGCTGGGCGGCGTCTACATCGCCGATACCGACCTGTTCCAGCGCGATGTCACCCGTTTCTTGAATGCCGACATCCGCCCCATCTACTTCGTGGCCAAGCAGCTGCTTCGGGCCTTCCCCGTCTACTTCAACGACTTGGGCGCAGAGGGGGAGCTGCGCGCGGTCTCGACCGAGATCGATGAGATCTGCGGGCGGCGGGACACCCTGATGCACTTCCTGCGCAAGCAATCCCACGCCGAGTCGTCCAACCGGCTGGTAGCATTCAGCCGGGCCGTGTTCCACTACTGGGTCACGCTGGATCCATCCGGGCTGGAACCTTACCTGTCCGCCAACACCCTGGACGCCGTGCGCCGAGAGCGGGAATGGGCCGAGGAGCCGCACAAAGTGCTCCTGGTCCTGTGGACTGCGCTCGATAATGAGGAGAGCGCGGACGAGACGGCTGCGGCTCCCGAGACGGTTGCGGCGCCCGAGCCGGATGAGACCGCCGGACGAAAGGCGGCTGCGCGGCCGTCGCCCGCCGACGTGGAAGCGTTCCTTGACCGTCTGCTGGGCTTGCCGCCGGCCACTCTGGAAGAACACCTGGGCAGGCAACGCGGACCCAACGGCGACGGCCCCATCGGTCCCCGCAGAGTAGCTCTGACGGTCCGCACCTACCAGCTGCTCGCCCAGAAATACTCGCTCTCGGCCGATAACGTCAGTCCGGCCGTCAGCCACCACCTCCAGCTCGACGCCAAGACGCGCCTGAAGTTCTCCAGCGCCCTCGACTCGTGGCAGTCGGACCCCAACGCCACCAATCGTGACCGCCTGCTCGACATGGCTCTGGCCGTGCTGGAAGGGCTGAAAGCGATAGTCCTGAGCCCCACCCAGTCTACCGCCGTGGAGAACATCTATCAGAAACGGCACATCGCCGCCGGCATCCCCTCCATGTACGGCAATTACACCGAAGCCAAGTTCGACGCCCTGGGGCTGTCTTTTCGAGTGGAGAACCTGGTATCCCGCCTACTCGAAGACTTGGCTTCGGAAGGCACCGATACCTACGTGACCCGCGATTCTCTGCGGCGCATGGCCGCCGCTATCAGGCGGTTCGAACGCGCCCTGGCCGCGGACGGCGTCGATTCCCGCAACCTGGCTACCACTCTGCGTCTGCTCGAATCCAGTTTTAGCAGTCATAACTTTACTTTTCACCAGTATAACAATGTGCTCCAGTTCATCGTCGGGTCGGTCACCGAGTTGTCCAGTACCTCGATCCTCAGCCACGACCAGGTGCTGCGCACGGTGCTCGAACACGATCCCCGGCAGTGCGAAGTCCGGTGCATGTCGCTGGATGCGACCGCCGAGATGGTGCTCCGGGAGGTGCTGGTCTCCGCCCTGGGTATGCAGACCCTCGATCGCTACGCGTCTGCCGCCCTACGTCAGATCTCCACTCTCGCCGGCCGCCTGAGCAACCATGCCCTCACCCGGATGATGAACTACGATCCCGAACGGCTGGTCTCGCCCATCCACGAGGCCAAGCCCGGGACCGACGACCAGATCACCCTGGGCTTCAAGGGACTGGGGCTCAAGCAGATGGCTTCCTACAAACATCGGGTGCCCGAGGGGTTCATCCTCTCCACCGAGCTGTTCAGCGCCTGGCCGGCCATGTCGTACAGGCCACTGTATGACGACACCATCGAGCGGGTGCGCAAAGCGTTGGCCCGTTTGGAGAGGCAGACCGGCCTGTGCCTCGGCGACCCCGCCCGCCTGCTCACGCTTTCTATCCGCTCGGGCGCGGCTATCTCGCTGCCGGGGCTGATGACCACCTTCGTCGATGTGGGCCTCAACGACAAACTAGCTGAGGCGCTCTCTCGCAAACCGGGCTTCGAATGGGCTGCATGGGATTCATATCGGCGCTTCCTGCAGTCATGGGCCATGGCCTCGGGCATCGACCGGGACTTCTTCGATGGCATCATGATCGAGTTCAAGACCCGCTATGGCATCGAGCGCAAACTCGACTTCCTCCCCGAGCACATGCGCGAGCTCGCTTTCACCTACAAGGCCAGATCCCGAGAACTGGGTGTGAAGTTCACCGATGACCCCTTTCGCCAAGTGATGGGGTGTATTCGCAAGGTCCTTCAATCCTGGGATTCGCCCGAGACCAAGCTCTACCGCCGCTACATCGGGGTGGCGGAGGAGTGGGGCACAGCCGTAGTCGTGCAACGGATGGTCTTCGGCAACCTCAGCCGGGAATCGGGGTCGGGGGTCACGTTCACGCGCAACCCCCTGGAACCGCACAGCAACCAGGTACGCCTGTTCGGCGACTTCACAGCCCGCAGCCAGGGCGAAGACCTTGTGGGGGGTCTGGTGTTCCCCTGGCCTATCTCCGAAGCCCAGCGCCTCGGTAGTCCCACCTACCGGGGGATCGAGCATTCCTTGGAACAGGATTATCCCGAGGTCTACCAGGCCCTGCTCGACGTGGCTCGCGACCTGGTCAACAAGCGGGAGCACGACCCGCAGGAGATCGAGTTCACCTTCGAATCCGCCTCGGGCCAGGACCTGTATATCCTGCAGAAACGCGCGATGGTGCACGAGCAGGCCAAGGATGCGCCTTACTTCGACACTTCGTCGCCCCGCTTCGGGCATCCGACTGCCGTGGGCATGGGTGTGGCCGGAGGCGCCTACTCCGGGCGAGTCGCGATCAGCGCCGAGCAGATCGAGCAGCTCGCTGCCGACTCTCCCGAGGACAACATCGTGCTGCTGCGGCCCGACACAGTACCCGAGGACATCGCCATGATCACCCAGGTCGCCGGCCTACTGACCGCTAGGGGCGGGGCCACTTCACACGCAGCCGTCACCGCTAAGCGCCTCGGCAAGACCGCCGTGGTCGATTGTCGCGAGCTCGAGGTGATCGAGCATCAAGGAACGGCGAGGTTGGCCGGAGCCAAGCTGAAGGCAGGCGATTGGCTTTCGATCGACGGCCGCACCGGCAACATCTTCTTGGGGCGGATCCCGATGCTGGCCCGACCGATCGTCGCCCAGTAGAGGGTCGTCCGCAGCTCCGCCGGCTGCCAGACGGGACAAGCCGTCACCCCACCTGCTGGCGCAGTGGCGTTTTTCCAAGTACGCTTGGTGGCATACTGATCACTTCGCGGCATCGCGGTCCGCCGTGACAGACACCGCAGTACCTGACACGCACCGCAGTCGATGACGTAGCAAAGAACAGGAGGCCGCGGGATGAGCGCGCCAAGGACTCTGGGGATAAACGGGCTGGGCCGTATAGGCAAACTCACCCTCTGGTACCACTTGGGTCACGGGGACTTCGACCGCTTCGTGGTAAACGTGGGCCGGCCGGTAGGGACCTCGCTTCAGTCTGTGGTCGAGTACATCGGCAAGGACAGCACTTACGGGCCGCTGCATCGCTTCCTCCTTGGTCATCAAGGTAAACGCGACATCCTGGTGCTCGATGAGGCCGCGGGGCTCATGCGCGCCCACGGTAAGGAGATCATCGTCTTGAGAGAAGCGCGCGACCCCCGGGAGATCCCCTGGCGCGACCACGGCGTGAGCCTGGTGGTGGAGTGCACGGGCAAGTTCCGCGATCCGCATGCCGACGCCGACGATCCGCAGGGGGCGCTCCGGGGCCACCTGGCCGCCGGGGCCCGCACGGTGATTCAAAGCTCCCCGTTCAAGAGCAAGCTGAAGGGAGTGCCGCTGCCCCAGGACGCAGCCATCCTCATTCACGGGATCAACCACGGCGACTACGATCCAGGCAAGCACAAGCTGGTATCGGCCGCCTCATGCACTACCACGGCTCTCGCTCACATGTTGCAGCCCCTCCTTGCGCGGGACCTCACCCGCCGCATGCTGACCGCCGGGATGAGCACGGTCCACGCTGCCACCAACAGCCAGCCGGTGCTGGATGCGGTGCCCGGCTCCGGGGCCACCGACCTGCGCAAGACCCGCTCCGCCATGGACAACATCGTGCTCACTTCCACGAACGCCGCCAAGGCGCTGGAGCAGGTGATGCCGGAGATAGCCCGCATCGGCTTCATGGCCGACTCGGTGAGGATCCCCACCGCCAGCGTGAGCCTGATCATCCTTAACGTGACCTTCCAGAGCGAGGCGCTGCCCGATGGGACGGTATCCTTGGACCGGGAGGCCGTCAACACCATCTACCGGGACGCGGCAGAGAGCGAGGCCCGCGGTTTGCTGAAGTGCAGCGATGAACAGAACGTCTCCGCGGACATGCTCGGTGAAGACGCGGCAGTGGTCATCGAAGCGGTGGAGACCCACACCCGCACCGGATTCGTCGATCTGCGCCTACCTTCCTCAGAGCCCGGGACTGCGGCCCCATATCGCGAGCATCGCATCCCGCTCACCCACGTCAAGATCTTCGGCTGGTACGACAACGAGATGGGGAGTTACACCTACCGGCTGGGCGAGCTGACCAGTCACGTGGCCAGGAGTCTGTAGCGACCGACCGCGCGGGCTCCTCGGCCTCAGTCGCAAGCCCGCGTGTACCGATCCGGAGCCGGAACCGGCGTCATCACTCGCTCTCCGCCGTCAGGATCGTCGCGCTAATGTGGGGCCCTGAGCCGGCCTCCTTCTTCGCCTCCGCCCCGCGCCGAGGCCGGATCTCCAGCCGAGCTACCGTCCGCGGCCGTCCGAAGCGCCGCGGTCCGGCCGAACCGGGGTTCAGGTACAACACGCCGTCGCGCTCCTCGTACGACGCCAGATGGCTGTGTCCGCTGATCACCACCGCGAAGCCGCCGTCCCCGGCCTCCGCCCGCAACCGGCCTGCGACATGTCCGACCAGGATGCGTGCCTCCCCGAGATCCACCTCCGCACGAGCTGGTAGGCTCTGAGCCCAGACTTCCGCGTCACAGTTGCCCCGCACCGCCGTGACCGGCGCTAGGGTCCTTAATTCCGCCAACACCCGGGCAGAGCCCACGTCGCCTGCATGGATGATGTGGTCCACACCCTCCAACAACCGCTTTACCGGCGGGTAAAGGTACCCGTGGGTATCGGAGAGTACCCCGACGATGATCGTTCTCGCCGTTTCCCGAGTGTTCATATTGGCCCGCTGATCGGGTGTCACACCCGCTAGAGCAGCCTGGTCGCGTCGGCTTGCCGCGGAGTCTTGACCACGAGGAAGCGGAAGTCGGAGTCGCCCTCGTTGAACAAGCGGTGAGGGATACGGGCAGGGCTGTCTATCAGCGTATCTGTGGTGACTTCCTCGATCTCGTCTCCGATCTCCACCTTGCCGGTGCCTTCGAGGACGTAGAAGAAGGCGTCGACCGGAGTAAGATGGAGTTTGAGACCCTCGCCGGGCTTGAGGGTGATCATGCTTACCTGGACGTGCTCGGTGCTGTGCAGCCCGCGCGCATCCACCCCATGGGGATTGTCGCTTCGGGCGGCCTCGAGTGACTTGACGCTTTTCATCCGACGTCTCCTTTCGTCCCCCCGGCTGCGGCGGGCGCCTTGTTCATCCTCGGCCTCCTAAAACGGCTCGTCACCGAAAAGATCCTCGCCCAAGTCGTTCCCGGCGGGAAGATGTCCGTGCTCTTGGGCGTGTAGGGCGAGCAATTCGCTCTCGCGCTGGGTGTAGAGGGGGTCGAGTTCCACCTGGAAGTAGGCGGCGGTCGCACAGACCGGGTCGCCCAGCGCCCGAGCCAGGCCTTCCCGCAGGTCGGCCGCCCCGCCGATACGGAGCACCTGCCCCTCGCCGTCGATGAGCATGAACACCCCGGCTGCGGGGGGCACCAGCGCCACAGCCTCCCGGGTGACCGCTCTCCGGGACCGCTCAGGAGGCAGTACGGCAGAGGAGAGGCCACTTTTCGCCCGGCGACCGGCCAACCAGCGCGCCCCTTCGTCGCCTGGAGCGGTGAGCGCCCCGGTAGGGCAGACCAGGATGCACTGGCCACAGAACGTGCAACCCGAAGCGCGGAGAGTCTCGCGCTTGGGCCGCGCTGCCATTCGAGGATCAGACAGAGTATCGCCATCGACGCACTGTGCAGACACGGCGGACGGGGGCGCCATCTCGAGCGCCAGCCCAGCCTCGGGAAGGACTTCACAAGCCGTCACGCAACGTCCGCAGCCGATGCAGAGTCCCGGCTCGCGCCGGATGCGCCCCTCGACCATCGCCTGGCGTGGCGCCGTCACCGCGGTCCGGCGCGATCCGGCGTCAGGATCCAGGTACGTCACCAGCCTGCCCAGTTCGCAACGGCCGAACTCATCGCAGCACCGCGCCTCCGGTGGATTCCCATAGGTGCATTCGTCCCGGGCGCAGCCGTCGCGGTCGGGACAGGTGAGGCAGATATGCGGGTGCCCGGCCAGGATCCGCGCCAGCCGCTCCAGCCGTAGAGCGCGCAGACCATGGTCATCGGTGGTCACCTGCGTCTCCGGAGCCGCCGGGGTGGCGCACGCGAGAACCGCGGACCCGTCGTGGAGCCGCACCACGCACAGGCCGCACTCGGTTCCGCCCGAACCGGAGCGGACACAGCAGCTCAGGCCGGGATAGGCGCACAAACGGGTGACGTATACACCGGCCAGATCGCAGGCATCAAGAAGAGTCGCGCCCACCGCAACGTGGACGGCCACACCATCCACACGTACTTTCATCAAGGCCCCGGCCGTCTCCACGACCGCTACCAGCTGTGCCGGAGAGCGCCCCCCGGGCAAGCGGTGCTGCAGGGAAGCTTGCGCTCTGTCCCCCCGCCCCCGTTCTGGCCTTTGCAGGTGGAGCAAAGCTCGCGGAGCCGTTTCCGGGCGCCCTCGGCCACGACGGCCACAAGATCGTCGTAGTCGTCCATCTCTATGACGTAGACGGCACGCGGGCAGGCTTTCACGCAGCCGTGCTCCGAGCATCGCGCGCACATATCACCGTCGATGGTGATGTAGTAGAAGCCGGAACCGTCTTCGTAACCGTAGTTGGCGATCATGCCCCGGCCGCCGCTGTCGCGGCCTTCTCCTTCTGCGCCTTGCGGTGGAGCGAATGGGCGAACAGCGCCGCACCCAGGGCCCCGGCGATCTGCGGATCGAGCACAGAGTCGGTGGGCAGCTTGATGGCCTCTACCCCGATCAGCCGCTCGATGCGCCGCGTCACGCCGATATTCTTGCCGATGCCGCCGGTGATGAAGAACTCTCGCTCCACCTCCATGCGCTCGATGAGCCCCGCCACTCGCTGGGCCATGGCCGCGCAGTAGGCGGCAAGCACCCGATTGACGCTCCAACCCGCTCGAAGCAGCGATGTGGCCTCGGACTTCGCAAATACCGTGCAGACGTTGCTGACCGGCGGCGGCTCCTCGTCGACGTCGAAGGAACGCCGGCCGATGTCCTCGATCGACACCGACAGCACGTCGGCGATCACTTCCATGCCCCGGCCCGTCCCAGCCGCGCATTTGTCGTTCATAATGAAGTTCAGCACTTTGCCCCGCTCATCGCAGCGGATGACCTTGCAGTCCTGGCCACCCATATCGAGGATGGTACGCACACTCGGCCCGCCCATGAAATTCGCCCCCCGGGCGTGACAGGCGATCTCGGTGATGGTGCGGTCGGCGAAGGGTACGTTCACCCGGCCGTAGCCGGTGCCGACGGCATAGCTGACGTCGTCAAGAGCAAGCCCCAGGGACTCGCTCGCCCCCTTGAAGGCGCCGAGGGCGCTGTCTGGGCTCGAAGAGCCGGTGCGGGTGGAAAAGAAGGAGAGCAGCCTGCCATCGGCGAGCACGACGGCCTGCGAACTGACCGACCCGACGTCGATGCCCACGGTCACGGCCGCGGCCGCCCGCCAATCGAGGTCCGGAGCCTGCCAGGTCTTTTCGCTCCATCTCCAATAATCTCGCTTCTGTTCCATCGCTCCTAGTGTCCTTCCTCAGCCCTAGCGGCACCCTGCGGATGATACCGGGGCAAGACGGGGGCGGGAAGGGGAGATCGGTCCAAAGTGGCGCTCTGGCGGCGGCCGATTCTGCGGCCGCGCGTGAATCGCCGGCACGGCTCCGTTCTCTCCCTCGTCGGCGTCACGGCCCTCAGCCCAGACCTACCTACCCGCTTCGGCCGCCTCCCAGGCGATGAGGGCCGCGCCATGCGCCCCCAGGTATTCCGCATCGGCCAGGACATAGATATCCACGCTGCCCAGGGCCACCGACAGGGCTTTGACGAACCCGACGTCACGAGCCGCCCCCCCGCCCAGCACGATCGGATCCTCTATGCCGATGCGCCGCACCATAGCCGAGATCCGGCTGGCCATGGCGTCGTGCACCGCCCGGGCGATGTCGGCGGGAGGCGTGTTGGCGTGGATGAGGCTCACCACCTCCGATTCGGCAAAAACCGTGCACTGGGCGTTCATGGGGATAGTCTGGGTGGAATCCAGCGAGGCCTTGGCGAAGTCCTCCAACTCCATGTCGAGCGCTCGGCTCATAGCCTCCACGAAGGCTCCGGCCCCAGCGGCGCACTTCTCGTTGATGGCGAAGTCGACCACCTTGCCGTCTGCGCTCAACCGGATAGCGCGGGCTTCGTCGGCGCCCACGTCGATGACCGTGCGGGCTCCCGGGTAGAGATCGAACGCGCCCCGGCCGTCGGCCGCGACTTCGGTGGGCTGTTGGTTCGCAAAGGGCAAGGCCTTCCGCCCGGCGCCGGTGGCCGCCACCAAGTCGATATCCTCGCGGCGGACGCCGGCGGCCGCGGCCGCCTCGGCCAAGCATCGCTCCGCGGATTCCTCATGGTCGAACCCTGACAAGACGGCCACCCGAGCCACCAACTCACCGTCCTTGATGAGCACGGTGTGCACGTTCTTCGCCCCCGCATCGATCCCCGCTGCTATCATGCCCCGCTCCCTTGCCATTTTGTCGGATCGAGCGCCAATCCTCGGTTCAGCGCTTTACTGTTCACTTCCTCTGTACCCGCGGGCACCATCGCTCCTACCGCTTTGCGCAGCGACTCCACCGACACCACGCCGGTGATCCCGGTCACGACGCCCAGCGTGAGTATGTTGGTGGTCTGCAGCCGCCCGGTCTCTTCGATCGCCAGCCGCGTGAAGGGTACGCCGAAACTGGAACCCTTGAACGATGGCAGTTCGGTGACATTCTCCGAATCGTAGATAAGGATGCCGTCCGGACGCAGGAGCCCAGCATAGCCACTGACCGCGTCCTGGGACAGGGTGATCAGCAGATCGGCCCGTTCCAGCTCCGGATAGTCTATCGGGCGATCAGAGATGATGACGTCGCTGCGACTGTAGCCGCCGCGGGCTTCCGGGCCGTACGACTGCGTCTGCACCACGTGACGGTGGTCCCGCGCGGCCGCCATGGCCAGGACGACGCCCATTAGGATCACTCCCTGGCCGCCGCTACCGCCGAACCTCACCTCGATGAAGTCGCGCGCCGCCAGCAGGCCGGCGCGCTCCGGGGCGGGGACCACGTCGGCCGGCTCCTGCGCGGCGCCCGTCCGGCCTTGCTTCGCCTTCGCGGCCGCGCTCATGTCGCGGTCCCTCGTTCAGTCAGTTCCGCCGCCGCCTGGGCGCGGACGACGGTGGCCGCGTAGGCCCGCTGGAACTCGGGCGCGTCCGCGTCGCGGTGCAGGAGGCCGGTCACGATCCTACCCTCCAACTCCTGCGGCGAGAGTGACGCAGCCTTGGCCTTCGAGACCGACCGAGCCTTCTCGTCGTCCAGCATGTCGAGCACCTTGGCCGGGGCGTTCCGCTTGCCGTATTCCGTGGGACAGGGCACCACGGCCTCGATGAACGCGAAGCCGGGATGCTCGATACCCTGCTTGATCAGTTTCTCCATCGGCCTGATCTGTGCCGCCGTGCCCCGGGCCACGAAGCTCGCTCCCGCCGCCTCAGCCAGCCGGCAGAGGTCGAAGGGCGGCTCCACCTGGCCGTAGGGAGCAGTGGTAGCTCGGTCGCCCAACTCCATGGTGGGAGAGAGCTGGCCCCCGGTCATGCCGTACGTCTGATTGTTGAACAGGATGCAGGTCACGTCTATGTTTCGCCGGCAGGCGTGGATCAAGTGGTTACCCCCGATGGCGGCCCCGTCCCCATCGCCGGTGAGCACCACCACCGTGAAGTCGGGCCGAGCCATCTTGATCCCGGTGGCGAAAGCCAAAGCCCGCCCGTGGATGGAGTGAACCGTGCCCACGTCGAGATAGCCGGTGGCCCGACTGGAGCAGCCTATGCCGCCCACGACCACTGTTCTTTCGCGTCTGAGCCCCAGATCGACCACGGCCCGCAGGAACGCCCCCGTCACTATGCCGATCCCACAGCCGGGGCACCAAATATGGGGGAGTCGCTCGGTGTGAAGGAACTGATCGATCTCGAGGGCCATCAGGACCTCCTGCCGCGCGCTCGGGCCGAACAGGCCGGGCCTTGGCCGGTCCCCGCCGCTGAGCTACAAGTTCTCATATTTGCCCACCAACTCGCTCACGCGGTCGAGGATCTCCCGCGGGGTGATGAGGGTGCCGTCGACCTTGCCCATGCTGATGACAGTAGTCCAGTTCTCGGCCATCTTGCGCACCTCACGGGCATACTGGCCCAAGTTCAACTCGGGGATGAGCATGAACTCCACTCGCCGGGCCACCGTCTGGATGATCTCCACCGGAAGCGGGAAAAGCGTGTAGAGGTGCAGCACCTCCACCGGCAGCCCTTCCTGGTCGGCCAACTTCCAGGCCGCCCGGGCGCTGCGGGCGGAGGAGCCGTAGGCCACGATGCACACCCGGCCCCTGCCCTCGTTCTTCACGTCGTACAGGCACAACTCGTCCCGGTGGTTGCCCACCTTGTCGTGAAGCTCGCGGAGGAACGTCTGGCTCTTCTCCGGATCGTTGGTCGGGAACCCGGTCTCGTCGTGGATGAGCCCGGTCACGTGGGGATGGGTCTCCGAGCCGAGCACGTGGGGCGGGTGTACCTCGCGCACCAGATCGGGATGGATGTAACCGGGAGTGAAGTCGAAGTCACCGCTGGTGAGGCGGTAGCGGCCGACCAACTCTGGGGAGAAGCTCTCCCGCATGTGGCCGACCACCTCGTCGGCCAGCAGCGTCACCGGGGTACGAAAACGTTGGGCGAAACGGACGGCCGCCATCGTCAGCCGGTACATATCGGCCACGTTGGAGGCGGCGAGCACGATGGCCGGATGGTCGCCGTGGGTGCCCCAACGGGCCTGCATCACATCACCCTGGGAGGGCGTGGTAGGACGGCCGGTGGACGGCCCCGCCCGCATGACATCCACGATCACCAGGGGCGCTTCCACCATGATGGCGTAGCCGATGCCCTCTTGCATCAGGGAAAAACCCGGGCCGGAGGTGGCGGTCATAGCCAGCTCACCGGCGAGCGAGGCCCCGATGCAGGCACAGATGGAACCGATCTCGTCCTCCATCTGCACGAAGACCCCACCCACCCGAGGCAGCTCGTACGCCATGGCTTCCATGATCTCCGAACTCGGCGTGATGGGATAGCCCGCGAAGAAACGCACCCCGGCGTCCAGCGCGCCCAGGGCGCAGGCACGGTTACCCTGGATGAGCATGCTGCTCGGGTCGATCTTCTCGCGCAACAGGTGGCTGTGCCAGAGTTCCATCTCTACCCGGCAGTGTAGCACCGGGGGGCGCACCCCCGCTTCGCGAGTGCGCCGGGATCTCGGCCGCCCGGTCCCGTCAACGGTGCGCCGTCGAAGCCGTCAGTCCGGCGAAACGATCCTATCCGATGGAGCGCCGGCAGACGCCGGGTCACCGGGCGACCTCAGATAAGCGATGACTACCTCGGCGAGCTTTTGGATGAGCAGGTCTCTTGGAACTGACGGAGGGAACGACACGCCCGATTGAGACCTTTGCACGTTCTCTTCTTGCGCGGCCTGCCAAAGCCGGGAAGCCACGCGAGCCGCCGACTCCGGGTCGTGGTGGCCGATCTGAGCGGCATGGCGCATGAGGATCTCTACTTCGAGGCTCTCCACCACCGCCTTGTAACGGTAGCCCCGCTGCCGCAACACGGGATCGGTTGCGCCGTAGACCACGAACGCCTCCAGGAGCCTGTCATTGCCCTTGGTGGCTGCGCGCTTGATGTCCACCAGCCGACGCACCGTCTCTTCGAGCGACAGCACGTCCCAGTCGACTTTGGTCAGTTCGTTGCGTATCTGAGTCTCTTCGCGCCCGTGGACCCTCTCCTGCACCGCATGCAGCAACGCGGTCTTGTCCTGAAAGCGCGCGTAGAGGGTGCCGATGGACGTCTTCGACCGGCGCACGACCTCGGCCACGGTGAGCGATTCATAGCCTTTGGTGCGGATCAGCGACTCCGCGGTCTTCAGGATCCGCTCGAGGGAGTCGGAGCTGCGTTGCTGGCGGGGCGCCTTGACGGCATGTGCGGATTCGGCCACGCCACGATTCTAGCACCGCGCTTCCGGTGCGACCACTCTCCACCAAGCACTTGACAATAGAATCTAGATTCTATATTCTGTCATAGCTGCTCGCCCGTCGGGCAGCCCGCCCCCCCCCCCGGCTCCCGACGGGCTTGAGCGCTCCACCACACCGTGGGTGCGGCACAGAACCTACAGTAACCGCAATCGAAGGGAACCGTGTGATGCTAAAGACCCAGACCCATACCGACGAACATCCACTTCTAAAGTCCGTACCCTCGCAATCCACGGCTGATCTCTGTGAAGAGATCGCGCTGTTGACGGCGAAATTGGGTGTGGGCCCCACCGCGTTGGTGCCGATGCTGCGTGAACTGAGATTGAGCCGCGGATCCATACCCGAGTGCGCCCTGGAGGAGATCGCCGATGCGCTGGGTCTCAGATACGGTAGAGTGCATATGGTCGCCTCCTTCTACAACCGGCTCGACCGGGGGACCGCGGCAGCCTGAGGTTCTCGCTGGGGGCCGTGGCGGCTTGAGGTCCTGCGCGGCGCGCCCTCTGGCATGCCCCGCGCCTGGTCACCTGCAACCGATCCAGGGGGGGTCGCTTTGTGAAAGCTGCCGATCTGTTCGTCCGTTGCCTCGAGAACGAGAACGTCGAGTACGTGTTCGGCCTTCCCGGGGAGGAGACCCTTCAACTGGTGGACTCGCTCTCCACCAGCGCGGTACAGTTCGTGACCGTCCGGCACGAACAAGGAGCCGCTTTCATGGCCGACGTCTACGGGCGTCTCACCGGGCGAGCAGGAGTGTGCCTGTCCACCCTGGGCCCCGGGGCCACCAATCTGGTGACCGGCGTCGCCGACGCCAATATGGACATGGCTCCACTGGTGGCTATCTCCGGGCAGGCCCCTACAACGAGACTCCACAAGCAGAGTCACCAGGTCATCAACCTCGTGCAACTCTTCGAGCCGATCACCAAGTACGGCGCTCAGGTGAGCACCCCCGAGATCATCCCCGAGATCATCCGCAAGGCCTTCAAACTGGCCGAAGCGGAGATCCCCGGCGCGTGCTTCATCGAGCTACCGCAGAACGTGGCCGAGAAGGATCTGCCGGAGACCGGTCCGCTGAATAGGCGGAGCCCGTTGGCTCCGTTTCCCAACCCCGCAGAATTGCAGCATGTGGCCGAACTGATCGATGGCTCGCAGCGTCCGCTTATCATGGCCGGGCACGGGGTCATCCGCGCGGCGGCGGCCGAGCGCCTCGTGTCTTTTGCGGAGACCCTCAATATCCCCGTTGTGACGACCTTCATGGCCAAGGGCGTCATGCCCGCCTCGCACCGGATGTTCCTCGGTACGGCAGGCCTGCAGTCCGGGGACTACAACTTCTGCGGCTTCAAGCAGGCCGACCTCGTCATCTGCGTCGGCTACGACATGGTCGAATACCACCCGTACCTCTGGCGTCGAGAGAATCACGACGTCGTCCACATCCATTCCGTCCCGGCCGAGGTCGACGAGCATTACATCCTCGCGGGTGGCGTCCTGGGCGATATCGGGACGAGCATGACCGCTCTCTCCGGATGCTGCAAACGTCGCCGCCGCAGGCTATCCGGCGCCCCCCGACGGAAACTGCTGGCAGAGCTACAGGGGCGCGCGGACGACCAGGGTTTCCCGGTGAAGCCGCAGAAGATCATCCACGACCTACGCCAAGCGCTGGCACCGGACGACATCATCATCAGCGACGTAGGCGCCCATAAGGTGTGGCTGGCCCGCCTCTACCAGACGGAGCGGCCGAACACCTGCATCATCTCCAACGGCTTTGCGGCCATGGGCATCGCTCTCCCGGGGGCGGTGGCCGCCAGTCTAGTCCATCCGGATAGGGCCGTGGTAGCCGTCACCGGGGACGGTGGTTTCATGCTGAACTCTCAGGAGCTCGAGACGGCCGTGCGCCTGGGTTTGAGCTTCGTGGTACTTATATGGAATGATTCCTCCTACGGGCTGATCGAGTGGAAACAGATCTGTCAGCTGGGCCGCCCGAGCTGCGTCGAATTCAGCAATCCTGACTTTGTCCAGTACGCCAACAGCTTCGGAGCTGACGCCCACCGCATCGAGAGAACCGCGGATCTGCTCCCGACACTGCGAGCGGCGATCGAGAAACCGGGCGTCACTGTGATCGATTGCCCGGTAGACTATCGGGAGAACCTGATCCTCACCGAGCGCTTGGGGGCGCTGGTTTGCCGAGACTGAGGCGGCGAGAGCGGTAGCTGGAGCACGAAAGGCAGAGAACATGACAGACACAGCCAGACTGATCATCGACGGAGTCACGCAGGATCTTCCTGTGATCGTGGGCGCAGAGGGCGAACATGCGATCGACATCTCGAAACTGAGAGACATGTCGGGCTACATCACCCTGGATGAAGGGTACTCCAACACCGGATCATGTCGGTCTGCCATAACGTTCGTCGACGGGGAGCGCGGCATTCTCCGCTACCGGGGTATCCCCATAGAGCAGTTGGCGCAAAAGAGCACTTTCGTGGAGACGGCGTGGCTACTTATCTACGGAGAGCTGCCGACCCGTGAACAACTAAAATGTTGGAGCGCCCTCTTCACCAAGCATGAAATGATCCACGAGGGACTCTACTCCCACTTTGACGGCTTTCCCTCCACCGGCCACCCCATGGCCATCTTGTCGGCCATGATCAACGCCGCCAGTTGCTACGATCCCGGTCTGATCGAGATGGAGAGCCCGGCCACCTTCCAGGTGGCGGCGGCTCGCCTGCTCAGTAAGATCCGTACCATCGCCGCAGCCAGCTACAAAGCATCTATCGGGCAACCCATCATCTACCCCAAACCCCACCTCGACTACTGCACGAACTTCCTCCACATGATGTTCTCCATCCCGTTCGGGGACTTCGAGCCCGACCCGGAGATAGTGGACGCTCTGCAACTCATACTCATCCTGCACGCCGACCATGAGCAGAACTGCTCGGCCAGCACGGTGCGGATGGTGGCGTCATCGGGCGCCAACATGTATGCGAGCTGTGCCGCCGGCGTCTGCGCGCTATGGGGCCCGCTCCACGGAGGCGCCAACGCCGCGGTGGTGGACATGCTGCAATACCTCCATGACAACAATGTGGATCTGAAGTCGTACATCGCCGAGGTCAAGGACAAGAGCTCCCCCCTGCGCCTCATGGGTTTCGGCCACCGCGTGTACAAGAACTACGATCCCCGGGCCAGCATCATGAAAGAAGTGGCGGATAGGCTTCTGGGCAAGCTAAAGACCCCCGACCCTTTGCTCGAGATCGCCAAGCGGCTCGAGGACGTGGCTCTGAGCGATCCCTACTTCATCGAGCGCCGACTCTATCCCAACGTCGACTTCTACTCCGGGGTCATGTTGCGGGCCATGGGTTTCCCGGTGAACATGTTCACGGTCATGTTCGCCATGGGCCGCATGCCCGGTTGGATCGCCAATTGGAAGGAGACGCGAGACGGCAACATGGCCCTCTTCCGGCCCCGTCAGATCTATGTCGGCGGTGGAGTTCGAGACTATGTGCCGATGGAGGAGCGCGGAGACGACGGATGTCTGGCGCCAGGCAGCGTGGATGCCGGCCAACCACGGAGGTAGAGGTCGTAGCGCTCGCCGGAGCGGCGGTGGGAGGAGCGGCGTCAACCCGGCGCTGCTCGCGGCGATTCCCGAGCCTAGAAGTGGACGACCGCCGTTGACTGTTGGGCCAGATGGTCTTTGAGGTAGGGCAGGTGCTTGAGGAAGTAACTCTTGGGCTCGCTGCGCACCGTGACCTCATACCAGCGCGTCGCAGCTTTGTGATAGTCGGCCGAGACAAGCTGCACGTCCGCTTCCCGAGCGATCCCCTGCACCGCCCGTTCAGCGGCAGCTTCGCTGCCTTGGGTGGCGACAAACACTTGGGCAGCGTGGTCGGCCGCACCCTTCGCTACCTCGATCGCCGTGCGGTGTGCCGCGTACATGCCGAGTCCGTCGACCGTCAGCATAGCTGCGATCGCCAGGATCACCACGATGACTATTATTGTCCTCATACGACTAAGAACGAAGATCGGTCCGGGAGGTTACGGGCACGCGGCGCCTGCGCCCGCGCCGACGAAGAGCTAGGTATGCAGCCCCGCCGATCACCACCACAGCCAGCACCGCCCAGGGGAGAACGGTCATCACAGTGATGAACCGCACGGAATGGCTCCATTCGTCGAGCGTGCTGGCCCCCGCGACCATGAGAACGTCCAGGTGGTGCGCACCCTGGGCGTTCAATACGTTCACGGGCACCACGGTCCGGCCCGGCTGCAGCTCGACCTCTAGCCGCTCGCCATCGGGAAGGGTCAGGCCCCTGCCGCTGAGCCGCACCTCCACCCTGAACGGATAGTCGGCGCCATTATCCAAGAGGAGTCTGATCGTGCCCCGGTGCCCGGTGAAGATCGTGGGGCTGGCGCCCGCGAAGCGCGCCTTGGATAGCTCGCCCTGAGCCAGCGCCCGAGCCTCATCGGCATACGCCAGCCCGATGCTCGCCACCTCCGGGCTGGTCTGCGGAAGCCACCACCAGCGGCTCTCCGCTGTATACAGCAGGCGATGGGCCCTTTCCACCGGAGCCCGAGTGGCGTCGGCCACTTCGGCCAAGTCGGCCACGGCCGCATGAGCCGCCCGGAGACTGGTGAGCAGCGATCCCTCGATGTAGCCGAGGGACCCCGAAGCGCTGCGGCTGAACAAGACCGGCCGGGTCGTCGGGGCGTGAGCGCGAAGAAGAGACGTCAAGGTACGAGTCTGCACCCAGTAAAGGCGGCTCAGAACCTCGCCGATGGCTTCGAGGTAGGAGCTGGGAGGGACCATGAAGTCCGCCCCGGGGGCGATGACCAAGGCCTCTCTGACCCCCGAGGCCAGTTCCGCCGCCAAACCGGCGAAGAACACACCGGCATCCCAGGGAGGCGCCATCAAAGAGCGAAGCCCGCTGTCGGCGAAGACCAGGGTGACCCGGTCGTTCTCGGTATCGCGCACTCGCACGGCCACGGTGCCGTCGGCGACCTGCTCGGTGAGATCTTCGGCCAACCGGCCGTCCACGACGACGTGGTCGATTGAGGCCTGACCGTAGTAAGCCAGGCTTTCGGTGGTCATGTCCAGATCCGGTGAATAGGCGCCGACGGGAGTCGATCCCAGCCCCAGGGTCTGCTGAAGCTCTTGCTTGCCCAGCTGGATCTGTTGGAATCCGTCCCTCCATCCTTCTGCAGCGAGCATGCCGAGGGCTGGAACCGCGTAGGGAATGACGGCTATCTCCACTGACTCCATGCCTGCCAGCTTCTTGAAGGTGGCCAGAGTCTGGCCGGCGTTCTTGACCACCGGGTCGTCGGTGTCCACTTCTTGGCGCCCGCCGGAAGCGTCCAGTCGAGCGTATCCATCGGCCATGTCACGGAGTTGGGCCAGCAAGATGGGTTCCACCGCCAGAGTGAAGGGCCAGCGCGGGAAGCTACCGGCTCTATCTAGCAGGGCGCGCAGACCGTCGGGGCTTTCGCCTGCCGGGGCGACGGCGTCCTCCAGTGCCTGATCGAAGAACGCCCCGCTCGAGTCCCGATGGACGCCCAATGCGACCGGCCAGACGAAGGCGACGTCCAGCGGTCGTTCTCGGAGGGCGGCCTTGCCCAGCCATACGGTACCGCTGGCTCGGGTCACGCCGTCGGAGACCACCTGCGCGGTGAGGAGGTAAGCACCGGGCTCAGCAGGTGTATCTGCCGGGATGACGATGGTGGCGATGGACGGCCCGGCCCTAGTTTCGCTCGCCGCCTCGCCGCGGGTCGCCTCACCGCTAACCCCTCCGCTTCCCGCCGGACTCCATTCCTCAGAGAGGGTGGCCACCTGCGGAAGCTGAGGGTCGCTCCGTCCCACCTGCGAGGGCTCGGCCGGCCCCCCGATCCGCACGACAAGCTCAGCGTTGGTCAGTTGCTCCGAGACCGTTCCCCTGATCGTCAGGGTGACCGCTTCGCTGGTCAGGCTCAGAATGCGGTCGACCTCGATGGTGAGCTGCCCGGTAGCTGCCCGCGCCGGGGGCGCCGGCAGCGCGACGAGCGTAAGGGCTTCTACGACTGTGACGGCCGCGAGGACCGCAGCCACCGCTACGATCGCCCGCTGAGCGAACCGGGAACGAGGTGAGGACCTCTCAGACGAGAGTGGCCGGCGACCGACGGTGATGCGGAGAAAGACGGAAAGACCGGCGGGCTTCATGGCGCCTCAGTGTAACATGCAGGCTGGCGGCGCCCGGAATAACCCCGCCGAGCGCGGCCGGTGGCCGCTCAGCCTTCAGCCACAGGCTCGGGCGACAGCCGCTTCACCAGGTGCAAAGCGCTCCCTTCCGCATCGCTGTCGGTCTGCTCCACTGAGTCGGTCAGGGCACGGATGATCGTGAGCCCCAAACCACCCTCGCTCATGGGATCGCAGAGGCTCGAGGGCGAGATGCGGCGCCGGCGGTCGGGGTTTGAGACCGTGATCTCCCATACATCCGAGGTCGGGTGAAAATCCAAGCGCAGGATAGGAAACGGCTCTGCCGTGTCGTGATCGGTCTCTGGCGTGGTGCATCCACTGGGCTCTGCGATAAAGCAGTTACAGGCCTCGGTGACCACCACCTTGAGATCCGCGATGACCTCTTCGTCCAAGGCCTCGCGGGCTCCCAAAGCGCCCGCGACCAGACGGCACAAGGCCACGTATTCCGCCTTACAGGGTATGACGAGCGAGACGGGCGCCCGCGCGCCTGCCTGTTGTGGACCGGTCGTCTCTTCCGCTGCCTGTGTCATATGTGTTTGAGAACCATTCGGACGTTGCTGATCTCTGCCTTGATGCTACCCTGCGGCCAGCGACGTCTAAACAGATTTGCGACTCTCGGCGAACCCGACCGCCCTGGTCCGTCCCGCTGCCGAGCGGGGCGACCGCATCTCACCGGAGGCGCCGGCGTCTCAATCCCAGGCCTGCACCATCCCTAGGTCTTCACCGCAGGCGGCACAGAGCCCTTCTTTGACCGAAAGGTTTTCGGTCTTGGGTTCTTCTCGCCGGACCACCGTCCGTCCGCACGCCGGACAGACCGTTTGCCGGCCAGGGTGGCCTTGTACGTTGCCCACGTAGACGAAGCGTAGCCCTGCCGCTTTTCCGATGCTCACGCCTCGTTCCAGTGTCTTGATGGAGGTGGGCTGAAGGTAAGAAAGCTCGAAATTCGGGATGAAGCGGGTCAGGTGCCAAGGAGTCCCTGGACCCAGATTGTCCCGCACCCACACGGCCATGGCATCGAGGCTCACGTCGTCGTCGTTGAGATCCGGGACGATGTTCGAAACCACCTCCACATGACAGCCGTGCACCTCCTTGGCCCGCACAGCCATGGCGAAGGCCGGGGCCGGATCCTTGACCTTCGTGAGACGGGCCCATCCCGCCGCCGAAGGGGCCTTTAGGTCGAACTTGAAGGCATCGACGACCGGCCCCACATAGTCCAAGGCGGCTTCACTGACATAGGCAGCGCTGATGAAAGCCGTGTAAAGACCGGCTTCCTTGAAGGCCGTGCAGACGTCGTGGACGTACTCGATCCACACCACCGGTTCGTTGTACGTGAAGGCCACGCCGGAGAGCTTGTGCTTGCGGGCCATGGCCACTGCCTCTGCGGGGGTCAGCACCGGCAGCCGGGCCGTCTCCGTGCGGGCGCTCGCGTGGGAGATCTGCCAGTTCTGACAGCCGGCGCAGAGCACGTTGCAGCCGAAACTGCCCAGGGACAGGGCGCGAGTGCCGGGGTGGAAATGAAAGAGCGGCTTCTTTTCGATCTCGTCGCTGACGATGGTGGCGGGCCGGGCATAGGTGAGGCATACCATCCGACCGTCGCGCACCCCGCGGGCTCTGCACAGACCCTCCGCGCCCTCCCCTAGGACGCAGTAATGCGGGCACAGGGTGCAGCGCATATCGCCACCGCCGGCCTCCTCCCAGAAGAGGGCTTCCGCCCTCGGCGCGCTTGCGCTCGCCGGAAGTCCGGTCCTGGCGTTCACTGCCCGGTCCGAGGCGGCAGATAGGGACGGACCCTGAAGGCCGCACCCAGTTCGGCAGCAAGTCGGGCCACCGGTCCCGCTGGAAGCCCGGGGATGCCGACCATCGTGACAGTGGTCTCCAACCCGGCCTGCACCGAGTCACGCACGAAACCGAGGACGGCTACGAACCCACCCGGGTGGGTGGGGCGACAAAGTTCATCATAGGACGCGGTATCTGGTGCGTTCAGGCTCACCGAGACTCTATCCAGTCCCGCAGCGACCAACTCCGCCACCACGGCCCGGTCGGGGTGAAGGAGAGACGCGTGCCCATTGGTGTCGACGCGGGACGTCAGGCCGATCGCCGTGAGCCATCGCACGACCTCAAGAAGCACGTCAAGCCGTACGGTCGGTTCCCCCAGGCCGGTGAACACCACCTCGCGAGGCCCGGCCGCGCCGGCAGCCGCCTCGGCGGCCCGGTCGGTCACCTTCTCCGCGGCGTCCTTCGCCATCGCCGGTGTAGCCCCGGGCGCCCTCCCCATCTCCGTCTCGAGCGCAGCGATGACATCCGCGGCTGTGGGCTCGTCCTCTTCGCTCAAATACAGATCCGACCCGAAGACCTCCCACGTCGACTCCCGTAGGCAGAAGACGCACGCGGACGAGCAGCGGCTGGTGAGGTTGACGTAGAGATTCTCTCCGCCCCAGTACACATAGGTGGGCCGGATGCCGACCTTGGGAGCAGGCCCGAGTGGTGGCGCCAACACCGGTGACGTCGCCTCGACCGGCGCGGCCGAAGGCCGTGAACAGGCTCTCGGGCGAACGGCCCGCAAGACGTATGTGGGGTCCGAATGGCTCACGATAGAGGGCGAAGTATACCGTCATAGACCCCACTCTCGCCGAATCATTAGACACGGCGGGCATAAGCGTGGTATCAATTCAGTGTTGGGAATGGCCATGCAGACGGGAGGGGCCAGGTATCCACGCGAATTCACGTCCCGGCCGACGGCCGGACACAAATCCAGGAGGTTGGAGA
>JAZDLO010000182.1:0-3838 GCA_043801935.1 bacterium
GCCGGGCTCATCCTGCACGAGAAGGCCGAAGTCCTCCGCCGCAGTGGCCTGCTCAAGTACCTCCAACCGCCCGCGGGCGGCTTGGGCCTCATCGGCGGCTGCGAGAACGTCAAGCGGCACATCGCCCGAGACCGGGCCTGCCTGGGGAAGGAAGCCCTGGCGTTCGGAATTGACCCCCCACGCGGGCTCATGCTCACCGGCATCTCCGGCTGCGGGAAGACGCAGATTTCACTCTGCACGGCGAGCGAGTTGGGTATTCCGCTGATCCAGTTCGACGTCGGCTGCATGATGTCCAAGTGGGTGGGCGAGAGCGAGGCCAACGTCCGTAGCGCGCTACGTCAGATCGAAGTCATGGCTCCCTGTGTCGTTCAGTTCGACGAAATCGAGAAGGGTTTCGGCTCGGTCGGCAGCGACGGCGACAGCGGCGCCGGGATGCGGGCGTTAGCGACCGTGCTCAAGTGGATGTCCGAACGGACTTTCCCATCAGTCGAGGATGACTGATTAACTCTTGCGGACGGTGTTCGGCTTTACGGCTTTGGGGACGTTATTCTCTTTGGGTGGCTCAGGAATCATGATGGAACGGTATTCGCCAGAATCGTATTGACACGACCTGCGGGCTGGGTGTAATATGGACCGGATAACGCGAGAGAAGTTAGGGCTCGTTCCCTTCGATGGAGGCAGCGCATGCGATCGATGAGCGCCATGACATGGAGCGGTCTCGTGCTGAGCATGGCATTGGTGGTCGTCATGGGCTGCGGAGGTGGTTCAGGCGGTGGCGGTGGTTCTGGCGATGGCGGTGGTTCCAACGATGACAGCGGTTCTGGCGATGACGGCGGCACCGGATCGCCGATGTTCGACCGCTGGCGCACGCCCAGCTTCTTCAGAGGCTTTGACATCGGCTACTTCAACTACGGCAGCGGCACCAAGAGCGTGGATGATTTCTTGGCGCTCAAAGCTACCGGCGCCAACCTGGCCCAGATACAGTCCAACGAGGGCACCGTCGATTGGGGCCCGCCCTATGCCAGCAATCAGGATGGCGTAACCAGCCTCGACGACATGGTCGCGTGGTGTGGGCAAGCTCAGCTCTACTACGTGATTGCGGTCCGCGAGGGTCCGGGGCGTCAGTCGGTGGACCTGGATGCCGATGACACCATCTGGCAGAGCGGCGATGAGCAAGAACGCTACGGCCAGATGCTCGCCGACATCGTTGCCCGTTACCAGGGCGACCCGTATTTCGCTGCGATCAACGTTATGGTGGAGCCCAACCCACTCAGGACTCAGATCTGGGACACCATTCAGACACCGGAGGAGCTCGGTGCGGCGCTCACGACCGCGGGCATCGATGTCAACGCGATGATGACCCTGTTCATCGACAGGATCCGCGCCATCGATGCGACCTTGCCGATCATCGTGCAAGGCGTGGTCTGGTCGCATCCGGAGTGGTGGTCGCTGGTGGAGAAACAGGACGACCCCTATGTCATCTACGATTTCCACACATACGAGCCCGTCGGCTTCACCCACCCAGACTGCGATGCGGCGGACTGCCCGGGCGTGAGCTACCCCGGCGAATACTGGGGTCAGGTGTACGACCGCACGTTTCTCGAGGAGATCGTGTTCGCCGGTGTGATCGCCTTCCAGCAGACGCATCAGGTGCCGATCCTCATGGGCGAGTTCGGCATGCAATACCCACAGACGGGCGGCGTCCAATTCCTCTCGGACCATGTGGACATCGCGCTCAGCCATGGATGGCACTTCGCGCTGTGGAACTACCGATCAGATACCGAAGACGCCATGCTCATCAATTTCGACTATGAAAAATTCCCCGCAGAGTACTGGACCGAGGTCCTCGAATGGTTCTGAACACTGCGACCCATGAGCTTTGGGCCGCAGGCAGAAAATCTTTGCGTCGATAGAAAGAAGTGGTCAAAAGCACGGTCTGGAGATCACTGATAGGAAACTTGATTCCGCGAGGGGCGGCAGGGTGGCCCCGGGGGTGGGGGGTTACCCTGTTGGGGGGCGAGTGTTGCGTACTCAAGGGGAGTAGTGACGGTAGGCTTGCTCGCTCCGCTCCTCGCAGATGAACGACAGCCCCTCACCGTACCCTTGTCGGTACTGGGCGTACACATCGTCGCAGTCCGGCTCGTCGTAGTGGACGATGATACCAATCTTGCCGGCACCCAAAAACCCCTGTAGCTCGTCGTGCGACCACCAGTCCTTTCCCGGGGCCGTGTCATCGTTGTAGGATTCGAAGGTCACGCCGTCGAAGTCCTCAGCTCCCTCGTTCGTGTTCTTTGCCATGCACCCCATCCCTCGACCGCGAGTGTAGTCGCACAGGGTTCGATGGTAGGCGATGGCAGCCTCGGGAGAAGCGCCGAATCCGTACTCCTCGCGGTTCTCTTCGTCGAAAGCCCAATCCATGTTATCGAACTCCACCATGTCACATCCCCACGTGGCCATGGTATCGATACGCTTCTGCATGAGGGCGACGAGCTCATCACCCGGCTCGTCGACGAAGTACTCGCCAGCCCACTCGCCCCAGGGCGTATCGACACAGAACTCCCTCATCTCCTCGTAGTCGTCCCGCCAATCCTCACAGGTCCCGGAGCTGATGTAACATCCCACAACGTTCTCGTGCGCCTTCAGTTGGGATATGGCGTTGCGGGCTTCGACGGATCCAAAAGGATCGATGAGCACATAGCAACCCCGAGCATTGGCTACCATGGCGCTCACATCGTCCTCGGCATAGTTCTCCTGATAGGCTTGATTCCAGACGCACATCCCCCCCGACGGAGGCTCGATCGCATCGTCGGGATTCGTATGGGAACCCGCCCCATCGTTGTTGCAGGACCAGGCCCCAAGAGAAAAACCCAAGCTCACGGCCACGCCAGCGATAGCAGGCTTCGAAACAACAGTGTTCATGGTGGACCACCGAACGGGTATTCAGGGCTTCCCTTCGCCTGGCGAGTGCTGTCACTGACTGATACTACTGACTGTAGGAAATCCGATTCCGCGAGGGGCGGTGGGGTGGCCCCGGGGATGGTGGGTTAGGGGGGGCGGGGGCCGCCTGGCGACTCATGTCGCCCCTCCATCGCGCCCCTTCCCACCAGCGGAGAAACGCTTTTGGCCCATTTCGCAGAGTCATCCCGGCACGCCGGGCGCCTGGTGAACGCCACCAGGCACAATAGGCGCAGTATGCCCCCTGATCCCGGCCGTTGCAAGGCCGAAATCGAGCCTGTTCCGCTCGGGTTCATGGCTCCCAGGGCAGTTCTGGCTGGTCGATTGCCTCGCGACGGAGGTGTTCCAGGAAGTCAGGATCGACCTCGTGGGTGATTCCGGGGGCCGAAGCGGGCTCGACCGATCCGGCCGGGAGGGCGGCGAAGGCCGGGGCGCGGGGCGGCGGGTCGTGCTGGACCGACCGAGCTAAGGAGGGCCGTACACATGACCCGAGAGATTCTCGTTGTTGTAGAAGGCGGGCTCGTACAGGACATCTGCGGCATCCCACCTGACGTCGTCGTCCGGGTTCGGGACTACGACGTGGAGGGCTGCGCGGAGAGTCAGCTATCGCGGGACCACGATGGAGCCCTGTGCCACGAGTACGTGATGGCACACGAGGACTCCTGCCCCCTCCCCGGTACGTAGCACGCTACATGTTCCTTTGTGCCAACCCCCATTAACCCCACGGAGATCACGCATGTCCCACTTTGTCGAATGTCAGACCGAGTTCCGCGACCCGCAGGCCCTGGTGGCCGCTCTGGTCGAGTGCGGTTTCGCGGAGAGTCAGATCGAAGTTCACGAGCAGGCCGTGGCCCTGTACGGCTACCAGGGCGATCCTCGCCCG
>JAZDLO010000195.1:0-2674 GCA_043801935.1 bacterium
AGGTGGGCCCAGCAGGACTCGAACCTGCGACCGGCCGATTATGAGTCGGCAGCTCTAACCAACTGAGCTATGGGCCCCGAACGAGTCCTCATTCTACCGTACCGCTCCCGACTGGGGCAGTGACCTCCCGAGCACGAAGACCCCGTAGGCAGCCCGTAGATTCGGCCAGAAGCGGAGCGGCCCCCTCTCGCCCACGTAGAAGCGGCGCACGATATCGATGCCCTGCTCGCGCGTGAACTCGCTGAAGTCCTTGATGGTCAACGAATGCACGTTGGGAGTGTCGTACCACTGATAGGGCAACGATCCCGTGACCGGCGCCCGACCGGTCGCGAGCAATTGCAGCCGCGCCTTCCAGTGCCCAAAATTGGGGAAGCTGGCTACGACGTAGCGCCCAACCCTGAGGGCCTCTTTCAGCACCGTCACGGTCTCGTGCGCCTCCTGCAGGGTCTGGCTGAGCACCACGTAGTCGAAGCTGTTGTCGGGATAGAAGGATAGACCTTCGTTGAAGTCGCCGTGGTAGACCGTGACTCCCTTGGTGACCGCGTCGTACACCTTCTCCTCGACGATCTCGATGCCGGTGCCGCGCACTTCCTTGCGGTCGAGGAGCATCTTCAGCAGCGTCCCGCCTCCGCACCCGAGGTCGAGTACGCGAGAGCCTTGCGGCACCACATCGACGATGACGAGGTGGTCCCAGCGCACCCCATCCGCGTTCCTGGCCACCGAGCTAGCCAAAGCGTATCCCCCGCTGCCTGGCGGTCGACTCCATGAAGTGCCACACCACCCGGGTCAAGTCCTTGTTCTCCAGTAGGAAGGCGTCGTGTCCGAACGAGGATCTCATCTCCAGATAGGAGCAATCCAGACCGTTGCCCTTCAGCGCTTTGACGATCTCTTTGGACTGGTAGGGGGGATAGAGCCAATCGCTGCTGAACGCGATCACCAGGAAGCGCATCTCTTCGGGTAGGTCGCGAAAGGCCTCCACCAGCACGCCGCGCCCATTGGTGAGGTCGAAGTAGTCGAGTGCTTTGGTGATGTACAGGTACGTGTTGGCATCGAAACGGCGGGTGAACAGCTCCCCTTGGTGGCGCAGATAACTCTCGACCTCGAAGTCAAGGGTGAGGTCGGAGCCCAGCGCTTTCTTGTCGCGCAGGCGTCTGCCGAATTTCTCGTGCATGGACTCGTCGGACAGGTAGGTGATGTGGCCGATCATGCGGGCTACGGCGAGCCCCCTGTCGGGAGGATCGCCTTGATAGTAGTACCCTCCGTTCCAATTGGGATCACCCGTGATGGCCTGCCGCCCGACCTCGTTGAAGGCGATCTGCATGGGTGAGTGCTTGGTGGTGGCCGCGATCGGGATGCACGACGCGACCGCCTCCGGGTAGGCGACCGCCCACTGCAACGCCTGCATCCCTCCCATCGAGCCACCGCAGACACAGAGAAGGCGCGTGATCCCCAGATGGTCGATGAGCAGCTTCTGCGCCCGCACCATGTCGGCCACCGTCACAAGCGGGAAGTCGAGCCCATATTCCTTTCCGGTGGTCGGATGGATGCTGTTGGGCCCGCTGCTCCCTTTACAGCCGCCGATGACATTGGAGCATATGACGAAGTACCGCTCAGTGTCGAAACCCTTGCCGGGTCCGATCATCGGCTCCCACCAGCCCGGCCTGTCTTCCCCAGGGTAATAGCCGGCGGCGTGCGCATCGCCGGAAAGGGCGTGCAGGATAAGCACAGCATTCGTGCGCTGATCGTTCAGAAGCCCATACGTTTCATAAGTGATAGTGACCGGCTCCAGGTTCACACCCGAGTCCAGCACCAGAGAAGAGAACTCTACGGACTCGAGTCCGACCGTTCCCACCGAGGCGCCAAGGCCTTTCTCGCCCACTACGTAGTCACTCACCCCTGCTCCTTGCCTGCTCGCCGCTGCATCACCGGATTATACGAGCTATCCCCGGTAACGGTTCGTGATGGGCAGCCGTCTGTCCTTTCCAAAAGCCTTGGGAGTGATGCGCACTCCGGGAGGAGCCTGGCGACGTTTGTACTCGTTGCCGTCGATCATGGCCACCACCCTTTGCACCTCGGGCTCGCTCAGACCCAGGGCCACGATCTCCTCGACGCTCTCATCCCGGACCACGTATGCCTCGATGATCCGGTCGAGTACCTCATACGGCGGCAAGGTGTCCTGGTCGACCTGATCGGGAGCGAGTTCGGCCGAGGGAGCCCGTTCGATCGTGGACTCAGGGATGGGACCAGCGCTCGGAGCCAGCGAGTTGCGGTACTCCGCCAGCCGGTATACCAGAGTCTTGGGAACGTCCTTGAGGACGGCAAACCCCCCGGCCATGTCGCCGTAGAGCGTGGCATAGCCCACAGCCATCTCGCTCTTGTTTCCGGTGGTGAGCACCAACCATCCGAACTTGTTCGAGAGAGCCATGAGCACATTGCCGCGGATACGGGCCTGGATGTTTTGCTCGGTGACGTCGGGCTCGTCATCGGCGAAGTAGGGAGCAAGGCTCCCCAGGTAGGAGCGGTACATGCTCTCGATGGGGATCTCATGGAAGTGGATGCCCAGGCGCTGTGCCGTCTCCCGGGCATCGCTCTTGGTGCCCGAGCTCGAATAGCGCGAGGGCATCGATACGGCGGTCACTTTGTCGTTGCCCAGGGCGTCGGCGGCGATGCAGGC
>JAZDLO010000216.1:0-10358 GCA_043801935.1 bacterium
CGCCCGAGGTTCGGGCGCTCACCGGGGTCGCCCTCTAGGTCGCCACCAGAATCGGCCGATGACACCTCAGGCAGCGATCGGCCTCGGCAGTCACCTGCTCCAGCGAGTAGCCCAGTTCCACGGGATCGAAGCTATGCGCGCGCACGTCCACGGGCAACACCGGCATCTTCTGGCGCTTGCCGTAATCCACGCAGTCGGCCAGCGGTTCGGCGCTGTGCTGAGCGCCTAGGTAGACGGCCAGGCGCTTGGTCTTGTCCTCAATATCCTCGACCACCGGCTCGCCCCGAAGGTACGTGTCGATATACTTGGCCGCTACTTTCCCCGCATTGATTGCCTCGATCACCGTTCCCCCGCCGCTCACAGCATCGCCGCCCACAAAGACCCCCGGCTTGCTTGTCATGAGGGTATAGGGATCGGCTTCCATGTAGCCCCAGCGGTTGAGCTTGATCGCTTCATCCCCTTTGAAGGGTTCAAAATCTGGCTGTTGTCCCACCGCGGCGATGATGCTATCGGCCTCGAGTTCGAACGGAGCCATGTCGGTCGGGACGGGCTTCCGCCTGCCACTCTCGTCGGGTTCGCCCAGTTCCATCTGCTGGCAGACGAGCCCGTTCACCCCCTCGAGGCCTTCGCACTTGATCGGCGCGGCCAGGTAGAGGAACTCGACTCCCTCCTCCTCTGCCTCTTCGATCTCCCACACATTGGCCGGCATCTCGTTGCGAGTCCGGCGATAGACCACCTGCACCTGCTTGGCGCCCAAACGGACACAGGTGCGGGCCGAATCCATAGCGGAGTTGCCGCCGCCCAGCACCAGCACCCGGTCGCCGATGTCGACCTTCTCGCCCAGCGCCACCTTGCGTAGGAAGACAATGGCGTCCATGGAGCCGGGCAGGTCTTCGCCCGGGATGCCCAGCGGCCGGCCCAGATGGGCGCCGACGGCTACGAAGGTGGCCTCGAAGCCCATGTTCTCCAGGTCGGTGAAGGCGATGTCGCGGCCCAAGCGGGTGTTGTAGCGGATCTCCACGCCCTCTTGTTCGATGAGCTCCGTCTCCCGGCGGATGACGTGACGGGGAAGCCGGTACTCTGGAATACCCACGTGAACCATACCGCCCGGCACGGGCAGGTCCTCGAAGATGACCGGCTTGTAGCCCCGGCGAGCCAGATAGTAGCCGGCTGAGAGTCCGGCCGGCCCGGCGCCGATGATGGCCACCTTCTTCCCAGCCCCGCCGTTGCCGCCCAGTCCGACGGCGCGTTGACTCATCTGAGCAGTCACCAGTTCACTCACCTCGTGCGGAGCCCCGGCGATCAACGACACCCCACCAGCGGCGGCCACGACGTCCGCCGTGGCTCCGGCCGTCGGGTCGGCAAGACATCCGGACGCGCAGCGGTCGGCGACCAAGTCCTCAGCCCTATCCGCACACCAGCGCTTGATGTTGTTGATGGCCACCGGAGAGCCGGTAGGCGCCAGGGTGCAGTTCGCTTCGCAGGGATGCGGACAAGTGCGGCCGATGATGGCCGGCAACGGATTGTCCCGCTTGACGATGGTGGTCGCCAGGTGCGGGTGTTCCTCCAGCGCCTGGAAGATGTAGCCCGCGCAATCGACGGTCGAGGGGCAGGTGGAACGGCACGGGGCCGCCACCCAGCCGTGGGCGGTCTCGGGCTCGCAGGTCGCACCGTCAGCGTGCTCGGAGAAATGTGCGCCGCCCAGATCGAGCAGCGCAAGGATGGGGTCGCGGATCGTATTGGCTATCCCGCACCAGGCGGAATCGTCGATGCGCTCGGCCAGGGCCCGGAGTTGACCCACCGCCTCCGCCCCACCCTCACCGGCGGCCAGTCTCTGGAAAAGCTCCCGCATGACGTCCACGCCGATGCGGCAAGGCCCGCACCGACCACACGATTCCTCCTGGATGAGCCGGAGGTACTGGAGGGCGAGATCGACCAGGCAGACATCGCTGTTCACAACGACACCCCGCCAGGAGACCACCGCTTTCACATCTTGCATGTCGGGCTGTTGCAGGCGAGCCACCACCTGTTCGGCCTCCGGCCCCTGATATCTAGCGGACAGAGACGCGACGGGCCCGTTGCTGGTCATTTCTGGCGCCTGGGCGATTCCCACCAAAGCCTCCTTGACACTGTGTTCCTATCCGGCCCCGCGACGTGGGGCGAAGACGACCTCACGGGAACCCCGATGATATCGCATCACCCGGCCGGAGGTCCACGGCCGGAGGCCCCTGGCCGGAGGTCCACCGCCGGATGTCCACGGACGGTGGCCATCGGCGCTACAATCAAGCCACCCTAGGAAGGGAGAAGGCATGGAGCGGCTATGGGCCCCGTGGCGGCTGCAGTACATCACCCAGGACAAGCCGGGGGGGTGCATCTTCTGCGAGAAACCCCTGGCCGGCGACGACCGTGCCGCCTACATCGTCCGGCGAGGTACCCATGCCTACGTCATGCTGAACGCCTTCCCCTACAACAACGGTCACATCATGGTGGCGCCCTACGCCCACCTGGCCGACCTGGAGGAGCTACCGCCCCAGACGCTCCACGAGATGATGGATCTGGCTCAGCTGTCCACGCGGGCCCTCAAGCTGGTCCTCAGTCCCGACGGCCTCAACGCCGGCCTCAACCTGGGCGCAGCGGCCGGAGCGGGCATCAAGGACCACCTGCACTTACACCTGGTACCCCGGTGGCAGGGCGACACGAACTTCATGCCGGTGATCGGCGACGTACGCGTGATCCCCCAGTCGCTGGACCAGAGCTACCAGCTGCTCACTGACGCGTTTGACGAGCTCGACCGGGGGGAACGCGGCGAGCAGGTACCTGGCGCACCCCCGGGCGGTGGGCGATGAAGCCGGTCGCCGACAAGAGTCTCCGACACTACGGCAGGCAGTATCACGCGCTGTTCGATCGCCTTGAGAAGGTCCACAGGAAGGCGGGCTGACCTCGCGGGTCTGCCACACCGCTGCCTACGACTCGGGAATGAGCGAAGCCGTCGTCCCAGGCCGATCACCCATCGTGAGTGGTCGAGTCCCCGGGCCGGCCACACCGTCAGCCGTTCCCAGGCACGCCGTACAACAACCGAAACACCGCAGGACCACGTCGATCATCTTCCGCGAGCGACCCTCCAGGACGAACCCCGGCAGCCCGATCAAGGTAGACAGGTCCTCAGTCCAGAACACCGACAGGAGCGTCCAGGCCACCTGCTGGGAGTCGACGGCGGCGGGGATGGTCCCTGCTGCTTTCCCTTCTTCGACGACCCCGGCCAGAGCATCAAGAACGCGCTGCTGTCTTTCGGCCACCGCATCGTGGAGGCCGAGCGCGGTCGGAGCGCTGATGAACTCGAACAGTGGGCTGATGTAATGGTCGTTCTTGGACGAGACCACCGACCGCGTGTGGATCGCCCCGAGCTCTCGCAGACGCTCGATGGGATCCTCCTGCCGGCACGACGCCATCATCTGGAAGAAGTGGTCGTACACCGTGTCAAGAGCCGCGACGAGGATCCCCGTCTTGCTCCCGAACAGGCGGTAGAGCGTCCCTTCCGACATGTCCACGGCTGCCGCTATCCTGGCCGTCGTGGCCCCCTGGATCCCACCGTCCGCTACGAGGCGTAACGTCGCCTCCACGATCCTCTTCCGCCGCTCGCCGGCCGGTATCCGTTTACTGGTCCGCGCCATAACGACCCTCCTCGGCTGCTCGGCCAGGCACCCTCTGTGGGAAACCGCTCCCGCGCTCAGTCGCCCCGGCTCCGAGACTGTCGGCGACAGCCTTCAGCAGGAGAACTGATGCCGCGGCACCGCGATAGCCGGCTCTCCCTTTACGTCGGCCACTATGTCCCAAGCTTTGGTGATGTTCTCTTCGTAGCCTTCCAGCAGCAAGACCACAGCCCCTTCACTCCCGCCTATGCCTCCACTGGATACGTGCCGCGCTCTAACGCCCGCCAGGACGCCCAGCGCCTGGACCTCGGTAACAACGAGGCCGCATGTCACCGGGTACAACCAAACGGGAACCCCCATGCTGCGCGACAGGGTGAGTTGGCCCCATCCGGCAGCGGCGTCGGTCACCGAAGCCACCAGCTTCTCCAGACCCACGGGCATGATGATCGGAAGTCCCCGTACGGCCAGAAGACTGATGAGCGCGCCAACAGTACCCGATTGGTTGTTGCTCGAAAGAACACCAGCATTCCCCTGCGGGTCCACGGCATTCGCCCCTTTGACGACCGCGTCACCCTTCTCGAAAGTGTCCAGGAAGCTCCAGGCGTCTTGCTCGACCCTCTCGCCTTTCACGAAGAAGCGGGCGGCCTCCCGATCGTCTTTCGCGCTCGTGGTCAGCATACCGTCCGCGATCATGCCGATGCAGTAGCAGTAGGGGGCCATCTTCTCCCCGGTCAACTCCTCCAGGACAAAGGCGCTGGTCGAGCAGGTCGAAACGGAGAGTCTGCCGTTGGCGAAGGCATTCTGGATCTCGGGGAGACCGGCCACGGTCCTTGCCAATAATCGCTTGGACTCGGCTGGGTTCAGGACCACGGTGGCCTGTTGGACCCTGGACTTATCGCTCAGATCGAGTTCGACCGGATAGAACATGCTCTACCACCACCTTGTTTTATCTGTGGACAGGAGTGTTGTCGATGACCAAGGATACCGCGCCGCCCTCTGTCAGGTGCTGCATGTCGGTCCATCCTCGTCGGTAGACTCCGGCTCCGGGATGGCGCCGCCGAAGAACAGGGTCGTCAATTCCGGATTCGCCAGTAATTCCTTGGCCGGTGCCTGCATCAGCACTCGCCCCCCTTCCATGACGATGCCCTCGGTGGAGACGTTGAAGCCGAAGCGCACGTTCTGTTCCACAAGAACGATCGTCTTGCCGGCCGCGTGCATCGTTTCAATAGCCTCGCGGACTTGGGCGAGCACCTTGGGGTCGAGCCCCACTGAAGGCTCGTCGAGGAGCACCAACTTGGGGTCGAGCATCAGGGCGCGGGCGAATTCGACCATGCGCCGCTGACCGCCGGAGAGGTTGCCGGCCTTGTCCCGGGCCCGTTCGCGCACGACCGGGTAGAGAGCCGCCACTTCTTCGTAGCGACTCTTGACCAGCGCCCGCTGCCGTCTGATCAGATACGCGCCCATCATCACGTTCTCGCGCACGGTCAGCGCCGGGAACAGGCCGTTGGACTGCGGGACCTGGGCCACGCCCGCTTGGATGATCTGGGCCGAGGTCAAGCCGTGGATGGGCGTGCCATCGACGAATATGGACCCGCCCATGATCTCGAGCAGACCGCTGACCGCTCGGAACACCGTCGATTTTCCGGCGCCGTTCGGACCCACGATACAGGCGATCGAACCGCGTTCGACCTTGAGATCCACGCCTCGGAGCACCGCTCCGCCGCCGTAGCCCGCCGTCAGGTTCTTGAGCTCGAGCATGGCTCACGCACCCTTGGGCTCAAGGACGAAATCATCGCCCAGATAGGCTTCGAGCACGCACTGGTCCTGCTGCACGTCCTCCGGGGATCCTTGGCAGATGGTCGTGCCTCGAGCCAGTACCCGCACCGGATTACAGAGCCCCATGACGAAGGGCATATTGTGCTCCACGATGAGGAAGGTCCTGCCCGATGCGTTGAGCTCGAGTATCAGCTCTCCCAGGCGTTCGACCAGAGTGGGGTTGATCCCGCCAGCGGGCTCGTCAAGGAGTATCACTCGCGGCTCGAGAGCCAGTACCTGGGCCAGCTCCACCAGTTTGCGCTGACCGTAGCTGAGGGTCGAGGTAGGACGGTCCCGGTAGGCCGTCATCCCCACCAGAGCGAGCAGCCCGTCGGCTCTCGTGGCCTCCTCGCCGCTCATGGCGCCCCGGTTGAGCTGCCCGGGCGTGAATTCACGCAAGGGGGCGACCAGGTTCTCCAGCACGGTCATCTCGCCGAACAGACGGGTGATCTGGAAGGTGCGACCCAGACCCAGATGAGCCCGGCTCCACGGAGACAGCTGATCGATCCGCTTGCCGTCGAAATACACCTGGCCCGAGTCGGCGCTCATCATCCCGGTGATGATGTTGAAGACCGTCGTCTTTCCCGACCCGTTGGGGCCGATCAGGGCGGTCACTGAACCCTCCGGCACCCCGAAGGAACAATCGTCGAGTGCCTGCAGGCCGCCGAAACGCTTGTTGAGGTCTCGGACCTCGAGCACGTTCTTGGTAGATGGCTCCGGCCGACTGGCCGGTGGGGGCCGCTCGCAGAGCTCGATCCGGGAGCCGGTGAGTCCCGGTTGCTTGCGCTCCCGATAGATGGCTATCTTCTTGGTGACCGTCGGGATTATCCCTTGAGGCAGCAGAAGAACCACGAGCACCAGGACGCCCCCGAAGATCACCAGCCGGCTGTTTCCACCACCGAGGGTGTTGTTGGCGAACTCATTGAACGGCTCGATGATGAACGCACCGAGAACGGGGCCCCAGATAGTGCCCTTGCCGCCCAGCAGCACGGCCAGGATGATCTGGACGCTGAGCAGCAGGCCGAACATGCCCAATGGATCGACGAAGGTGAGGTAGTACCCGTAGACGGCTCCGGCCATGCCCACGAAGACGGCGCTGCACACGAAGCCGAGCATCTTGTACGTGGGCGTGTTGACCCCCACCGAACCGGCTTTGTCCTCGTCCTCGCGCATGGCGATGAGGCCCACGCCGAACTTGGTGCGGCGGATCCGGTATGTCATGAGCAAGGAGACGGCCAGGAGCGCGACCAGGGCGAAGTGAAAGGGCCAGTTGAGAAAGGCCCGGTCCCAGGTGGGTAGAGGCAGGGTCATGCCGGTGCTGCCGTTGGTGAACGAGCGCCAGTTCTGGGTGATTATCCTGACCAGGAGCAAAAAGGACACGGTGATGATGGCAAAGGAGAACCCTCGGGTGCGCAGGGACAAGAGACCCAAGAGGAAGGCGAGGAACCCGGCTATCAGGCCGGCGAGCGGGATCCAGTAGAAAGGCGAGCCTCCCACCTTGATCGATCCGATGGCCGCTGTGTAGGCGCCCACCCCCAGAAAAGCTCCCTGGGCCAGCGACGGATAGCCGGCGAACCCGGTGATGATGTTGAGTCCCACCGCTCCGATAGCGATGACCAGAGAGATGATGATCATGTTCTGGTAGTAACCGTTCCCGGAGAGCACGGGGAACAGGCCGATCAGGAAGCAGATCACGGCCAGTGGGGCGTAGCGAGCCATGCGCCCGGCGCTCATCCCCCTCATTGGGCCACATCCTCTCTCAGCTTGGTGCCCAGAAGCCCCTGCGGGCGCACCACCAGGATGACGAAGATGAGGATGATGGACAGCGCCGGCGACCACAGGGGCGACACATAGGTGGCCACCAGCGATTCGCCGACGCCCAGGATCAGAGCGGCCAACACGGCGCCGGGCACGCTGCCCAGTCCACCGAGCACGACAACGCTGAGCATGCGCGTGATCCACAGGATCTGCGAGCCGGCGACGAAGGTGCCCATGATGCTGATGATGGCCCCTCCGGCGCCCGCGCTGGCGGCACCGAGGGCGAAGGTGATCGCCGCCACCATGGGGATGTTGACCCCCACCAAGCGGGCGGCATCTTCGCTGGAGGCACTCGCCCGGATGGAGCGCCCCAGCCAGGTCCTCGAGAAGACTAGTTGCAGGGCCACCATGATGACGATGGCCAGCAAGCAGCCGAAGAGGAGGCCTTTAGGGACGTAGAAGGCACCCAGGTGGAACGAGGTCTCCACGTACCCGGGCCGGGACGCGACCGCGTTGTTGCCCCAGATGAAGCCCATCACGCCTTCCAGGAAGAAGGCGAGGCCGAACGTCAACAGTACAGAGGAGGTGACCGGCGCCCGGCGAACCGGGCGCACGGTCACGAAGTACAGAACCCACCCGATCGCATACATGGCGATCATGGTGATAACCACCCCGATGAACGGGTCCAGGCCTGCATAACGCCACAAGGTGTAGGTGATGAACGCACCGATTATCATCAAGGCGCCGTGCGCGATGTTGATGATGCGCATCACCCCGAAGATCACCGTGAGGCCTGAGGCCAGGAGCGCGTAGACTCCGCCGACCAATAGGCCGAGGATCAGCGTCTGAAAGAGAGTGGCCATCGCGATCGGTCTCTAGTTCGATGCTTGTCTGGTTCGAGGATGTGGACCAGGCATTCCTTTCTAGCTGCCTGGTTTCCAACCCGGGATGATCATGTCCGTCGTGGCGGCGGCAGCCGGCAAGATCACCTGGACCACGCCCGACTGCCACTGGCCGATCAACATCTCGCCCAACGGTTTCCCGTCGGCGTCCCAGGAAAGAGGTCCGAGGATGGTCTGGACGGCGTTGGTATGTAGATAGTCGGCCAGCGCGTCCTGGTCGAGACTGCCTACGGCCGTGACCGCCGCAGCCAGCACCTCGCCGGCGGCATAGGCGTCGGCCGCGTCCTCGGAGATCGCGCCTTCACCGAACATCTCCTGGTAGCGGGCGACGAATTCCGCGTTGCCGGGAGTCTTGGCTGAGACGGCGTGGCTGACATGGTAGACGATGCCTTCCGTGTTCTCGATACCTATACCGTCCGAGTATTGGTCGCCCTGGCCGGGAGCGGTGGTCTGGAACAGCCACGTGGGCGTGAAACCGGCCTTGAGCATACCGCGCACCAGAGCTACGCCGTCTTCGAACACAGCGCCGTGAGCCACCAGATCGGGCTTGGCGGCACTCATCGCGTTAACGATCGAATCGAAGTCGGTGGTGCCTTCCGGATACGTCGACGTATAGACGGTCTTGATGCCGGCGGCGTTCAGGATCTTCTCGATCCCCTGCACGACAGGAGCGGTGAACGGGTCGTCCACGGTCACAACAGCGAGCGTCTTTGGACGTTCTGCTTCGGGAAGGCCCGCGATGTAGTTGGCGAAGGTTTTCCCAGCATCGGGAGCCAGGGATTGCTGAGACATGAAGATCTTCTTGAATCCTCGCGAGTAGATCTCGGGAGAGGCCCCGGCCGGAGTGATGTACAGCATGTTGTTCTTCTCAGCAACGGCGGACGAGGGCAATACCAGCAGTGACGAGAACGTACCCAGCAGCAGATCGACCTTGTCTTGGGATATCAAGGCGTTGTAGTCGGCCACGATGATGTTCTGGTCGCTGGCGTCGTCCTTGATGACCAACTCGACCGGCCGGCCCAAGAGCCCGCCGCCGGCGTTGACAATGTCGGCCCACACTTCATAGCCTTGCTTGGCCGCGAGGCCTGGGACGCTCCTCGCACCGGTCAGAGGCAGCGAGGTACCGATCTTGATGGGCTGGGCGGCGACCGTGGTGCCCGTCGTGTCGGTGGTGACGGCAGCGGTGGTGTCGGTGCCTGGGGCGGTTGTCGCGGTAGTGGCTGTCTCGGTTTCGCCTCCGCATGCCGCCGCGAGCATGCCGACGGCGAGAACCAAGGCGAAGACGAGGGTGAACAGGACGGGTTTGCGTTTCACAAAGGACCCCCCTTTTGAACGGTTTCCCGCCACCACACGTGGCGGGGTCACCTGTCTGACAGGCAACTCTCCTAAGATAACCGCGCCCCCTGCATCTGTCAAGAGTAGCGGATACTTTTTAAAGTGTATCAAGCAGCTACCATCTGAAACGCCCTTCGACCCAAGCTCTATCATTGCCGAGGGGCCCGGCACTTCCCATAGGAGAGATCATCGGTCGTCGTGTCGCTAATCATCCCTGCAAAAAAGGCATATTAGTTTTAGACCATGGACGATCGGGTCCCTGCCTCGCGCGAAAAGCGGGCCATCCTCGTTTCTCGGGTGGCCGCGCGGCGTTTGTTATGGAGTGAGTACTCACTATTTTGGTCGAGCACTGATAACGACGCCGACTGGAAACTGGAAGATGGTGATTGAACGTGTCCCCGCTTCCGGCGCCACGCGGGTCAGGAGCGCATCACCCCGGCCGGTCGGTCGGTCGCTCGCCTCGACAGGTTCCGGCCCCTCGGGAGCGGTGGGACCAGACCGGGGCGGCCGTGTGAGACCGGGGCGTGTCAGACCGGGACCGCCGTGTCAGACCGGGGCGTTCTCCAGCCGCAGGAGTTCCTCCAGGGCCCGCTCGCCCACCTCGAGTTGCTCTGCGCTGGGCTCCGCCGTGGTCAGGTGCCGTTGGAGGGTACGGCCCGGCAGCAGCATAAGTCGAGCCAGCAATGAATCGCCGTTCGTCGTCGCCCAGCGGAGAGCCTCGAGTGCCACCCCCAGACTCACGACGCCGGCGATGGCGGAGGCCACCGGCGACTTCCGGCCCGAGCGCCCGCGGGCGACGATATTGGTCGCCACGGTCGCCAGCAGGTAGGGACCCACCAGGTTGGAACCGCAACGATCGTGTTCCTTGCTGGCCGCGGCGGAGCGCGCGGCAGAGCCT
>JAZDLO010000013.1:0-2211 GCA_043801935.1 bacterium
CTAGCCCGAGTTTACCGAGTTGAGTCGCGCAACGGACGCATTCTTTTTGCTGACAGGTGGTTGCGTCGGTCATCTCCTGTGACCTAACTCGGCAGGTAGCGGCCGAGGTCGAGGGCCTTGAAGAGCCGCTCGCCGAGGGGGTCCAGCTTGGAGTGCGTCCGGCTCGTCCGGTGACGTCCCCGGCCGGAGGTGAGCAGGACCTGGACCTCTTTGATGAACCCGAGGGACTCGAGCATTCGGTCGATGCTGAGTTCAATGCCCTTGCCCGCAAGCTCTCGCCGCAGCAGCGTAGATAGAAGCAGAGCAATGACGCAGGTGAAAGCGTGCACCCGGAGCTTCTGGTCCGTCCAGTGATGGGCCGGGCGGAAGCTGACGTAATGCGTGTCCTTCATCTGTCGAAAGCTGTTCTCGACGTGATGTTGGCCCCGATAGGCGGTGACGATCTCCTCGTCGGTCCAGTGGGAGTTGTCCGTGAACAGGAGGTTCTTCCCCAACAACGTCCTCTCGAGCTTTTCATAAGCCCGGCGACGGAACTGATACCGCAGCACGGGGAGTCCCTTGGGGTCCACTGACACGTCGGCCGAGAAAAGGTCTTTCATGTGTTGGCCGTGGAGGATACCGGCAACCTTCTTCCTGGCCGACTCCTCTGTCGGGGCCTTTCCCCCACGTACGGCACCGCGCTGCCATCTTTGGAGTGAGACCTGGTAGGCGTGGAGCTTGGTCTGCCGCTTCGCGACCTCGCGCTGGATCGTGGCCGTCTGGGCATCGAACAGGTTCTCGTTGTAGGTGGTGAGGACGGTGTACGAGCGGCCAAAGACCTTCTTCGTCGTCCGGTGTGCCAGCACTTCATCCGGAAACCGCTCCGGGTCCAGTCTTCGCAGCTGCCGGCGCGGAATCGCGAGTAGATCGGGATGATGCTTTGGCACCAGGGAGCCAACGACATGGAACTCCTTGCCGTGTGAACGGTGGCGAAAACCCGCCGGATTCTGGAGCTGAGGCGGGAATCCGCGAGTCTGGATCTGGTTCCTGAGCAGAGGGCGTGAAGGGAAGCTGTCTCTGGTTCCGTGGTTCTGGGGAGGGTCTGGTTCCCGGCTGGATGGTGTAGAAGGGGCCAGCGATCGGGAGGCGGGGGAGACCCGACCTTGTATCCGCAAAACTGGGCCTCCCCCGAACAGCTCGGCGATCGCGGGTGACCCCACGACACCGGTGAGCAAGTATGGGGGATTCCGCCTCGCCTGTCGACCCTCTGGTCGCGGGAGGAGGCGATCTGCGCCAGCTCTGAGTCGTTCCGTCTGTTTCTGTGCGCGCTGTGCCACGGGCAGGCGGCCATCTGTTCGCGCTGCGACCGGGGGAATCGGTACTGCGGGAAGGACTGCCGCCGGCGGGCGCGGCGTGAGCGGCAGCGGGAGGCGGTGCGCCGCTACCAGAAGACGGGACCGGGAGCGCGGGCGAACGCCAGAAGGCAGAAGCGGTTTCGGACCCGGCGGCAGCGGGAGCGACTTCCAGGGACCGTAACGCATCAGGGTTCCGCCGTGGCGGAGGATGCGCGAAAACAGCCCGTCGCTGACGACCAGAAGGTGCCTACTGCCTTCGCAGCCCGACAGGAGACCCCACAACATGTTCCAGTTCGCCACGCTCCGTTGCGCGACGACGACGCCTTGGTGGCGCGCTGCCACTTCTGCGGCCGTCGTCTTGGGGAGTTCGCCCGCACGGACTTCCTTTTCTGGACCAGGAGCGGGCGTCGCCGCCGCCGTCCCCGCCGCTGAAGGGCGGCGACGATGATCCGCAAGGAGACCGCGGCGCTGATTCTGCGCCTTCACCATGTGGAGAAGTGGCCGGTCGGGACGATCTCCACCCAACTCGGGCTGCACCACGACGTGGTGGAACGGGTCCTCTCACAGCACGGCAACGAGGGGCCGAGAGTCCTGCGCCCGTCGCTCGTCGACCCGTACTTGCCGTTCATCCTGGAAACCCTCAACAAGTACCCGACGCTCCGGGCCAGTCGGCTGTGGCGCATGTGTGCAGAGCGCGGCTACCGCGGCGCGGAGGGCCATTTCCGGCACATCCTTCAGGGAATCCGACCCAAGCCGGCGGCCGAGGCTTACTTGCGGCTGCGGACTTTGCCCGCGGAGCAGGCCCAGGTCGACTGGGCGCACTTCGGCAAGGTCCAGATCGGCCGGGCACAGCGGTCGCTGATGGCCTTCCTGCTGG
>JAZDLO010000028.1:0-5857 GCA_043801935.1 bacterium
GTCGTTCCAGCAGGTCATGAAGCACGGGGAGTCGGTCCAGACCATGTGGATCTTAGAGCAACCCTCGGCCGGGTACTCATAGTGGACGAACTGGTCCTCCCGGGGAGCCATCTCGTGCTCGTTGCCCCACCACTCGCACCCGCCTTCGAGGATCGCCTTGGGAAGAAGGGTCTTGGGCAGGAAGGCGTGGTTGGTCTCGGTCGAGGTGCTGCCGGTATAGGCGGCCATGAGGCTGGGGATGAGCTTCGGCTGGGGGCACCCCACCTGGGCCATGTCGTCCATGAACCCCCAATCGAGCATCTTGGCTTGGTTGGCTCCCGGTCCCCCCAGTCCCTGCATGGCCAGGCAGAGCACCTGCAGGCGGGCGGGCTCGCTCGCGTAGGGGCCGCGTATGCCGGGGCCGCCGTTACCGATGACCACCGTCGTCTGCTTCGATGCCCACTCTCGCGCCAACGCTTTGATGATGCGCGAGGGCACCCCGGTGATGGGCGCCGCCCACGCCGGGCTCTTGGGGACACCGTCCTCCTCGCCCATCACGTAGGCTTCGAACTTGTCTACGCCGTAGGCGTGCGTCTCCAGGTACTCTCTATCGTAGGTGCCTTCCTTGAACCACTGATAGGCGACGGCCAGATAGAGAGCAGCGTCGGTGTTGGGGAGGATTGGGATCCAGCGGTCGGCGTGAACGGCCGCGGCGTAGTTCAGGTCCGGGGCGATGTAGATCTGCTCGATCCCCAACTCCGTGAACCAGTAGCTCAGACGGCTGGGCAGCTGGCCCTGCCAGGCCCAGGTGGTCGTCTCTTGGTCGCAGCCCCAGAACAGCAGCAATTCCGCGTTCTTGGCGATATCGTAGATGAGATTGCTCTGCGGTACTTGCTGGCCGACGGGCTCCATCCCCCATACATGCTTTGCCCCCCACGACCAGCCTTCCCAGCTGTCGGGCTGTCGCGCCTGGAGCGTGAAACCCCCGAACAGGCGCAACAGCTTCCTCCCGCACCCGTGAGGGCCGTGCACCACCTTGTTCTCGCCGTGTTGGTCGGACTGATACAGGATGGCGGTCGGCCCGTACCGCTCCCTCACCCGCAGCATCTCACCGGTGATGATGTCGAGCGCTTCGGCCCAGGAGATACGGACGTATTTGCTGACGCCCCGGTTCTGGAGGTTGCGCGCCCCCTTGGGGTCGAAGTCCACCCGCTTCATGGGGAACCGGATCCGGGCCGGAGATCGGACCCGCTTCTTGTAGGCCAGACTGAAGGGAGGGATCAAGGTCTTCATGCTGGGTGAGAAGGTCTTGCCCCGCGCCTTCATCGTCCAGTGACCGAGCTCGTCGGCGCCGTACTTCCAGTCGTAGTGCATGGGCCGGATGCGCACGATCTCGTCATCTTTGACGTCCACCATGCAGGCGTTGGCGCCGTTGGCGACGCCGCAGAAACTGATGTCGCGGATCAGCGTCCTTTCTTGACGATCAGCGTGGCTCATACGGTCACCCTCCGGCATGGTCGGATGCGGTCCCTACTTGGCCGCAGCGCCGTGCGAAAGCTGCGATCCTTGGCCGACGCAGCCCTCGCCCAACAGCTCTTTCAGCTCGGCGAACAGACTCGCCTGGGGATCGACCCGGTAGCCGTCGCCGAACCGTAGGCGGCGGGCCTGCGCTCCCGATCGCACGTACATGTCCACGGAGCACTGTCCAGGGAAGCGGGCCAGGATACGCTTGAGGTCGTCGACGACGGTGCTCTGGAAGCTGTTGCCGTCGACGGAAAGGGCCAGCGGCTCCAGCCCGGTCTTGGGCTTGAAGGCTTCGATCGTCAAGGGGATGAACTTGGTCTCGGCGTCTTCCTTGTGATCCACCCGGCCCTTGATCTTGAGCACCTTGTCCTCCACCAGCACTTCTTTGTTCTCCTGGTAGATGGCGGGGAAACACACTATCTCCACCGAGCCCTCCAGGCCTTCGACGGTTACGAAGGCCATGGTCTCGCCCGACTTCTTGGTGGTTATCTTCTTGACGGCGCAGACCATGCCCACGATGGTGGTGACCGTGCCGTCGGGCACGTCGCTCAGCTGGGAGACGAGGTACTCGGCCTCCCGCCGCACCTGGTGCCGGATGTCTTTGAGCGGATGCGAGCTCACGTACAAGCCCAGCGTCTCCTTCTCCAAGGCCAGAAGCTCTTCCCGGCTGAAGTCGTCACGAGGGATGTCGACCGGAGGAGACCCGTTGGCCCGGGACCCGTTGGCCCGGGACCCGTTCGCCCGGCGTCCGCTGCCCGGGCTCGCCTCAGTCGCGACCGGCTCCGCGTCCAGCATCAGGTCGAATATGGAACCTTGGCCCCGGTCGGCGTCGGAGCGGGCCTTCTTGCCGTGAGCCATGGCCTGCTGGAGCACCATCAACATGCCCCGGCGCGAAGGCCCGATGGAATCCATCGCCCCCGATTTGACCAGACTCTCGATAGCCCTGCCGTTGACCACGCCCAGATCGGCCCTCTCGCAGAAGTCGAACAGGTCACGGAAGGGACCGTCCTGCTCCCGGGCCTCGAGGATATTGCGTATGGCCGTCTCTCCCACGTTCTTGACGGCGTTCAGCCCGAAGCGGATGCGCCCCTGCACCCCCCGGAAGTCGAGCGCGGACTCGTTGATGTCGGGAGGCAACACCTCTATGCCCATCTCGTTGGCCACCGTCACGTAGAAAGGCACCTTGTCCTTGGTGTCCATGACGCTGGAGATGAGCGCGGCCATGTACTGCACCGGGAAGTTGGCCTTCAGGTAGGCGGTGCGGTATGAGATGAGCGCGTAGCAGGCGGCATGCGACTTGTTGAAGGAGTAGTCACCAGCCTTCTCCATCAGCGACCACAGGCGATCGATGACCCGGGGAGAAGTGCCCGAGGCCTCGGCTCCCTGCCGGAACTTGGGCTCCAGCTGATCCATCTTGGCCCGGATCTTCTTGCCGATGGCTTTGCGCAGGTCGTCGGCCTCGGAGGGCGTGAAGCCGCCGATGCGCTTGGCGATCTCCATGAGCTGTTCCTGGTAGATAGCTACCCCGTAGGTAGGGCTGAGGATGGGCTCCAGACGTTCGTCCTCGTACTTGATGCTCTCCGGAGCGCGCTTGTTGCGGGCGTACTGGGGGATGAACTCCATCGGACCGGGCCGGTACAGAGCCACCAATGCGATGAGGTCGTCCAGGCGGGTGGGCTGGATGTCACGTAGGGCTTCACGCATGCCGCTCGACTCGAACTGGAACACGCCCTCGGACTCGCCCTTGGCCAACATCCGGTAGGTGAGCGGGTCGTCCAGGGGAATGGTCTCGATGGCGAACCCGGGATGGCCCCCCGCCTGGATGATACCGACGGCGCTATCGATCACGTCCAGGTTGCGGAGACCCAAGAAGTCCATCTTGAGCAGGCCCAGCTTCTCCACGTCGCCCATGGAGACCTGAGTGACCACCTCGGCATCCCCTTTTTGCATGAGAGGCAGATGCTCGGTGAGCGGCCCCTTGGAAATGACCACGCCGGCGGCATGGATCGAGTCCTGACGGATGAGTCCCTCCAAGGGCCGGGCCATATCGATGACTTCCCTCACCAGCTCGTCGCCGTCGTAGGCGGCACGCAGCTCGCCCTTGCCGTCGGCCAGACAGGCATCAAGGGTGATGTTGAGCACCTCGGGCACCAGCTTGGCGATGCGGTCGGCCTGGCCGTACGGCACGTCCATGACCCGGGCGGCGTCGCGGATGGCCTGGCGGGCCTTGATAGTCCCGAAGGTGGCGATCTGGGCCACCCGGTCGCGCCCGTACTTGTCTGCCACGTAGTCGATCACCTTCTCCCGGCCGCTGACCGAGAAGTCGATGTCGATGTCGGGCATGCTGATACGATCGGGATTGAGAAAACGCTCGAAGAGAAGTTCGTAGGCGATGGGATCGAGGTCGGTGATACCCAGAAGGTACGAGACAAGCGAGCCCGCGGCCGAACCCCGGCCCGGGCCCACGGAGATGCCCGCTTGCTTGGCGTAACTGACAAAATCCCACACGATGAGGAAGTAGGGCGGGAAGCCCATCTTCTCCACCACCGCCAGCTCGGTCTCCAGACGCTCCCGCACCTGAACTGAGACCTCGGTCCCGAAACGCCGGGCCAATCCCCTCTCGCACTGCTCCCGCAGATACGAGGCTTCGTCGTACCCCTCTGGGACCGGGAAATGCGGGATGAGCATCTCGTCGAGCTCGATCTCCACGTTGCAGCGGTCGGCCACCTCCAGGGTGTTCGCCAGCGCTTCCGGGTGGTCGAGAAAGGCAGCCCGCATCTCGTCCTCGCCCTTCAAGAAGAACTCCTCTGAGGAAAAGCGAAGCCGGTTCTCCTCAGAAAGACGGGAGCCGGTCTGGATGCAGAGCAGCACGTCGTGCGCGGTGGCGTCGCCCTCGCGCAGGTAGTGCACGTCGTTGGTGGCCACAAGCTTGAGGCCGGTGCGGCCGGCCAGCTCCACCAGGCGCGGGTTGACCTCTGCCAGTTCGCGGATGCCGGTCTCCTGCATCTCCAGATAGACATTGCCGTCTCCGAAGATCTGTACCAGCCTGCCGACCTCCGCGTCGGCGGCGGCGAACTGGCCGGATTGGAGGGCTCGGGACAGGCGCCCGCTGGCGCAGCCCGACAGGCAGATGAGGCCCTCGGCGTGCTCGCCGAGGGCGGCGTAATCCATGCGGGGTTTGTAGTAATAGCCCTCGAGGAAGGCCAGGCTGCTCAGCTTGAGAAGGTTGCGATAGCCCCTGTCGTCGCGGGCCAAAAGGGTGAGGTGCCAGCGCTCCTCGTTCTGCCCCTCTTTGCGGAAGCGATCCTCGACCAGATAGGCCTCCAGACCGATGATCGGCTTGATGCCGGCCTGGCGGCACTGCAGATAGAACTGGATGGTGCCTGAGAGCACCCCGTGGTCGGTGATGGCCAAGGCCGGCATGCCCAGCTCCGCGGCTCGAGCCACCAGTTCCTCCACTTTGCAGGCCCCATCGAGCGCCGAGTAGTGGGTGTGGACGTGCAGGTGGCAGAAGCTACCCTGCGGCCGGGCCGTCCCTTGCGCGGTGGGCTGGGAAGAAGCTGACAAGAAAACGACTCTCCCTGAGGATTCCCCCGAAAATACATCGGGACGGACGCCGGACTACCTGTCGATTCTACCCGAAGGCCGGTGCCTCCTCAACCCGTCCTGTCGGCTGGAGGTGAACAAAATCCGCTGAGAGCGGGTTTCACGTCAGCGCCAGGATGCTCGTCCTGGCCTGCGGGAACTCCTTCAGGAGCGACTCTCGGTCCGCCGGTTCGAAGTCGTCGTATTCGAAGCCCGGACTGACGACGCAGCTCACCAACGCCCAGTCACCGCCTTCTCCCCTGCCTCCACCTTTCTCCCCATCCGGGAGGACGCGTGCCCCCAGCCAGCGACCGGCGGGTACCACCAAGTGCGGACAGGCCGGTCCAAGCACGTGCCGCTCCGGCCGGCACTTCTCGGGATGCGGCTGCCCGGGCGCCGGGCCCGGGCCCAGCAGCACCAGCTCGGCCCACGCCCCGCGATGGAAGAACCACATCTCGTCCCAGCGCAGTCGGTGGAAGCGGCTGGGATCGTCCCTCGTCAGGAGATAGAGGATGGCGGTGGACAAAGGGCGCGGGCCCGCTGCCGTGGCTACCGTGGCTGCGGCGCGGTATGTCTCGCGGAAATAGCCCCCTTCCCGATGGGGCTCCAACCCCAGGGACTCGACCACCCCCAGCGCCGACAACGCGGCCGCGCCCTGGTCGCCGGCCCAGGCAGCGAAGGACCTCTCGATCACCCTTTCTCCAGCTCTACCGGGTTCCTGAGGTAGCCCACGCCATCGATCTCGACCTCCACCTCATCTCCAGGGTGA
>JAZDLO010000032.1:0-5724 GCA_043801935.1 bacterium
GTCGATTTCGAAGGTCGTCAGAAGACGGTTTTTCGCGACATCAGCTGGGGTCAGGCGATGGGCAAGGTCATCAATACGTATCGCCGCCCGGCCGTCGATACGTACGTAGCCACAAGCCATCCAGAGACGTGACCAAGAGGAGGTATGTCATGAAGTCGACGAGAGTATGTCTGTTTGATACGGGATCCATGGCCATCGACGGCCACAAGATCTACTGGAACCGCGGTCCCGCCGGGGACATCCGCTTTCCCTGCTACAGCGCTCTCATCGAGCACGAGGAGGGCCTGTTCATCGTGGAGACCGGCTTCGATCTGGAGTTCATGACCAAGTTCGTGTCCCAGGATCACGCCCTGCAGTCTGCGGAGCAGACGTTCCCCGCCCAGCTGGCCAAGGTGGGGTACAAGCCGGAGGACATAACCCATATCATCAACACCCACCTGCACATCGACCACTGCGGCTGCAACCATCTCTTCCCCCAGGCTACGGTGGTGTGCCACGTAAAAGAGTATGAGTCAGCCATGAAGCCGGAATTGTTCGAGCACCTGAGCTACTCGGCTGTGGGTTACTTCGCCCCCCAGCTGGTCAAGCGCTGGCGGGAGATCCCGGAGGGGGTGGACCCCAATCTCTCCCCCAAGTTCGAGCTCTTGACCGGGGACGTGGAGTTCGTCCCCGGCGTCCGTCTGTTCGAGACCGTGGGCCACTCGGCCGGCCACTACAGTGTGATGGTGGAGCTGGAAGGGCGCCGGCCCATGCTGTTCACCGGGGATGCGTCCATGACCCCCAAAACCCTGGAGATGATGGTCATCGGCGGCTTCCACCTCGATCCCATCACCGCCACCCGCTCGCTGCAGAGGCTGAAGCACCTGGCCGCCGAGCACGACGCCGAGTTGTTCTACTCCCACAACATGCCCGAGTTCGAGACCTGGAAGAAAGCACCGGAGTGGTACGCATAACCCGCCGGTCTTTGGGCTGCGCCGTTCTTCGCGGCGACGCTGACCGGGTGGTTCCTCGAGCGCATGAGAAGAGCTGGAAAGGAAGAAGTTATGTCTGAACACCTGGCCGCCGACAAAGCGGCGATACGGGAGACGGTCGAGAACTGGGTCATCTGGCGGGACGCGGGTAACTGGGATAAGTTCGCCACCTGCTGGCACGCCGGCGGCTGGATGACGGCTACCTGGTTCCAGGGCCCCTGGGAGGAATTCATCGAGATCAGCCGCAAGGCCTTCGACCAGGGCGTCAACATCCTTCACCTGCTGGGAGGGTGGTCGTGCGAGCTGGCCGGAGCCCGGGCCATCTCTCAGACCAAAGCCACCCTCCACCAGCGTGGGCAGGTGGAGGGAGTGTTGGTGGATGCCATCTGTTGGAGCCGTTTCTACGACTTCTTCGAGAAGCGCGACGGTCGCTGGGCCATCGTCCGGCGCCAGCCCATCTACGAGAAGGATCGTATCGATCCGGTGGACCCGGCGGCGACGCTGAAGCTCGATCCGGACGTGTTGGCCCGCTTCCCCGAAGGCTACCGGCACCTGGCCTACATGCAGACCAAGGTGGGCTTCAAGGTGAAGCTGGCTCTGCCCGGTACCCGGGGACCCGAGGTGGAGAAGCTCTACGCGGAAGGCGCAGCCTGGCTGGCGGGGGCGCCCACGCCAGGAGAGCCGCTCTAAGGGGCTGCCGATCGCCGGTGGTGGATATTGATGATGTTCTCGGGAGGTTCGAGCCGAAGGTTTGGCGTGGCCTGATAGCTGCAGTCTGCTCGCAGGACGGGAGCGCGCTCTCGTCCTGCCACGCGCTTTCCGGCCATTTGTATGCCGGCCCCGTGGGCCGTTCCCGTCGGACCCCTCGGAGCACCCAGGGCCTCGTCGACCATCCGCGAGCACCGGTTTCCCTGCAGCTACCGGTCGTCCCACCGTCACCAGTCTTGTGATACAAATGTCGAAGCCAGCCACTGCGCGCGGCACATAAGGAGGCACTATGTTCGAAATCGTCATCGATACAGGTGGGACCTTCACCGATTCTGTATTGATGGATCGCGATCGCCACGTACACACAGCTAAGTATCCGACCGATGTCGACGAGCCCGCTAACAGCATAATGGGTTGTATTGGGATACTGGCCGAACAGATGAATATGAAGGAAGAAGAGCTTCTTGAAGACACTTCGACCTTGGTCATCGGTACCACTCTCTCTACCAACTGCCTGCTCGAGAAGAAGGGGGCGAAGTGTTGCCTCCTCTATACGAAGGGATTCAGAGATATCCCCGAGTTGGGCGCCAAGGTACGGCAGCGAGACATATACAACTTGAAGACGCCTCCCCCAACCTATCTGATTCCTCGCTACCTACGCTTCGGAGTGGAGGAGCGCACGCTGTTCAACGGAGAGATCCTCACCCCATTGAACGAACAGGACGTCCGCGACGCCGTACAGAAGGCGCGGGAACAGGAGGTCGAGGTCCCGGTCATCTGTTTCCTGCACTCCTATATCAATCCCGCGCACGAAGAGAAAGCCGCTGAGATCGTCCGAAGTGAGTACCCGGATTGCGTGGTCTCCTCGCATATCCTACGGCGATGGATACAGTACGACCGACTGAGCACGGCGGAGATAGCCGGATACGTGAAGCCCATGACCGCTCGCTTCGTTAGATCGCTCGAGAAACGGATGAAGGACTCCAGCTTCAAAGGCACGCAGCTCTTCGTCACCTGCGCCGGCGGCGTCACCACCGCCGATCTCTGCCTGGACAATCCTGCCCTCCTGATCGGCTCGGGCCCGGCCGCGGGGCCCCTGCTGGGCAGGTTCCTGGCGGAGCTGGCCGGCTTAACGGACGTGATCATCCTCGATGTCGGGGGAACGAGCTCCGACCTGGCCATGCTTCCCGGGCTGACCATTACCACCACCACGGAGACCAGGATAGGCGAGTACCGGAACGCCTGCGAAGCGGTCGACGTCGGCAGCATCGGAGCAGGTGGGGGAAGCATCGCCCGCCTCGACGAGCGCAAGATGCTGTATGTCGGGCCTTCCAGCGCCGGCGCCGACCCCGGCCCCGCCTGTTACGGCAGGGGCGGGCAGCTACCCACGGTCACGGATGCCGACGTGGTCCTCGGATACATCCCCGTCGATTATTTCCTGGGCGGGGCGATGGCTCTGGACGCCGGCCGCGCGGAGAAAGCCATAGACGAGGTCATAGCCAAGCCGCTGGGCATCGATACCGTCGAGGCGGCCGCCGCCATCTCCTCGCTCGTGGAAGACAACATGGCGAACGAGATCTTCCTGGAAGCGGTCAAGAGGGGGCTCGACCCTCGGGACTTCAGTCTCGTCGTCGGCGGCGGGGCCGGCCCGGTCCACTCGGTCGCCGTGGCAGCCAAATTGGGCATGAAGCAGGTCTATATACCCAAGCAGGCCGCCGTGTTCTGCGCTTTTGGAGCGGCGTTGGCCGACTACAAATACGTCCTCAACCGGTTCATCTACCGTAGAGACGACGAAGTCGACATCGAAGAGGTAAGAGGCCTCTACGAGGATCTGGAGGAAGAAGGGGTCGCCATCCTCGAGCGCCAAGGTGTGGCCGAGAAGGATATGCAACTCATCCGAGGAGCGGAGATGCGCTACTTCGGGCAGCTGCACGACGTCGATGTCGTCGTGGCCGGCACCCGTCAGGGGCAACCCTTCACCGAAGAGACCCTCAAGGAGTTGGTCCAGGGTTTCCACGAGCAACACCGAGCGCTGTTCGGCTGGTCGGACTCGGCTATGCCCACCATCCTGTCGATGCTGAAGCTGCAAGCGATCGGCACCCGAGCGCCGGTCGAGTTGAAGAAGCAGCCAGCCTCCTCCTCCGACGCCTCCCCGGCGCTCAAACGCACACGACGAGTGTACTTGAGGGACCTGGGGGGATTCCAAGAGACCCCCTGCTACGACTCGGACCGGCTGCGACACGGCAACGTGATCTCGGGTCCGGCGATCATAGAAGAGGCAAAGACCACCGTAGTCTTACCCCGGGGCGCCGAACTGGTCGTCGACCCCTACGAGAACTACTTCATAACCATATCCTGAGGAGGTGAACCGATGACCGATCGTACGGCGATAGACCCTTTGACCCTGTCTCTTGTCGAAGGCAGGTTGAATTCCATGAACGAAGAGCTGGGCGACAGGATGTTTCGTCAAGCTTTTTCTTTCGCGACGGCGCGTATCCACGATCTGGGCACCGTACTGTTCGACCATAAGGAGCGAACGCTCACCATCGGCAATTGGATGCCGGTTCACACCGCGGGTGGTGATGTCTGCCTGAAGGGAATGCTGGACTACATAGGTCGCGACAACGTCAAACCCGATGATTTCATCATCGCGAACGACCCGTTTATCGTGAGATTCGGCCATGCGCCCGACTGGTCCTTCATCCGTCCCATCTTCTACGAGGGGGAGCTCGTCTTCTACCACTTCCTGAGGACCCACGTATATGACTCCGGCGGTTCCTTCCAGGGTGCCTATTACCCCCGCGCCTACGACTGCCATGGCGAGGGGCTCATGATCCCTCCGGTGAAGATCAGCGAAGGGGGAGTGATCGACGAAAAAGTCTTCTCCGTGATCCTGCGCAACGTGAGGGGGTCCGCTCTGGTCCGCGCGGACACCATGCTGGTGTTCGAGGCCATGAAGAAAGCTGAGAAGAGGGTTATCGACATGCTCCGCAGCTACGGCAAGGACACCGTGCTCGCGGCATGCGATGAGTTCCTCACACGGACCGAGGAAGCGGTGAGGAAGACCATCTCCACGTGGCCGGCCGGAACCTACAGGGCAGAACGAGCGGCGGACTGGGACGGGACGACCGACAGGCCGGTCTGGGTCCGACTGACCCTTACCGTCAAGCCGGACGAGGGGCAGCTTATACTCGATTTCTCCGACAGCGACCCCCAGGTGGACTACATCAACTGCCCCCTGGGGCAGACGGCGGCGGCGGTGGTCTCCGGCGTGACCTGGTCCCTTCCGCCCGGGACGCATCGCAACCAGGGGTTGATCGACTGTCTGACCATCATCACGAAGGAGGGCACGGTACTCGGCCCGACCTACCCGGCCACCTCCGGGGGGCAGGCTCCCACTGTGGGCACACATGTGACGGAATGCGTCCAGATCGCTCTAGGCCAGGTCGTGCCGAAAGAGACCTCGGCCATTTGGTCCAGGCACTTGTGCCCCATCATCACCGGGAAACTCCGAGACCAGATCGACCCGCGAACAGGATCGCCCCGCGTCTACTGGACATCCCCCTTTCATGGCGATGGGTCGAGTGGTGCCCTGTATGGCTACGACGGGGTCGACGGACTCGGTCCCATCCATGCCGGGGGCGCGGTGGTCAGGGCGCCCGTGGAGGTCGAGGAATGGGATACGCCCTATCGCTGGCTCCACTATGAGTTCCTGAAGGATTCCGCCGGCGACGGCGAGTGGAGAGGAGGAGCAGGCACCGAGGTCCGAATCCAGAACCTCTATAACGCCGACGTCTGGGAGCCCCATGACTGCGTTGTCATGACGGGCAACTCCGACGGTGAGAAGTTCACCCATACCGGTCTGATGGGCGGCACGGACGGCAAGGCGCACAAGCTCGGCATCATCCGAAACGGAGAAGACGTACGCTTGCGCTGTTGCGACGTCCAGTACGTACAGCCGGGCGACATCGTCTGGACCAAGTCGGGCGGTGGTGGCGGCTACGGCGACCCGCTCGACAGAGACGTCGAGATGGTCCGTTGGGAC
>JAZDLO010000074.1:0-3608 GCA_043801935.1 bacterium
TCGATCCCCGAGGCTCAGGTGCTTATCGTCGATGACAACCTGATCGGTCGCAAGCCGCAGCATGTGGAGCGGGCCAAGGAACTCTTCCGCGCCCTGGCCGAGGCCGACACCGGCAAGCGCTGGATCGGTCAGACCACCATCAACATCGCCGATGACGAAGAGCTACTGCGCTTGGCCGAGAAGGCCGGCTGCGTGGGACTCTTCATCGGATTTGAATCAGCGACGCCTGAGGGCCTTCCCGAGCTGGGCAAGAAAGCGGCCATGTTCTCGGGACGCAGTATCCCCGCCTCGGTAGAGCGGATCCGTCGTCACAACATACTGGTGGTCGGCTCGTTCATCATAGGTCTGGACTCCGATCGGCCCGGGGTAGGCAAGCTGATCGCCGAGGCAGCCGGCCGGTACGGAGTGGACAACATGAACGTGCTGTTCCTGACCCCGCTACCCGGAACCCGCCTGTGGAGGCAGCTGCAGGCGGAAGGAAGGATTGCCATGGACGCCTTCCCCGGGGACTGGAGGTACTACACGCTCACCTACCCGGTTGCTCGCTACAAACACCTGAGCCTGGACCGGATCATCCACGAGATGAACGAATGTAACAGCACCTTCTACTCGGTCTCGAACATCCTCTCTCGGCTGGGCTGCAACCTGCTGGCCGGGCGCAATCCCCTCTTCAGCCTGGTCAGCAACCTCACCTCCCGCAAGAACTCACAGCTGTTTGCACAGGTCTACGAGGCCTTGTGGCCGGCAAGGGTCGGTAGAGATGAGGTTGAGCCGTCAAACAGGCCTCACCTGGATCTTCTCGACATGTGGGAGACGGCTGCACAGCAGCTGCGTCGGCTGGCCACGGCGCTCAAGCTGCAGGCGGCCTGGTTCTTCCGTCAGTCCTAGGTGACCTGACCCCCTGAAATCGGTCCACCTTGAGGTCATTGTTTTCGAACCGAAGAAGGAGGAGGCAGATCGTCTACTTCCTGCCAGATAGAGGCCAGTTTTGGGCCAACCTCGTCATACGGACCGGTCACTGCAACCTCTCAGAGCGCCTTGGCGATAAACCTCACGATCAGGGGGAACATGGCATATCGCGCCAGCCACCGCCAGAGATATGAGCGTGGTGGCGCTCGGCCTGGACAACCGGGTGCGCGAGGCCGCAGCTTCAGTCCGGCAAACGAACACCATGCGCGAATAGTGCGCAAGTAATGATGTGCGGGCCGCCGTTGGGGCCACCTTCTGACGGCTTCCGGAGGCACCCCGCGGCCAGAGCCGCACGCGGCTTCGACCGTCTCGGACTATTGCCTGGTAAACTATTGGCCAGTCATCAGGGCCGATGCTACCAACGAGCAAAGCCGTTGATGCCGCAACAAGTTCGCGTGCCTCCACGAGATCGACCCGGTGAGGCGACCGGTTCATGGAGGGGCGTAGATTTTGGTTGTCATGCCTATACGCTTGTGAACGTCTGAGAAGCCAAACCTCCGAGACTAAGGACCCAGGTGCCCGGCGAGTGACACATGAGTCATTCGGGTAACCCCGCAAAGACGTGTGCTTTGGGCCGATCGGTCACTGTCCCATGACGACACCTCGATGCTCCGGCCCGGCCCGGCAACCCCGTCCACTATGGTGCACAAGACTCAGGTGGGCAAGAAGAGGAAGGTAACCATGTCGTCCGGCGCGTGTGCAGACTCTCGTCCTGCCAGGATCGCCATGATTGGCAATTACCTCCCTCGCCGTTGCGGAATAGCCACCTTCACGACGGATCTTGCTGAGTCTGTGGCGGCGGAGGCCCCGGAAAGTGACGTCTGGGCGGTGGCCATGAACGACCTACCCGGTGGCTACCCCTACCCGAGCCGTGTGCATTTCGAGGTAAGTGAGGAAAGGCGCGGGGACTACCGGCTAGCGGCCGAGTTCCTTAACATGAACGAGATCGAGCTCGCGTGCCTCCAACACGAGTACGGCATCTTTGGCGGGGTAGCGGGAGCATTCATACTGGATCTCATAGGACAGTTGCGCATGCCGGTTGTGACCACGCTTCACACGGTGCTCAAGGAACCGTCTCCAGAGCAATTAAGCGTCACCTCAGAGATCGCCCGGCTCTCGGCCAAGCTGGTAGTGATGAGCAGTAAGGCGGCGGAATTCCTTCGGGACATCTACGAGGTGCCGAAGGAGAAGATCGCCTTCGTCCATCACGGCATTCCCGATCTCCCCTTCGCCGACCCCAACTATCACAAGGACCGGTTTGGTGTGGAGGGACGAACCGTCGCTGCCACCTTCGGACTGCTTTCACCCAACAAGGGCATAGAGCACGTGATCAGAGCCCTGCCCGAGATCGTGCGTAGCCACCCGGATTTCATGTACCTGGTCTTGGGGGTCACGCATCCTAAGGTGAGGAGGCACGAGGGAGAGCGATACCGGACTTCCCTTCAACGCCTGGCCAAGAACTTGGGCGTCGCCAACAACGTCCAGTTCCTGAACCGGTTCGTCGATATCCAAGAGCTGTGCGAGTTCCTCGGCTGCGCCGATGTGTACGTAACTCCCTCCGGGAACGAAGCACAGATCACTTCAGGCACGCTGGCCTACGCCATGGGTAGCGGCAAGCCTGTCGTCTCCACTCCCTACTGGTACGCAGCCGAGATGTTGGCCGAGCAGCGGGGCGTGATCACGCCGTTCGGTGATGCGGAGGCGCTTGCCGCCAATATTCTCGCTCTCCTGGCCGACCCTGTGCGCCGTCACGCCATGCGAAAGCGTGCCTACCTGTTCACTCGAGACGCGGTCTGGAGCCAGGTAGCCCGGGAGTATTTCCGCGTGTTCGCTCAAGCAAAGGAACGGGGGGGGCGACTTCCGACGAGACGGTTCATCGCGCGGGCCGTTCTCCCGGCGTCCACCAGCCTACCCGACATCAACCTGCAGCATCTGCGGCGTATGACCGACAGCACTGGACTCCTGCAGCACGCCAAGTTCAACATACCTGCCCGCGCGCACGGTTACTGCACCGACGACAACGCGAGGGCCTTGGTACTCACCGTGTCTGCCCAAGACTTCCTGACCGGAGACGACAAGCTCGCTTCCATGAGTGCGTGCTATCTAGGCTTCTTGGCTCACGCGCTCGATCCCGCGACAGGACGCTTCCGCAACTTCATGTCCTACGAGAGGCGGTGGGAGGAGAACGACGGCTCGGAGGACAGCCAAGGCCGGGCGTTGTGGGCCCTGGGGGTCACCGTTGGCCGGGCTGCCGATGACGGGCAGCTAGCAGCAGCCACCGCCCTGTTTAATCGAGCCCTTCCCGCAGTAGAGGCGTTCAGTAGTCCGCGGGCAGGGGCCATGACCCAGATAGGCATAAACGCCTATCTGGAGAAGTTCACCGGAGACAGCGGGGCTAAGCGCATGGCCAGGCTCCTGGCGAATCGCCTTCTGCGCAACTTCCGGCGGAATGCGACCAACGACTGGTTCTGGCTCGAGGACGTCCTTACCTACGACAACGGCAAACTGGCCCAAGCCTTGCTGGTGACGGGCGCGTCGCTCGCAGACAAGAGGATGGTCAAGACGGGCCTCGAGGCGCTTGAGTGGCTCACCGAGGTGCAGATCAGGCATAGCCGGTTCGTGCCGGTTGGCAACGATGG
>JAZDLO010000114.1:0-41512 GCA_043801935.1 bacterium
GAGACTTTCTCTCCCGTGCGGCCAAAGTCACGATAAAGCATGTTCATCCTTTCGCTGCAGCCGTGTCGGATCGTGATGCGCCTTGCTTTGATACTATACCGGGCGCCGATGGACACAGGTAGGAAGGACTTGGCATATCGTGGACGTGATGATCGAGGTCGGAGGCGTCAAGAAGACGTTCGGCTCGACCGTGGCTTTGGCCGGGGTCGACCTGGTAGCGGAAGCCGGTAGGGTCATCGCCCTGCTCGGCCCGAACGGGGCGGGCAAGACTACCCTGGTTCGGGTGCTGGCCACCCTGCTCCGACCCGACGCCGGTTGGGCGCGCGTCGCCGGATTCGACGTGGTCAAAGACGCCACCAAGCTACGCTCCTGTATCGGGCTCGCCGGACAATATGCGGCGGTCGACGAGATGCTCACCGGCCGGGAGAACCTGGAGTTGGTGGGCAGACTCTACCATCTGAGCAAGCCCGAGCGCCGCCAGCGGGCGCGCGAGGTGCTCGAACTGTTCGACTTGGCGGACTCCGGCGACCGCCAAGTGAAGACCTACTCCGGCGGCATGCGCCGCCGCCTCGACGTGGGTGCGAGCCTGGTGGGACATCCCCCCGTGCTGATCCTCGACGAGCCCACTACCGGCCTCGACCCCCGTTCACGTCTAGACCTTTGGCAGTTCATCGAGGGGTTGGTGACTGAGGGCACGACCATCCTGCTCACTACCCAATACATGGAAGAAGCAGACCACCTCGCCCGTCAGATCGTGGTGCTCGATTCGGGTAAGGTGATCGCCGACGGGACCTCCGACCAGCTGAAAGACCAACTGGGGGGCGATCGGATCGAAGCCCGGGTGACGGACCGGGGGCGGTTCGACGAAGCCGTGGCCATCATGACCAGCCTGGAGGACGGAACTCCCCTCGTCGACGTGTCTCAGCGGCGGGTGTCCATGCCTTCCCGGAATGGGGCCCAAACTCTCATGACCGCGGCGCGATCGCTCGACGAAGCCGGCATCGCCCTCGATGACCTAGCCCTACACCGCCCGTCACTCGATGACGTGTTCCTGGCCCTCACCGGCCACGCGGCGGCAGAAGAGACGGGTGAGGACAGCCCGCCTGCCACTTCCACCCGCGGCCGCGCCCGCAGGAGGAGCGCATGAGCGCCGATAGCCCTTTGTCGACCACAGCCGCCACCCCATCCGCGGCGCCACCCGGCGCCACGCTTCCCCGCGCCACCTGCAAGGTGGCCACTCCCATGACGCCGCTGGTCGGGCTGGGCGATATAGCGGCCATCACCAGGCGCTATATCATGCACTTCTGGCGCGTACCGCAACTACTGGTGTTCTCGATCATCCAGCCGGTCATGTTCGTGCTCCTCTTCCGGTACGTGTTCGGCGGGGCTATCAATGTGCCCGGCGGAAGCTATGTGGACTACCTGATGCCGGGGATCTTCGTGCAGACCGCCCTTTTCGGAGGCGCCGGCACCTCTATCGGACTGGCGTTCGACCTCAAGGGCGGCATCATCGACCGGTTCCGCACTCTACCCATGGCCCGCTCCGCCGTGCTGGCCGGCCGCACCACCGCGGACCTCGTGCGCAACGTGATGGTCATAGTCATCATGCTGATCGTGGGTACCCTGGTGGGCTTCCGCTTCCACGGCGGTCTGGGTAACGATATCTTGGGGGTGCTTCTGGTGCTGGGCTTCGGGTACGCCTTCTCCTGGCTCTACGCGACCATCGGCCTACTCGTCAAAGATCCGGAGACCGCCCAGATGGCGGGGTTCTTGCCTCTGTTCCCCCTAGTGTTCGCCAGCTCGGCCTTCGTTCCCGTGGAGACGATGCCGTCGTGGCTGCAAGGCTTTGCCAATCACCAGCCGGTATCGCTCGCCGTCAACGGGTGCCGAGCACTCTTCAACGCTCAGCCCGCCTGGGGGTACGTTTGGCAGCTCCTGATCTGGATCGTGGCCATCTGCGTGATCTTCATCCCGCTGGCGGTGCGCGCCTACCGGAGGGCATAGCGCTCTGCCACGTTGTTGGCGTAGACGGTGATCGGCCCCTTCGGCCCTACGGGTTCAGTGTGTCCGGCTCACCCGAGAAGGAGTCCAGCTTCTGGACCAGACCCTCGATGAGGTCTTCCCTCTCCCGCAGGTGCTGCTTCAGCTCCCTGGAATCGGTGTTCGCGATCTCAAAGAGCATCGCCTTGCGGTACCTCTCGATGACGAAGCGGACGACCTCGATCTCCTTCATGCTCAATGGCACATCAATCATCTTAGCTCCCTTTTCGCGTCTACGGCCCCACCTGCCCCCGGACCGGGCGCACTCTCCGTACCTCGTCTCGGATCAGCGCCGCCGGCCCCTCGGGGTTGTCCAACACGGACGACCACACCTCTCCCTCAGGCGCGCATAGGACCAGGCACCCGTACTCCACCCGCACTTCGTTGATGGATTCGAGCGCGATCACCTCGGGGCGATCGGTGTCCGCAGCCAACAGCACCGCCTTGGTGGTCAACCGGATGTCACCGTTGTCCCAGACCACAGTCTCTTGGCCCCCGAGCGCCCCGCTTGCGGACACTTTGTCCGGCAGGCCATCCCAACCATCAGAGATCTGATCGAACATGTCCCCTCCAGGCAGATCGACGACACCGATCGCGAATCGCGAGTGGGACGAGTCCCGCTATCTATACTCTAGTCCTCCTCTGTCAATCTGAAAAGGAGCGAGTATCCCTCAGCAACGGACGGCATCCGGTCTCGGGCCGGGCGGGTCAATGCGGGCTCAGCCCCCCGTCGACCAGGAGTGTCTGGCAGCTCATGAAGTCGCTGTCCTCGGAGGCCAGGAAGAACGCCGGGCCGGCCAGGTCCTCGGGGATCTCATTGCGCTCTTTGAGCGCCTGCTTGTTCCGGTTGACCACGTACCAGTCCTGGGCATCTTTGGTCAGCTCCAGCTGAGCATCGGAGAGGGTGAACCCGGGGGCGATGGCGTTCACCCGGATGCCGAACTCGCCCAACTCCCTGCCTAGGGACCGGGTGAATCCGATGACACCGCCTTTGCTGGTGGTGTAGTGGATGAAGCCCGGCACCCCTTCGAAGAAGGTGGAGGAGCTGAGGTTGATCACTTTCCCGTACCCTTGAGCCTTCATGTAGGGAAAGACCGCCTGCGCACAGAACCACATGCCGCGCACGTTCACGGCCTGCATCTTGTCCCACTCCTCTACCGTCCACTGGTTGAAAGGCCGCCACTCGCCCATGGTGCCGAAGAAGGCGGCGTTGTTGACCAGGATGTCGATACGCCCCCCGAAGGCCTCAGCCACCTCTTTGGCGGCCGCCGCGCATTGCGCCATGTCGGTGATGTCGCAGGGCACGGCCACGGCCGTGCCCCCGGCAATGGTGATCTCTTCAGCCACCTGTGCCGCCCCAGCGGCGTTGATATCGAGCACCGCCACCCGGGCGCCTTCTCTCCCGTAACGCAGGCAGATAGCCCGGCCTATGCTGTTCGCACCCCCGCCGCCGGTCACGATGGCCACTTTGCCCTCAAGGCGCCGGGGCGCGCTCCCTGTATCACTCATCTTCACCTATCTCCCGTTTTCGTGACGATCTCGAGCAGACATGAGCATACTATGTCGATCGCATCCTATTGAAGCCGGATCGAGCCCAAAGACCTCACAGAGGAGAAGACGCATGAAATACAGCCAAGGCGCCATCGGCCGCGTCTTCGTGCTCCGACTCGAAGATGGCGATCTGCTGAACGACACCCTCGAAGCCTTCGCCCGCCGGCAGCACGTGAAACGAGCCCTCGCCTTCTACCTGGGCGGCTCGGCCGATGGGAGCAGAGTGGTGGTAGGCCCCGACGCTGCGCGTGAAGACGCCGTGATCCCTCTCGTGCACATCCTTGCCGGTGCCCAGGAGGTCTTCGCGGTGGGGACCCTCTTCCCCGACGAGGCGGGAGAGCCGGTGCTGCACATGCACGCTGCCTCGGGCCGAGAGGGGGGCGCGACCGTGGGTTGCACGCGAGCCGGGCTGCAGACCTGGCTCGTCGGCGAGGTGGTCCTCCTTGAGATCGTGGGGACCGAGGCCAGGCGCGAGTTGGACGACGCCACCGGTTTCCAGCTGCTTGCCCTCTCTTGATGGGTTCGGCGCCGGCTCACGCCCGCCTCGCCACAGAGACGGAAGGCAGCGGGGCGCTGCGGATAAGCATGCGGACCCCAGGCAGACCGCCGGGTCAGAAGAGTCCTCAGCCCGGGGAGGACAAAGCGAACGAGAGCGCCACCACGGCCAGACCGAACGCGAGAAAGAGCGGCTGCAACCAGTGACGATAGCCGATCGTGGCCAGCTGGGTCGCGACCCAGCCCAAAAGGACTATCCCCGCTTCGAGGGACACCAGGCGCGCCACGGAGGCGCTGCCGAGGAGCAGACCGGCCGCCGTGAGCATGCTCCCCCCGATCACGACAAAAAGCACCAGTCCGGGTACGAAGTAAGTCCTGAACGGAGTGCCCTGGAGCCACTCACGAGGTATCCCCTTGGCGCCCGCGAACGCGTACACTCCGCCCGCTAGGGCGCCGACGCCGATCAGGATCTCGAGGACTATGAGAGTGGTGCGGATCATCGCTGCACTATAGCGCAGCAGCAGTCCCGATGCGGCGGCTCGCGGGAAGGCATACCGGGAACGCCGCCAACGCCCGTGACCGTCCAACCCGGGTACGTTCCGCGAGGGGGAGGTATCACCATGTCTCGTCGTGACAGGGCTCGGGCGTCAGAGGCGCGAGAGGTGCGGCCCGGCCGCGCGCGCACGACCGCGATATTCGCGGCGGCGACCGCGTTCTTCGCGCTGGCTGTGGCTCTGGGCGCGTGCGGCACCGGCGCCGGCCCGGATGACGATGGCGGCGGCACGGCGACCACCGCGCCGGGAGGCTCGCTGGTCCATCCCACCGGCGAGAACGAAGTCGTGTTACGGATCTCCGAAGGCGGAGGGTTCGTACCCGTCGAGTACAACTACACCATGGTCCCTGAGTTCTCGCTCTATGGCGACGGGCGCGTCATTGTCTCCGGTCCGGTCATCGCCATCTATCCGGGACCGGCGCTGCCGAATCTTCAGACCGCGATCATCCCCGAGGAAGCGGTGCAGGCCATCCTTTCCGCCGTCCGTGAAGCCGGGCTCTTCGACCCCACCTTCGAGTACGGCCAGCCTAGTATCACCGATGTCCCCACCGCCACGTTCACGGTGAATGCCGGAGGGGCCGGCTATCGCTCAGACGTTTACGCCCTGGGTATGGAGGCCGGAACCAACGGGCTCAGCCTGGAACAACAACAAGCCCGGGCGGCGCTCAACGATCTGCGCGGTAGACTGATCGATCTCACCGACTTCGTGTCGGGCGAGATCACCTGGACCCAATACGAGTACTCAGCACTTGCCGTCTATAGCCAGGCGGTCGATCCCGGCGCGATGACCGACCCTACCGACGTCCAGCCGGGACGTCTCGACTGGCCGCTCGGCGACCTGAATACCCTGGGCGAAGAGGTACCCGCGGGATTTCGGCGGGTGGTGGTCTCAGGCCAGGATCTCGCCACCCTGCGACTTCTTCTGGAAAAGGCCACCGCCATCACCCTCTGGACAAGCGACGACCGCGAGTATCACCTGTTCTTCCGGCCGTTGCTTCCCGACGAGACCTCGTAAGCGGGGTTCTCGCGTGTCGGGTCACCGAGAAGACCCATGAAGCCACGGAACGCCCGGGAGCGGGGAGCGTGCTAGTCTGGGTCCTCATGAACGCCACCCCGTTTCCGGTCTTGCCATGCCGCCAGCGATACTGACAGAGAAACTCACCAAGACGTACGGTCGTCGGCTGGGCATCCAGGATCTCGATCTTGAAGTCCGGGCAGGCGAGATCTTCGGCTTCATCGGACCTAACGGCGCCGGAAAGACCACCACCATACGGTTGTTGCTCGATCTGCTGCATCCCACCAGCGGCCGCGCCACGGTGCTGGGCCTCGACGCCCATCGCGACAGCAAGTTGGTACGCCGTTCCCTCGGCTATCTGCCGGGAGAATTCGGACTCGATATCCGCATGACCGGACGCCAGTTTATCCGCTACTACAGCCGGCTGCGCGGCATGAGCGGCCTGGGATCGGCCCCCGGACTCGCCGAGCGCCTGGATCTCGACCTCGACCTCCCCATGGGACGCCTCAGCAGAGGTAACCGCCAGAAGATCGGCCTGGTACAGGCCCTGTTCCATCGGCCTTCCCTCCTTATCCTCGACGAGCCCACCACCGGGCTGGACCCCCTGGTACAGGACACGTTCTTGCAGGTTATCCGCGAAGCTCGGGACGAGGGCCGCACCGTGTTCCTCTCCTCGCACGTGCTCAGCGAGGTCGAGCGAGTGTGTGACCGGGTGGCCATCGTCCGCGCAGGCCGGTTGGCCACCTTGGAAACGACCGCGTCGCTTCTGGAAAAACGGCGCAAGCATGTGACTCTTGTGTTCAGCGAGCCGGTCGACGCCTCCTCGTTCGCCAGCTTGCCCGGCGTCAGCGACGTGTACGCCGAGGGGTCCACCCTTTCTCTGCGGCTCATCGATGGCATCGACGCGGTCATCAAGCTGGCGGCCCGGCACACGCTGCTCGATCTCAACGTTGAGAACCCGACGTTGGACGAGGTGTTCATGACCTACTACGAGGAGAGACGACCATGACCGGCCTAGCCCGGGTATGGATCCTCGTCGCGCACCAGCTGCGCAGCCGGGTGCGCTCCGTCGCCATCTGGGGGGTGGCCCTCGGAGCCCTGGGAGCGCTCTACGTGGCTCTGTACCCCAGTATGAGCGGCCTTCTCGAGCAGTACGTGGATCAAGCTCCCGAACAGATGCAGCAGTTCATGGGGGGCCTTCAGGGACCCATCACCATCGAGCAGTGGCTGGAACTGGAGTTCGTGAACGTGCTCATCCCGATCGCGCTCCCGTTCTTGGTCATGGCCATCGGTGCCCGGGCGATCGCGGGCGGCGAGGAGCGCAAGAGCCTCGATCTGCTGCTCAGCAACCCGCTGCCGCGCTGGCAGATCGTCGCGGGCTCGGTAGGCACCATGGCCGCCTCCTTGGCCGGTGTGCTGGCGATCGCCTGGGTGCTCACCTACATCGCGGTCCCCTTGGCGGGCGTCGGCCTGGGGCCGGGCCGCTTGGCCGCGGGCCTGGCTGCTCTATGGCCGATGTGCCTGTTCTTCGGCGCGTTGGCCCTTCTAGCGTCGGCGCTGGTCCGGCGGGCGGCCTTGGCCATCGCCATACCGGCTGTGATCCTGATAGCCATGTATGTGCTCGACGGCCTAGCGCAAGTGTCGAGATCCATCGAGCCCCTGCGCATCCTGTCCCTGTTCTATCACTTGGGTCGACCCTTGGAAGGCGATTTCCCCTGGACGGCCGCTCTCCTCATGCTGGCGGGTGTCTGTGCGCTGGCCGGCGCGGCGATGGCAGCGTTCGCCAGGAGAGACGTCTACACGTAGGGCGGCACAAACCTTCGTGAGCCGCGCCGCCTAACTTCGGGGAGCGATCCGGAGGATCCGATCATCGCCCGGCCGAGGATCTCCGCGGCCGTCGAGATTGCTTGTGGCCAAGTAGAGATAGCCGTCAGGCCCGACCGCGATGGCCCGCAACCGGCCGAACTCCCCATCGAAGAGCACTTGTTCTCCGGCCACGGCGATGAAGGATCCGGCGTCGCTCGGGGTGAGAACCCGCAGGTCACTTTCTTTGAGGGTCACGAAGACGAACGCCCCTTGCAGAGCCGCGATCCGGTCACCGGTGTAGAAGAGAGCTCCGGCGGGGGCGATGGTGGGAGTCCAGGTCATGATCGGGTCGACGAAGCCCGCCTTGCCCGCGACGCCGCGCAGATCAGGCCACCCGTAGTTGCCGCCCGGCACCAACCGGTTGATCTCGTCGTTGTCGGAGGGACCATGTTCGGTGACGTACGCCTCACCCGTCACCGGATGGAAAGCGAGGCCTTGCGGATTGCGATGGCCGAGCGTGTAGACAAGAGACGCAGGAGCGGATCTGTCCACAAAAGGGTTACCCGGAGCCGGTCGGCCGTCCTTGGTCATGCGCAGGACCTTGCCTGCAAGCGATTGAAGCTCCTGGGCCAGCTTCCCGTTTCCAGTGTCGCCGGTAGTCACCCAGAGAAGACCGTCCGGTCCGAAAGCCACTCGGCTCCCGTCATGGATGGATCCTGCTGGGATGCCGTCCACCAGCACGGTCTCGGCCCCGAGCACCGGACCGCTGGGTTCGTCGAGCCCGCTCAGCACGAACCGGCTCACTCTGTTCTGGATAGTGCCATCCTGCGAGTGTGTGTAGCTCACGTAAATATAGGGGGAGCGGGGGAAGTCCGGGTCCACGGTCAGGCCCATCAGCCCACCCTCGCCGCGGGCGGCCGCCTGGACGGTTCCGACCGTTTCCACACCACCGGTGGCCACGTCCACCGTCACGATGCGCCCTTCGCGCTCGGTCACGAGCAACCGGCCGTCGGGCAGGAATCTCATCTCCCAGGGAATGCGGAGACCGTCAGCCACCGTGGAGGCCTGCAGCTGCGTGCCCGGCCCCGGCGGGGAGGAGCCGGTCGTGGTCGAGCTCGCTGCCGTGGCCTCGGTCGTCGACCCCGTCGCGTCGACCGAGCCGCCGACCGAGCAGCCGGTGACGGCCAGACAGCCCGCCAGGACAAGAAGGGATGGCCACAAAGCACGCCGACGTCGCCGGCCATGCCCGGCAGAAGGGTCTTCTTTTCGGTCGGCCCGATCAAGGAGTCGACCAGATCCTGAGGTCATCGAACCCCAACCTGACTGCCGCCCCGCAACGCGCACAGACGAGACCCGGCGGCCGCCGGGTCTTAGTCCTAGGTCACCCGGCAGCCGCCCCAGCACTCGGTCACTTCTCTGCGAACAGGACCCCCAGGTTGACGCTCTCCTTGAGGTCGACCTGTTGCGAGAACGGCTTGTATCCGGCCGCGTTCACTACGATCTCATAACGGCCGGGCTCCAGCTTATCGATGATGAAGTCACCGTAGTTGTTGGTGGTGGCTTCGGCCAGTTGCTTGCCCCCGGCCGATAGAGCGACGACTGCGCCTTCGGCGCAGTCGTCGCTGTCTTTGTAGACCACCGTCCCGCCGATGAAGGCGCTGTCCCAGCGGTGCAGGTTCTTGTGCCAGACCCGGGGGGAGGTACCTAGTCCGGCCCGGTACGCTTCTAGTCCCTGCTCCTTCGCCGCCGCGGCCATGTCGGCGTCTTCCGCCAGCACCAGCTTGAGAGCGCCGGTAGGGCAGACCTGGGTGCAGCGGGTCTCGGTCCAACCGTCATCGATGAGGTGGGCGCAGCCGGTGCACTTCTGCGGCAGATCCGATTCTTCGTTCCAGTAGATGACGCTGTACGGGCACGAATCGACGATCTCCTTGTGGCCCTTGGCCTTCGCCGGGTCGATGATGACCAGGCCGTCATCGCGCTTGTAGACCGCGCCGTCCGCGGTCAGGCAGGGAGCATCGTCGCAGTGCTGACACGGCACCGGCAGGTAAGCCACCTGCACCATGGGGTATTGGCCCCTCTCTTTGCGATGGATGTTCATCCAGCGATGGCCGGCCCAAGGTTGTGAAGAAGAATAAGGCGGGAAATCGTTCCCCACATATTCGTCCTTACAGGACAGGAAGCAGTTGTTGCAGTCGTGGCACAGGGCGACGTCGACGACCATGTTCCACTTTTTCATTTGCCGCCCTCCCACTTCTCGACCTGGATCAAACAGGAGTTGTTGGACATGCCCCCTGAGTTCGGGGTGATCAGCCTGATGTTGGTGAGGATGTTCACACACCCGCCTCGGTCGGGGGATTCGCCTGGCGTGCCGAGCGGATCGTATTCCGCGCAGGACTCGTAGGAATGTACGGTGCCCGAGGGGACGCGTTCGGTGACCTGCGCGGCCAGGATCACCGAGCCGCGATCGTTGAAGGCACGGACCAGGTCGCCGCTCGTGATGCCCCGAGTAGACGCATCCTGCGTATTGATGCGCATCACCCAGTAGTAATGGCCGTCGATGAGCACCCGGTGGTCTTTGACCTCGTTCATCCAGCTCTCTTTGCCGTCACCCATGGTGTGGAAGCTGAAGCGCGGATGAGGCGAGACCATCTGCAGCGGATACTGGCCGTAGAGCTCCGAGGTGCGGTGCCCTTCCCAGGACGGGATGTATTGGGGCCCCAACGCCGGCCGCTCGGGGTCGACGTTCCCCGCCGCCTCGAAACGAGTGAGGCTGCTGGATAGGAATTCGATCTTGCCGGACATCGTCTGCAGGCCTTTGAGTCCCACGGTGTCCGCGGGGAACGCCCAGTCCGGCGTATCCCGAACGCGGTCCTCGGCGAACCAGCGCATACCCGGCGTGGACTTGTGATCCTTGGGGAAGGGGATGACGAAGTAGCCCTTCTTCTCGAATTCTTCCCAGGTGATGTGCTTGGGCAGATCGGTGGCGTGGAAGTACTCCTTGGTCCACTGGTACTCGTCCTTGCCACCCATGGTGTAGAGGTCGCCGATACCCAGCCGCTCGCACACAGCGGCGAAGATGTCGTAGTCGGACTTGCTCTCGCCAAGCGGCTCGATGCACTTCTTTTGCAGGGAGACGACCCGGTTGTTGGTCTGCGTGTAGCTATCGGGGATGTAGCCCGAGCAACTGGCGAACTCGCTGATGTCCCAGCGCTCGAAGTTGGTGCAGGCCGGCAGGATGATATCGGCGAACTTGGCTTCGCCCTCCAACCAGATATGCTGGCTGACCGCGCATTCGAGCTTGGGGTTGCGATAGGCCTTCACGTAGCGGTTGGTCTGGGTCATCGTCCCGAAGAACGACCCGCCGTAGCGCCAATACATGTGGATGTACGGGTAGCCCGGAGCCGGGTACTCGTACTTCTGCAGCTGGCTCTCGATCGACGAGCCGCAGAAGCCCTTGCCTCTGAACTCGATATGTTCATGCTGGAGCGCCTCGGGGATGCGGAGGCGCGATATCATCTGCCCCTCGGTGGAGTCATGCGCGAGTCGCGTGGCTCCCCGCGTGTTGGCGAACATGTAGTGGATCCAGCGGAAACCGGCCGCTGACTTGTCTACGTCGCAGCCTATGCCCCCTTCGGCGTAGCCGGGAAAGAGGAAAGATTCGTCCGCAGGACAGCCCTGAGAAGTCCCCCAGATGTTGCTGCCGGGCTTACCCATACCTTGCATGGCGGCGAGCGCGATCATCGTGCGGGCCCACTCGTTGCCGGTAGCCGAACGACAGGCGCCGCCCCAGCCTCCGAGGCTGCCGGCGGCCAGCATGGTCTTCTTCGCACCCCACTCGCGGGCCAGCGCCCGGATGTCGCGGGCCGGGATCCTCGACTCGCCCTCGGCCCATTCGGGGGTCTTGGGGATGCCGTCGCTCTCGCCCAGCACGTAGGCTTTCCATTGATCGAAGCCGACGGTGCGGTCGGCCACGTATTCCTTGTCGTAGGTACCTTCGGTCAACCACGTGTGGGCGATACCGAGACCGAAAGCCACGTCGGTACCGAGCCGCGGTGAAAACCACTTGTCCGCAATGAGGCCGGCGGTATGGTTGTAGTAGGGATCGATGAACACCATCTTGACGCCCAGCTCCTTGAGCCAAAAACGCCGAACGGTGCTTTCGTAGGCCGAGTAGATACCGCCGCCGGTGCTCTCCGGGTCGGCGGACCAGAACACGATCATCTCGGTATTCTTCAATGCGTCTTCGAGCAGGTCGTACTGCTCGGGGATGCCCAGCCGGTGGCTGTATCCCCACATGTGCATGCCGCCCCAGTGCCAGCCTTCCCAGCTATCCGGGTTGTGAGCGGCCTGGACCATCCCCACCAAGTTGGAGAAGCGCTGGTAGGCGCTGTGACGATAGCCCACATTGCCCCACAGGTGATGCGACCCGCACGTGGTCAGAATGGACCCCGGACCTACCGTGCGCTTGACGCGGTTGATCTCGCTGCAGACGATATCCAGCGCCTCGTCCCAGCTTATCGGTTCGTACCCGGACTCGCCCCGCTTCTCGCAGTTGCGCTCGCCGCCCGGATCAAAATCGACCCGCTTAAGCGGCGTCAGTATCCTCTTGGGCGAGTAGATCATGGACTTGTGACCCACCGTGTAAGGCATGGCGGTGGTCCTGCGGGGCGGGGTGAAGGTACGCCCCCGCGCTTCGATGGTCCATGAGGCAGCGTCGGTATCGTCGAGATCCATCGGCGTGATCCGCAGAATCTTGCCGTCCTTCACGTCGACGAAGACCGGCCCCCCCGTGGTGCTGTTAGTCAGTCTTTCTACTTTGCCCATTCCTTAGACCTCCGCTCGCACTTTGATGCCGGGGCGAGAGCCAAGGCCTGACACCCCTACCGCTAACGCTACCCGAACTACAACGCGCGGTCAAATCCCAAATGCAGCAGCGGAGCCGGTCGACCCGGCTCCGCTGCTCGAGAAGCCTCGATTAGTGCGTGGAAGGGCCCCGCGCCCTGCGTGCTCTATGCGTACTTTATGGGCACAAGCGCCGCCTGCTTGCCAATCGCGGGACCCATCTTGTTGTCGACGACGACCAGGTCGAAGTCCCACTTGCCGGACCCTTTGACCCATTGACCACCGACCAGCGGGGTCCGGTATACGTTCGGGACCGGATGCAGAGAATTCGGGTCGACCGGCGAGGTGAAGTCGATCGGTCCGCCGATGGTCTCCATCTTGGTGGTGCTTATGGCCGCTACGACCGCTTCTTTGTCGTCTACATCGGCGCACCGCTTGAGGGCGTCCACCACGACCTCGAACACGCCGTAGTGCAGGAGGGGCTGCGTCCATTGAAGCCCCGTGCGCTGCTCGAAGTCGTCTGCAAACTCCTGGCACGTCTCCCCGGTGAGCGAGGATTTGAACGGGTGCCTCGGCGTCCACCAGACCTCAGTCGACAGGCCGTAACCGGTCGGGCCGATGGCTTCCATGCCCAACGGGAACAGGAGCGCCCTACCGACCGTCGCCACCGGGGGCTGGAAGCCCTGCTGGAGCATCTGATTCCACATGACCGGGAAGTCGGGCGGTATGGGGACACCGGTAAGGATCTCGACGCCCTCTCGCTTGGCCTCGGTGATTATGGACGTGTAGTCCTCGGTGCCATTCTGGTAGCCGCCGGCGTAGACGACCTGGTACCCGCCCTGGGGCAGAATGGCTGGGAATCCCAAATTGGGGTCCGCCCAGGCGTTGCCATCGGCGTCATTGGGCCACATGCCGGCGACCTTCTTGTTGGTCTGCATGCCGTCCCACATGCTCTGGAACGTCCCGATGATGTCCTCGAGACCCCAGAACGCGTGCCACGTCCACTTGAAGCCTTCGGGCGGCGGGTTCCGGCTTAGATAGTAGGCCTGCCAGGGAGCGTCATTTGAGAACATTGGGCATCCCAAAGCCTCGGCCTGTCCGGCGACCGGGGTGACGGTGTCGTTCGTGGAGGCCGCCATAATGACGTCTACCGCGTCGTTGGTGATGAGGTCGCCCGCCACCTGCGCCGCCCGGTTGCTGTCTGATTGGCTGTCCCTGACCAGGATGCTGATGGGATGATTCTTGCCGTCTCCGCAGACAAGCCCACCTGCGACCGCGTCGGTCCAGCGCTGCACGCAGTACTGATCCGGGACGCCGAACAAAGCGATCGGGCCGGTCTGTGGCGTCACGAACCCGATCTTGAGCTCCCGCCCGGCCTCCGGGCCCGCGGAGACCGTGGTGGTGGCTCCGGCAGTGGTGGTGACGCCGGCAGTGGTGGTGACGCCGGCAGTGGTTGTGGTTTCCGCAGCTTCGCCGCACGCGGCGATCACTCCACCCAGCCCGGCCCCCACGCCCAAAGTGGCACCGGCAAGACCGGCGATCCGCAAGAACTCGCGACGGCTAAGCGACGCCGCCCCGGGAGTGGTCTCCTCTTCTTTCCTGACGGTAGTTTGATCCTCTGAGTTCGGCATGGCCCCCCCTTGACTCTGTGGCCGACGACTCGATGATTCCCTACAGATCAGCGACTTCTGGTGACCTCTCTCGATCGATCGTCTCGACACACCCCCGTTTCCCAAGCCTGCGGAATCTCTGATTTGAGTCTGACGCCTGATTCTGTGCTCTTGAAAATACTACGAACGCGAGTCGATGCGCAAGCATCTCCTGTGATGGTACCCTTTCTCCGCAATGAGCAAAGCCTGTCCCACTCCTCAGCCCTTCCGCGCGGTCGCGGGGACCGTTGTCTTTGTCACCGCGCTCTTCTTTCTCATGTTCATCGGGCGCTTCGTCTTCTCGCCCTTGCTGCCGTCTATCGGTGAGGACATCGCGATCACCCCAGGGCAAGCGGGCTCGCTGTTCTTCTTGAGCGCCCTCGGAGCGCTTGCGGGCTCGCTCGTGGCGGGGCTCGTCTCGGCCCGCGTGAACCATCGCGGAGCTCTCCTGATCTCTGTGTTCGGCGTGAGCGCCGCCCTGTTCGCCGCCTACTTCGCCGACTCGGTGTGGGCCCTACGAGGGGTCTTGATCGTCCTGGGAGTGTTCTCGGGTCTCCATCTGCCCTCCTCGGTGGCCACCATCACCGCCATAGTCAGGCCCGCCGATTGGGGCAGGGCTCTCTCGGTCCAGCAACTGGGGCCCCCGCTGAGCTTGGTCGCCGGCCCCCTCATAGCCGTCGGGCTGCTCACCTGGTTCTCATGGAACATGACGCTGGTGTGGTTGGCAGGACTCACGGCGGTGCTCGGGTTGGTCTTTTTGGCATTCCCCGGAGTCGGATCGTTTCCGGGCGATCCTCCCAGCCCCTCCGCAGTCAAGCCGGTCCTCCGCACGCGCTCCTTCTGGGTGATGATCTTCTTGTTCGCCCTGGGTATGGGCGCCCAGGTGGGAGTCTACACGATGCTGCCCCTCTACCTGACCGAACAGCGGGGGATGACCAGTGGTTCGGCGAACACGCTCCTCGGCCTGGCCAACATATCTCCTTTGGTCATGGTCTTCGTCTCCGGGTGGGTGACCGTTCGCATCGGCGAGAAGAAGACCATGGGCATCTTCCTCTTTCTCACCGGGATCATGGCGGTGCTCGTGGGAAGTCTGTCGGGGGTAGGACTCAAGCTGAGCATCTTCTTCATGGCTGCGTTTGCGGTCAGTTTCTTTCCTCCGGCGTTCGGCGCTCTTTCCCGCATCGTACAGCCCACTCTACGCAGCATAGCGGCCGCCCTCGCTCCGCCCGCGGCCTTCATCCTGGGAGGCGGTCTGCTACCCACCGGGCTCGGCTACATGGGCCAGATATCGACCTTCGGCCGAGGCATCGTGATCACGGGGGCCGTCATCACAGTGGGGTCCGGTGCTGTTTTCCTGCTCCGGTTGCTGACGGACCTTGAGGAGGGCTGCTAGCGGCCAGCATTACCCCGATGCGGCCACCGACCACGCCGGACCCGGTGGCCACACGCTGAACGCGAAGGTCACTCGGGGAAGAGCGTGTCACCTGTGCGTCACCCAGCGTGAGCGCCCCTGCCTGCAGACGGTCACCGGACGCAGCCGTGATAGATTGGCGTCTTGAGACGACGCGACGCACTTGAGTTCAGGAGAAGACCCGTGACCACTGTCAAGCCAGACATCGCCAAGGCGGATGCCCTGGCTCGATTTGCCGATCCCGGTCCAGACCATGTCAATTGCGCACAAGCCGTGCTCCGTTTCGCGCTGCTCGTGACGGGGCTCGATCCCGACCTGGTCGTGGCTGCCCGTTATTTCGGAGGCGGCATGGTCGGCATGGGTGAGGCCTGCGGGGCAGTGACGGGAGCCGCTCTGGCCCTGGGCCTGCGAGACTACCGGCTTCCCGAGCAGGTCACCGACCGACCCCCCCTCACGTCTGACCAACTGCAGAACCTGTTGCGTGACTTCGCCGCCGAATTCGGCTCGCGCAGATGCGTGGAGCTCACAGGGCATGACCTCAGTACCCCCGACGGGTACAAGGCGTTCCGGAAGAGCGAAGCCCGAGAAAGATGCCCAGGCTACGTCGCCTGGGTCTGCGACCACCTCGCGCCTCTCCTCAGCGAAAGGGGAAAGCCGGACGCCGTCGCTCGCGCCGATGGGGATGCGTCGTGACCGGCTACTCGGTCTTAGGCGACGCACTCGCCGACGTGGCCGACGCTATCCCTGCTTTCCTCCGACGTTAACGGGCACCGGCGGGACCGCTTCGAACCTCGCTCCCTCCTGACCGTGGAAGTCCGCGTAGCGACGGCGGAACAACTCGGAATTACGTCGGGAGGAGAAGTTGCTCACCAGGGTGAAGAGGGGGTTGCGGCCACGGGAAACGTGACCGCCCATCCGCCAAAGGATGCGGGGAACCGAATAGAAGTCGCGATTGCACTCCTCCATCTCACCGATGGCCTCAGCCAGCGACAAGTGCTGGTAACGGGCGACGGGGTAGGTGAGGGTGTAGTACTTCCAGTCGGCCGGAAAGGCTTTGAGGGGGATTCGATCCTGAGCCTTCATCTGCTCCCACAGCCGGGTCCCCGGCAGGGGTGTGAGGAATAGGACGTTGAGATTGTCCACACCGTATCGATTGGCCGCTCCGGCGACCCGCCGGCCGATGCCGGGCTGATCGACGTCGAGACCGATGATGAACGAGCCCACCACCAGGATCCCGTGCTTCTGGATGCGGCGAACGGACTCTCGAAGATCCCGATGCTTGAGCAGGTTGAACTTCTTCCCCACCTCCGCCAGCCCCTCCGGGGTGGGCGACTCGAACCCGACGAAGACTCCGATGCAGCCCGACTTCGCCGCGAGCTCGAGCAGTTCCTCGTCATCCGCAAAGTTGATGGTGGCCTGGCCCACCCACTGCTTGCCCAGATCGGCTTCCGCCATCGCCCGAAACAGCTCCTTGGCCCTGCGCATCTGCGTCGGTCCGGTGCCGATAAGGTTGTCGTCCACGATCAGCACCCGCTTCTCCGGTATGGAACGGAACTCCCCGACCACGTCCGCTATCGGTCTTTGGCGATAGCGGGAACCGTTGAAAGCGGTGACGCTGCAGAAGCTGCAGTTGAGTTGGCAGCCTCGGGTAGTCTGGATGGCGCCAAAGGCATAGGAGGGGGGCAGCAGATCGTGCCGGGCTGGGGGGACGTCCTGCGCCTGTGCAAGTCCGCCATCGTAGCGAGGGCGCAGCCGGCCCCGCTTGACATCCTCGAGTAGGAGCTTCCACACTCCCTCAGCTTCCCCCGTCAGTACCGAATCCACGCGAGCGGCCACCTCGTCGAACCTCATGGTGGCGTGGATCCCGCCCATCACCACGGGCACGCCCAGTGCGCGGAAACTGGCGGCCACCTCGTAGGCCCGGTTCGCTTGAGAGGTGAAGGCGGTGATGCCCACCAGGTCCGGCCGAGCTATGGTCCCGTGGTCGGGGACGCCAAGATTCTCGTCGATGATCTCGACGTGCCACTCTGGGGGCGTCAGACCGGCGAGCACCATGAGACTGAGCGGCTGCCAGGCCCGGTAGCGGTTCCAACGGCTCCCGCTGGTCTTTGCCATGCTGACGAGCGGGTTAGAAGGATTGATCAAGAGGAGGCGCAAGGCCTGGTCGGTCATCTCAGCCTAGTCCAACAAACGCATTTAGGACATCCCCGACTGTGCGCGTTCGCGCGCACGCGTGGGACATGAAATCGGAGTCACCTGCGGTGGCACCGGCCACGCGCGTCCCCATCACCGCGTGACCATACACTACGCGTTCAGGATAGCATGGGGGTCGATGACCGGCCACAACGCCGGAGGCCGTCTCGTCGCCGAGACGGCCTCCTAAAGCTCTTGTGCAGCGCTGCGACCCCGAAGGCGCCGTCGGAAGGCGTCAGTCGGGAATCCAACGACTAAAGGCGAGCGCCACCTCCGGTCCAATGGCCGCTGCGCTTGCTAGGCATACTGTCTATTGGGACCACCTCCTTTCCACGCTTAATGAGATTCTAGCAGCCCGGCTTGCAGAGAGCTAGACCATCTCAGTGATGCGGATGTTCCGAGTGGGTCACAGCGTGTTCGCCCTCCCGGGGCGACGAATGGGTTTTTCAACAACCGGGTTCTCCGAGGTGGCCACAGCAGTTCTGCCGCAGCAAGACCCTGCGCCAGAGGTTGCGGGTAAGCTTGGCCAGCTTTTCCGGCCACGGCATGGGCTGGTCCAGATTAGTAAGGAAGTCTGAAAGCGAGGGGCGACTCATCTTCTACACCTCCGGGTCGTGATGGGGACGGGCGCCTCTAGGCCAATCATCTTTCGATAGACGCGACAGAGCGCGGTCAGCCAGGATCCGGCCCCCGGTCTGACATCTCGGACAGTAGTCGCATTCGTGGTCGACGTAGGCGATTCGTTGGATGGCTGCCCCGCACGTGGGACACGGGGAACCGAAGCGCCCATGCACCGCCATCTCGGGGCGGAAAGCTGTGACTCCCTCGGGAAAACCCTTCCGAGCTTCTGCCCGCAGGCGCTCGGTCCATTCTCCTAGCACTTCAAGGGACGCGGCGTGTAAGCCGGCCATCTCAGCCGCGTCCAGAGTCCTTGTCCGTCTGAAGGGAGATAGCCGGGCTCTGTGGAGGATCTCGTCAGAATACGCGTTGCCGATACCACTGAGCGCATGAGGATCGGTCAGGACCCGCTTGAGCGTTCGGTTCTTCTCCCGAAGGACCGCGCCGAACTCCTCCAGACTCGAGCCCAGGACCTCCATCCCTCCCGGATCCAGGTCCGAAAGAGCTTCCCGCCCGCGCACCAGGCGAAGCGAAGCCCGCCGCTTCTTACCCGCCTCGGTGAGGATCAGGCCGCCGGTGCCGAAATCGAACGCGGCCAATCCGGAGCCCCTGGGGATGGCCGAGCCCCCTTTCTTCCAATGCAGTCGGCCGGCGATCATCAGATGGATCACCAGGAAGAGCGGGGCCGTAGGCGTCGGAGGAGGGGGGACAGAAGCCGTCACGTCGGGCAGCTCCCCGACCTCGAGAACGACACGTTTTCCAAGCCGCTCGACTCCCTCGACCCGACCGCCGGCCACGGCTCCTAGAGGGGGATCGACCGTGCGCAGCAGGAAGGGACTGGCCAGACGGACCCCGTGAAACTCCTGTCCGATGACACGGGGCCTGAGAGCTTCGATGTAGGCTTCGATGTCGGGGGTCTCAGGCATCGGCGATCGCTGCCAGTATAGCGTTGCGGCCGGGGCGGTATCCTAGGCAGATGAAGCGATGTGCGATCTTCTCCTGTCTCGTGTTCTGCATCTGCGGTGGAGTGGCGATCGGATGCGGCAGTCCAAACGGCAGCAGCGAGATCTCGGGCGCGACCTCGACAGGCACCGCGTCGCCGGCCACTGCGACCTCCGCGACCCCCGCAACCGTCGCGACCACGACCTCTCTGGCCGCGACATCCACGACACAGGTATCTCCCGCGGAACTGCTACTCGAGGGCATGACTCTGCGCCAGAAGGCCGCGCAAGTGTTGCTGCTCGCGATCGATGGCACCACTCTCTCTGCAGGCACCCGCGAACTGCTGGCCGAGGGCCCCCCCGCCGGCATCCTGCTCCTGGAACGGAATATTACCGGAACGGCGCAGATACGTGCGTTGACATCAGCCCTGCAACAGGCGGCCGCTGATCTCGGATCGGGGATAGAGATGTTCATGGCCGTGGACCAAGAGGGCGGATCCGTGCAACGCCTCCGCAAAGGCGTGCCGGACGTGCCTGCGGCCCGAACGCTCGGAGAGAGCTCTTCGCCCGCAGAAGCGGGCCGCCTCGCGGCAGAGACGGCCGCCGGGCTGCTGGACCTAGGGGTGAACATGAACCTCGCCCCGGTGGCCGATGTGGTCGCAGACAAGACGTCCTTTCTCTATCGGAGGAGCTACGGAGGCGACGCTGCCCTCGTGGCTGATTTCGTCGCCGCAGTGACCAAGGCCTTCAGCCGGGGTGGGTTGATCTCGGTGGTGAAGCACTTCCCCGGCCACGGCAGTGCCTCCGGCGACACCCATGGGGAGGAAGTGATCTCGGACGCCACCCGAGCGGATTTCGAAGCCATTCACCTGCCCCCGTTCCGAGCCGCACTCGCCGCCGGCGCCGACGGAGTCATGATGGCCCATATAGTCGCAACAGCATACGATCCGGAGCGACCGGCGTCCCAGTCTGCCTCCATAATCAGTGGCCTTCTCCGAGGGGATTTGGGCTTCACCGGCCTGGTGATAGCCGACGATCTGGAGATGGCCGCAGCGGGGTCGAATGGGACGAGGGAAGGAGCCGCGCCGGGAGAGGCGGCGGTGGCCGCTCTGGAGGCCGGCTGCGATCTTCTTATCTCCACGGGCACCCTGGCCCGGCAACTGCAGATACGGGACGCCATAGTCGAAGCGGTGCGGACGGGGCGGTTGGCGCCGTCCCGGCTCGATGAGGCCGTTCTGCAGGTGGTCGCGCTCAAACTCCGCCACGGTATCGTAGCCCCCTTACGCTGAGCCCTGCTAACATGGCGTCCCGTAGGGTCGACTGTGAGATAGGGACTCCGATGACGAATCCGCGTTTTCCCACGTCCCGGCACACCCGCACATCACGGTGGACAAGACCCGGCATGGTGTTCGCTTGTCTCGCGTGCGTGTTCGCTATCGCGCTGTCGGCCGCATGCGGAGGCAGCGCGTCCGACACGGGCGGTGCCACAAACGCAGACGGCGACTCGGTGTCGACCACATCCCCGGCTGCGAGAATGAGCCCCGGCGAATTGGGGGATGCCGTCGTGTCCACCTGGTCGGAAGCTATCCAGAGATTGGCCGCCTTGTTGGAAAGCAAGCCTGAGGCCGCCGCGGTCCGGAGCCAGGTGGAGCAGCTGAAAGATGAGTACATCGGCAAGCTGGTTGAGCTTGGACGGCAGAGAGAAGCGCTCAGCACCGGTGACAGGGCGCAGGCGGGGCTTCGGACGGAGGCGGCTTTGGAGGCCGCAGGCGACGAGGCTTGGTACATGAGCTACAAGACCCTCTATGAGAACTACTCGGGCGGCGACCAAGAATTCGCCAACCTTCTGGCCAGTTTCAACATCCTCACCCAGTACGCTGACTTTGAGCTGCTGAAGCAGCAGGCTCCCGAGGAAGCCGCCCGCCTGGGCGTCGAGTGAGGTCTTGCTCGGAGCCGCCGGAGCGCCCGGCGCCCAGGCGGTCTTGCGGTCAGAGAAAACGTCGCGGGAACGCGCCCGTCCTGGGCGCGCCCCCTGTCGTTCTCACGCAACCAGCTCCCGCGCGGCTCCCGGCGAACACCGGCACTAGACCGATAAGCGCCGAGACTCAGCTGTCGAGGATCTTCTCTGCCTCTTCTTTGAAGGCGTCCATGACGTACGGTATGCCCGAGACTTTCGCGGCGTCCTGGGTGAGGGCGACCACGTCGCTGCGGGTCAGGGTATCGAGACGGAAACTGCGCGCCCCTGCCATGAACTGGGTCAGGCCGGTCTTCAACTTATCCACGAAGGTGTAGATGGCCACTGCGCCGAGCGGGATCTTGTCCATCTTCGGGCCAAATCTCTCTTTGAGAGTGGAGTGGGTGACGAAGATCTCCTCTGGCGTCTGGCCATACTTCTTGACCGGCGTCGGCAGTTCTTTCCAGAGGCCGGAGCGAGTCCCGTTGCCCACCACGCCCTCGATGTTGCTGCCCACGAATCCGGGGATCATGAGCGCCCGACCCATGCACACCGCCTTGAAGTAGGGGGCACCCATGGCCAGTACCTTGAAGATGTGGTCCTCGGTCGAAAAACCGCCTGCCATGGCCAGGTCGGGAGTCCACTCGCCCCGGGTGGCCAGTCGCTTGGCGCATTCGTAGGCCATAGCCTGGAGGTAGAAGGTGGGCACACCCCACTCCTCCATCATGCGCCAGGGGCTCATGCCGGTGCCCCCGCCGGAACCGTCGATGGTCACCAGGTCGACTCGCGCCTTGGACGACCACTTTATGGCCCGCGCCAGCTCCGGGTACCCATATGCGCCGGTCTTCAAGGTGACCCGCTTCACACCCACGGTCCGGCGCAGATGCTCGGCCGCACGCAGAAAGCTCTCTTCGTCGATGAAACCCAGCCGGGAATGGCGCTCGAACTCCTTGATCCCGCCGCTCTCGAAAGCCCTGCGCACCGCGGGAACGCTGGGATTGGGGGTGATGATATAACCCCGCTGCTGCAATTCGATGGCTCGGTCGAGATCGCGGATCTTTATTTCGCCGCCGATGCACTTGGCGCCCTGACCCCACTTCATCTCGATGGTCTCCACCCCGAGCTTCTCGACCACGTACTCAGCTACGCCGAAAGCGGTGTCTTCGACGTTGAGCTGGACGATGATATCGCCATATTCTTCTTGCCACTGTTTGTAGAGCTTGATCCGCCGCTCCATCTCGGGTGAGCGCTTGATGCGGCCATCCTTGTAGAATTCCGCCTGAGGGTCGATGCCGCAGACATTCTCGCCCACCACCAACGAGATACCCGAGATCGCCGCCCCGATGGCAAACGTCTCCCAATACTCGCGAGCGATATCGGTGGAGCCGAGAGCCCCGGTGAACACGGGCATACGCATGCGCACCGGGCGCATATGGCCGTAGACCGCGGTGGTGTCGACTTCGGGGAAGATGGCCTTGTTCGGGTTGGCCTCGTCGATCGCCTTCGCGCCCGAAGCGAAGCCGAGGATATTGAGATGCGAGTAGTCGACGGGATAATCCTTGTCGCCGCCCGACGTCATCTCCCCGAAGGGACCGGGGTAGATCACTTCGCGGCCCCGGAAGGAGGACTTGAAAACGTCGCAGTTACCCTGGCAATCTGCCATGCACCGCGTACAGACCCCCGACCCTGCCGCGACATCACGCGAGCGATTCCTGGTGTCGAGCGCCTCGTTCGATCCGGTGTGAGAGAGATTCATTCGGCTAGACCTCCTAAGCGATTTGCCACCCCGCGAGAATACGTGACCGCCCTTGCCCATGCGGGCAGAAGCGTAAGTAATCTATGTTATTGACTGACAGAATGTGCACAATCGCCAAATGTACAAAGGCAGAGGCTTTTTGTTTGGTGAAAAGTCTAAGTGGTCTGAGAATGCTGCGCTATGAACTCCAGAGTTCCAGCAAAGATGCGCTCCTTGTCGTGGTCCATGGTCGCCACGTGGTAGGAATCGCGGAGTTCGACCAGGCTCTTGTCGGTGGAAGAGATCGTCGCGTAGATCTCGGGTTGGTTCGCCGGAGGAACCACGTGGTCCACGACAGACGAGAAGAGAAGAGCCGGACACCGGATGAGGGGAAGGCCCCTGCGCACGTCGGCGAGGAGCAGAGCCAGTTGTCGGGTGGAGCGCGCGGGAATCCGCTCGTACGCCTTCTCGTCAACAGCTGCAAGTCTGGTGTCGTTTCCGACGGCCTTAGCCCACCGGGGGACGCCGATAAGTCCAAGGGTGCGCATCGCGCGCTCCTGGGGGTGCCGAAGCACCGCGTTCACCGTAACCAGACCGGCCACCTCCGGATGGTGCTCCGCCAACCATAAGGCTAGGGTCCCCCCCATCGAGATCCCCGAGACGAAGACCTCGTTCGTCCGATCCCGCAGCCACGCATAAGCCCGCTCCACATCCGCCGTCCACTCGGTCCACCGAGACCGCTCCATCGCCTCGGGGGTTAGACCGTGACCGGCCAGCAAGGGGAGAGCCACGGTGTGACCTGCATCCACCAGCCGGAGGGCGAGTTCCTGGACTGCGCGAGGCGAGCCGCCGAAGCCATGGCTCACCAGCACCCCCACCCGGCCGTTACGCCCAGACCCCTCCCTGAAGAGAGGCTCATTCCATTCCATCTACCGCCGCCCCCGGTCCCGGCCACATCGGACTTGCTCGATCTGTGCGGACTATCCTATTGTACGTGCAGCGTACCCAGAGAGGAGATGGGTCGTACGCGATTGGACCGCGCAGACCGAGGAGGCGCAGACGGCGGGTGATGGCAAAGCTCTTATGGCGCTCGACCAGGGGACCACGAGCTCCCGGGCGATCGTCTTTGACCACGATGGGGCCCTTATCGGAGCCGCACAAGAGGCGTTTCCCCAGCATTATCCGGAACCCGGATGGGTGGAGCACGACCCCGAGGATATATGGAGCACCCAACTTCGTTCATGCCGGCTCGCTTTGGAGCAGGCGGGCCTGGAAGCCGCGGATCTGGCAGCCATCGGCATCGCCAATCAGCGGGAAACGGTTCTCCTGTGGGACGCGGCGACCGGTGCCCCGCTGGGCAACGCCATCGTGTGGCAATGCCGCCGGACGGCGGGTCGCTGCACCGAGTTAGAGCGAGCTGGGTTCGGACCGACCATCGAGGCCCGGACCGGCCTGCGTATCGACCCCTACTTCAGCGCGACGAAGATCGAGTGGCTCCTCGCCAACCGCCCAGGCGCGTCGGAGCTGCTGGCGAAGGGGCGACTCCGAGCCGGTACGATCGATAGCTTCCTCGTCTGGCGGCTCACCGGCGGCCGCCGCCATGTCACCGATCGCGGCAACGCTTCGCGCACCATGCTGCTCGATCTGCAGAGCCTCGAGTGGGCGGACGACCTGCTCGATCTCTTCAGCGTTCCCGGCGCGATCATGCCTCAGTTGTGCTCCTCGTCGGAGGTGATCGGGCCGACCGAGCCCCGATGGCTGGGGGCCGCGGTCCCCATCGCGGGGCTGGCCGGGGATCAACAGGCCTCGCTTTTCGGCCAGGGAGCACTGACGCCCGGCGACTCCAAGAACACCTATGGTACGGGCTGCTTCCTGCTCATGAACGTGGGTTCCGAGCCGGTCCGGCCGCAGCACGGATTGCTCGGCACCGTCGCCTGGGTTCTAGGCCCCGATTCCAGAGAAGTGACCTATGCCCTCGAGGGATCGGTCTTCATGGCCGGGGGCGCGGTCCAGTGGCTGCACGACGCCCTCGGGCTCTTCGAGACGCCCTCCGACATAGGTCCGCTCGCGGCCCAAGCCCCCGACAACGGCGGCGTCTATTTCGTGCCGGCCCTCACCGGCCTGGGGGCTCCCTACTGGGACCCGTATGCCCGAGGCTTGCTGATCGGTCTTACTCGAGGCACGCGGCGCGAGCACCTGGCTCGAGCCGCCGAGGAAGCTATCTGCCTCCAGACCCGCGCGGTCCTTGACGCCATGCGCCGGACCTCAGGAGTCGAAGTCGCGGCTCTGCGTGCCGATGGAGGGGCTGCCGGTGACGACTTTCTTCTCCAGCTGCAGGCCGACATCCTAGGGATCCCCGTCGTTCGGCCGCGCGTTCGGGAGACCACGGCCCTCGGCGCCGCCGCCCTGGCCGGGCTGGCGGTCGGCTTCTGGTCGGAGGCCGATATCCGGGGCCTAGCGGGAACCGACCGGGTCTTCGAACCTCGGATGGCCCCAGAGGAGCAGCAACACCTCTACCGGGAGTGGGAAAGGGCTGTGGAGAGAGCGCTGCGCTGGGCGCAGTGAGACCGACGGGCGCGGCCCACCCGGCATCCCGCCCTGGACCAGCCAGGCGGCGACCAGGGCGGGTGCGAAAGCCACGGAGCGTGTCCAAAACCGGGAGCCAGCATATAATCGAGCGGAGCGGCCGGGCGCGCCGGCCTAGGCCCGCCGGTGACCGTCCTACAACGACCCGACGCCCAAGGGGGGCAATGTGCTGTGCGACCAGATGTCATCCCAGGAACGCTGGGAAGCCTTGATCCGGGGCGATAAGCTCGACCGCGTGCCCTGTCTGCAGTTCATCCTAGGCCATACGGCTGTCGTGAACGGCAAGCCCATCGCCAAGGTCTACGACGACGCCGCGATGAGCCTTGCCTGCCAGCGCAACGCCATGCGCATGTATGGGTACGACGGCCTCGTCCTACATGGCTGGGCCAATGCCGGCGGCGCCGAGTTCGGGGGCGAGATCGAGTTCCCCTACCGCAAGTACACCGGCGCCCCCATGATGAAGAGGAATCCGGTGCAGAACGAGGACGACGCCTGGAACCTCACGATGCCCGAGAACATAACCTCCGTGGGCACCATCCCCGTGGCCCTCGAATTCTCTCGATTGCAGCACGAAGCCGGGATGCCGGTGACCGTGCAGGTCGGTTCACCGCTCACGTGGGCCGGTTCGGTGTGCGGAGAAGAGCGTTTGATGCTCTGGATCATCAGGAAGCCCGACCTCGTGCACCACGTACTGCGGGTCATCACCGACTTCATCCTGCAGAAAGCCGAGTACTGGGTAAGGGAGTTCGGGGCCGAGAGCATCATGGCTTTCGATCTGTGTATCGAGACCAACAAACTCTACTCCCCCAAACAGTTCGAAGCGTTCGCCTTCCCCTACCTGAAAGAGATCCATGAGCGGCTCACCGCGATGGGAGTGGGCATCTTCCTCAGCCACATCTGCGGGGAACAGAACAAGAACTTGCCCCTTTGGTCCCAGCTGAGCTACGGCAACCGGGGCATGATCAGCGTGGGTAGGGAGATCTCTCTCTCCACTGCCGGCCAGGCGTTCCCCGGCTGCGTCATCATGGGGAACGTCGACCCGGTCGCGATACAGGAAGGCACGCCCGAGGAAGTGATCTCTCTTTGCCGAGAGTGCATCGAAGAAGGCAAGGACCATACCGGCGGCTACGCCCTGATGACCGGCTGTGAGGTACCGCCCCAAGCTCCGCCGGTGAACGTGAGCCAGATGGTAACGGCGTGCCGCGAATACGGACGCTATTAGGAGGTAGAGCGATGACAGACGAAACGACCATCCTCGAGCAACTTAAGCGGACTGTCATCGATGGCGACGAGGAAGCAGCGCAACAGGCCGCTCGTGCTGCTGTAGCGGGCGGCGTCGACCCCCAGAAAGCCATCATGGGCGGCCTGGCGGCCGGCATGGCCGAGATGGGACGCCTCTACGAGGAGGGCGAGTGCTACGTCCCGGAGTTGATGGTTTCATCGGAAGCTCTTTACGCCGGCTTGGGTATCTTGCAGCCGCTGGTCGCCGGCTCCGCAGGTGCGAGCAGCAGCCGAGGCGTCGCCGTGATCGGCGCCGTCCAGGGCGACATCCACGACATCGGCAAGAATCTCGTTAAGATGATGTTGGAAGTCAACGGGTTCGAGATCCACGATCTGGGCCGCGATGTGCAGATGGAGAAGTTCGTGGAGGAATGCCAGCGGGTGAGCGCGGACATCCTCTGCCTGTCAGCCCTTATGACCACGACCATCATCGCCATCAAGGACTATCTGCCCGACTTCAAGGCCAAGTTGCCCAATACCAAGATCCTCATAGGAGGCGCGCCGCTGAATCAGCACTTGGCGGATGAGTGGGGAGCGGACGGCTACGGGGACAATGCCATGGAGGCGGCCCGGGTGGCGCTCAAGCTGGTAGGGGCATGAGCCCTCGTACGTCCCTGGAGAGAGAAACCGATGGCGGTCGTTGAGATCGAGGCCGGAGTCTGCGGCCACCGTACGACGGTGAGTGCCGCGAAGATCGAGGGATACATCGTGCGGGTAACGCTAGAGAGTACCTGCCCACACGTGCAGAACATCCCGGGCGAACTGCAGGAGGTAGACGCCCTGCAACAGATCGGCCTGAGGAGCGGGCTGCCCCCGGCGCTCCGGACCGCCTACGCACACTGCGTGCATGCTGCCTGCCCGGTGCCGAGTGGTCTTGTCAAGACGATCGAGGTGGCATCCGGACTGGCTCTTCCCAGGGATGTAGTGATGCGGATCAGCAGGGACGAGTGGGGGGCGCCGCGGCCGCCCGCGGGCGACGAGGTTGATTCGACTACCTGATAGGAGACGATGACCATGTGGTGCGAGACGATGACAAGCGCGGAGCGGATGGGAGCTCTCATGAGGGGCGACAGACCCGACCGCGTCCCGGTGATCCCCTTCGTCTTCGGCCATTGCGCCGTTGTCTGCGGGGAGCCGCTCGCCCGGGTCTTCGACGATGCCGAGCAGAGCTTCCGCTGCCAGCTGCTGGCGGCCGACATGTATGGCTATGATGGCGGCCCTCTCTACGCCTACGCCTCGGCAGGAGGCTGGGAGTTCGGGGGCGATATCGAATTCCCCGTCAAGAAGTACTCGGGGGCTCCGGTGGTCACCCGCACCCCCATCCAGACCGAGGATGATGTCTATTCCCTTCAGGTGCCCGAGGATGTCGCTTTGGCGGGCGCTCTCCCCATCGCTCTGGGCGTGGCGCGCAAGCAGGCCGAGTACGGCATGCCGGTCACCATGCAGATCGGCTCTCCCCTCACGTGGGCCGGCTCGGTCATCGGCGAAGAGCGGATGATGACGTGGCTCATCAAGAAGCCCGAACTGGTCCATATCGTTTTGGACAAGGTGGCGGACTTCTGCGTCAAAGTGGCAGAGCACTACGTCAAGGAGTTCGGGGCGGAGCGGCTCACCGCATTTCACGGGGCGGCCACCGAGTCGAACATGCTCATCTCACCCAAGCAGTTCCAGAGTTTCGTGCTCCCCTACCTACAGAAGATCAACACTCGAGTGCTGGAACTGGGCGTAGGCAGCTTCTTCATCCACATCTGCGGGGAGCAGAACAAGAACCTCAAGTACTGGCAGCAGGTCCCAGTTACGAAGCAAACCGTGCTCAGCTTCGGCCGAGAGGTCGATCTAGCCGTGGCCATGGAGACGTTCCCGGAGCAGATCATCGCCGGCAACGTCGACCCGACGCTGATCCAGGAGGGCAAACCGGAGGAAGTGCTCGCCCAGGCCCGCGAATGCATCGAGACGGCCAAGCACCACGCGGGTGGCTACGTACTCATGGCCGGCTGTGATCTACCTCCGCAGGCACCGCCCGTGAACGTGTTCCAACTTGTCAAGGCCGCCCGTGATTACGGGAGGTATTAGCGTGACCGTCCCGGGCGAAGCGGCCCCCACCCCGGCCTCCCCGACCTCCGCGACCTCCGCGGCCGCCTCGGCCGCCTCGGCCGCCTCAGAGCACATAGTCACCTTTCAGCCGTCGGGTCGCCGAGGACCAGCAATCCACGGGCAGGTCCTGCTGGACGTTGCCCGGAAATTGGGGGTGGAGATCGAGAGCAACTGTGGCGGCAAGGGTACCTGCCGGAAATGCCGGGTGCGCATCGAATCGGCAGCCGACAGTGTGTCAGCTGCCACGGAGGTGGAGTTGCAGGCCCTTGGCGCCGAGGCCATCGCTGCCGGCACGCGGTTGGCCTGCCAGACGCAGGTAGAGGGCAACGCGCGGGTGTTCGTCCCCGAGGAAAGCCGGCGTACGCAGCAGGTGGTGCGCAAGGAAGCCGGGGCGCGCACCGTGCCCCTCGATCCGGCCATCAAGTGCTACCACATCGTTCTCGTGGCTCCGACCCTGGAGGATCCGGTCGCCGATGCCGAGCGGCTACTGGCCGCGCTCGAGCAGCAGCACGGGCTGACAGGCCTGGAGTTCGATCTGGAGGTCCTGCGGACCCTTCCTGGCGTCGTCCGCCGCGCCGAGTGGGACCTCACGGTGATCGTGTGGCGGGGCGAGTCGGTGGCGGACGTGCGGCCCGCTGGAGACGCTCGTCGAGTGCTCGGACTGGCGCTTGACGTGGGCACGACCACCATCGCCGCGTACCTCACCAATCTTGCCGACGGCGAGATCCTGGCAACGGAATCGGCCATGAACCCTCAGGTGGCGTTCGGCGACGACGTCATCTCCCGGCTCTACCATGTAGCCCACCACCCCGAGGGACTGGGGCGGTTGCAGGAGGTGGTCATCGCCGAGGTCAACAGCTTGGCCAAAAAGGCTGTGGAACGAAGTGGAGCGGCTCTCACCGATATCTTCGATGTGGTGATGGTGGGAAACACCGCCATGCACCACCTCTTTTTGGGCCTCGACACGCGCGCTCTCGGTCTGGCCCCCTTCGCCCCTGCTGTGCAAGGGGCCATCGATGCCAGAGCGTCCTCTGTGGGCCTGACCTTTCATCCCGGGTGCCGCCTGCACACACTTCCGGTGGAGGCGGGGTTCGTGGGGGCGGACAACGTCGGCGTGCTCATTGCGGAAGCGCCCTACGACCAGGATGAGATCCTCCTTATCATCGATATCGGCACGAACGGCGAGCTGGTGCTGGGCAACCGGCGGCGGATGCTCTCCACCTCCTGCGCCACGGGTCCGGCGCTCGAGGGTTCGCATATCGAGTTTGGGATGAGGGCCGCCCCAGGGGCCATCGAGCGGATACGCATCGAGGCGGGCACCCTCGATGTGCGCTTCAAGGTCATCGGCCTCGAGGGTTGGCATACGAGTTACCCGCCCGGCGAAGTGGGAGCTCGCGGCATCTGCGGGTCGGGGATCATCGAGGCCGCTGCGGAGATGCTCAAGGCCGGTGTGATCCTGCCCAACGGCAATCTCGATCCCCAGCTCTCACACGAGCGCGTGATCCTGGAAGACGGCAAGCCGCGCAAGTTCGTGATCGCGTGGCCGGAGGAGACGGCCATCGACCGAAGCATCACCGTGTCTCTGAAGGACATCCGGGCCATCCAACTGGCGAAAGCCGCCTTGAGAGCCGGGGCTGAGATCCTCTTGCGCACCTATGGGGTCGAAAAGCCGGACCGGGTGATCCTGGCCGGCGCCTTCGGGACCTACATAGATAGGCACCACGCCCTGGCCATCGGGATGTTGCCCGACTGCGAGCCGGAGGCGGTTACCTCGGTCGGCAACGCCGCCGGCGACGGAGCTCGTTTTGCCCTGTTGAGCTTGAGCAAGCGGCGGGAAGCGGCTTGGGTAGCCGACAAGGTGGAATTCGTCGAGCTGGCTACCGATCCCGACTTCCAAAGAGAGTACGTGAAGGCGATGTCTTTCGACCCCATCTCCGCCATCCCCGAGGACTAGGCCGGGGCGGCCGTGCGCGCAAACGGGGCCGGCCGCAGGCGCAAACGGGACGGCCATAGGCGCAGGTGGCGCGCCCGGCGCACGCACACTCCGGCCGAACGCGGGCCGACCCTCCCCGGCCGCCGGCCAGCGGGCGCGTCCCTGCCGACGGAAATCGCCGTGATGGACTGAGCCGCCTCTTCGTTACAGCTCCGCGACGGCGTGAAAGCCTTCGCGCACCGCGTCGATTATCAGTCGCGGCTTGACGCAGTCGCCGACCACCGTTACTCGGGGCGCCGCCGCCTTCAGAGCCTCGACGATAGCCCGGCGCGGGGTCATCCCCAGCGCGAGCACCACGGTATCCGCCTTGATCTCACTGTTGCGGCCCTCACCATCGGCCACCGTCACCCCGTCGTCGTGCACCGCTACCACGGTCACGCCTGTCTGGACCTCTACCTCAGCTTCAGACAGCAGATCGAGCAGCATGCTCCGGTTGACGAAATTGAAATCGAGGGCAGCCTCGTCAAGCATCTCCACCACTATGACCTTCTTGCCCTTGCGGGCCAGATGAAGTGCCGTCTCGCAACCTATCCCCCCTCCGCCGGCTACCACGACTCGCTCGCCAGTGTCGACGAGATCGGCGGAAACGTCGCCCGCCCAGACCACTTTCGCGGCCTGCAGACCGGGGATATCGGGCCGGGCAGGGTCCGCGCCCACGGCCACCACTAGATTGTCCGGTTTCTCGGCGGCCACCACGGCAGCTTCGGCGGGCGCGCCAAGGCGAACGTCGATGGTCAGGGCCTGCACCCGCCCCACCAGATAGTCCAGAAACCGCTTCATCTCATCCTTGAAAGCCGGACTCGAGGCGGCGATAAGATTGCCACCCAGCCGGTCGCTTTTCTCGAACAGCACGACGTCGTGGCCGCGCTCGGCCGCCACGATCGCCGCCTGCATCCCTGCCGGGCCGCCGCCGGCCACCACTACCTTCTTCTTGCGCGGCGCAGCCGCCGGAACGCACGCCAGTTCCGTCTCTATGCCGGTCCGCGGGTTGGTGGTGCAGCGGACCGGGATGAACCGAGCCACCCGGTTAAGACACTCGTTGCAGCGGATGCAGGGGATGACCTCATCTTCCAGGCCATGGATAGTCTTGCCGGGTAGACACGGATCGGCGATGAGCGCCCGGGCCATCGCCACCATGTCGGCCTGGCCCTCGGCCACGATGCGCTCGGCCAGCTCGAAGTCCACGATCGCGCCCACCGCCGTCACCGGCTTGCTCACAGCCTGCTTGAGCTTAGCTGCGAAGTGGACATTCCTGCCCTGAGGGAGGAAGTACGCGGGGTGGACGTAGGGAATGAGCTTCAGCTCCCCCATGGTCCCGCATGAGGCGTGGAAGCAGTCGATCTTGTCCTCGATGAGCTGGGCAAACCGTATCCCTTCCTCCTGACATAGTCCTCCCGGCACCAGCTCATCGGCGCTGAAGCGGTACTCGATGGCCAGGTCGGGTCCGCACACCTCCCGTATCCGGGTAAGCACCCGTAGGGGGAATCGAGCCCGATTCTCCAGGCTGCCCCCGTACTCGTCGGTGCGCCGGTTCGTGCGCGGGGAGGTGAACTGGGCCAACAACCAGCCATGACCACCGTGCAGAAGGATCATGTCGAACCCGGCCTTCTTCACCCTGAGTGCCGCTGAGGCGTAGTTCTGGATCACCTGCTCGATCAGATCGTGATCCATGACCTGCACGTCGATGCGGCGCCCGAGCAGGGCCTCGTGCAGTTGGCTCGTCATCACCGAAGGGGCGATCGGGTCGCGATCGCCGATGAGACCGGGCATGGTCTGCCCCCCGCCGTGGCACAACTCGATGGACGCCAGAGCGCCGTAACGGTGGATGGCATCGGCCACGCGGCTCAGGCCGGAGATCTTGTTGTCGTGGTCGAGGAAGAGCTGCCCGGAGTGGGTGATGCCGTAATCGGCATCGATCGCGCTCTCTCCCACGGTCACGATACCGGCTCCGCCCCGGGCCTTGGCCTTGTAGTAGTCCACCAGCTCAGTCGACATGGACCCATCCACGTTGGCCAGACACACAAGGGTGGGCGCCGCTTCGATCCGGTTCTTGGTCGTGACCGCCCCTATCTGTAGCGGCTGGAGCAGAGCATCCCAACAAGCCATCAGTAGCGCCTCCTAGTTCGAATCTGACCCAAATGCGAGCCGCGCGCGGCTCGCCGGGGCTTCATTCTACGACACGGCGGGCGGTGCAGGACCGTGCTTGATGAAAGTCCCATCCTGATACTCCTGGAACGCCAGGCGCAGTTCTGCCTCGGTGTTCATCACAATGGGCCCCCGCCAAGCGACGGGTTCGTTGAGCGGCCGCCCCGATACCAGGAGGAACCGCACCGGTTCCCGGGCCGTGGCGACCACCGCCTGATCTCCCTCGCCAAAAAGGAGCGCGCGCTCCCGGCCCACCGTCTCAGCCCTCCCCTCGCCAAAATCACCGGTGCCTTCGAGCACGTAGGCGAAGACGGTGTGACCCCGGCGCACAGGGTGTACGAAACGAGCGCCGGCGGGCACAGAGATATCCAGGTACTCGGGGTCGGTCATGATGTCACGTACCGGACCGGTTACACCGTTCACCGAGCCGCAGATGACACGGGCGACGGCTCCGCCCATCAGATCGACCCGCGGGATCTGGCTGTTCTTCACCTCCTGGTAGCGAGGGTCCATCATCTTGGAGGTCGCCGGCAAGTTGGCCCAAAGCTGGAATCCCCACAGCAGCGTCGATCCGCCGCCGGGCGCCGTGGAACCGCCCCCCGCGGCGCTGCTGCCCGGCATCTCCTGGTGGATGATGCCGCTCCCGGCCGTCATCCACTGTACGTCGCCCGGTCCGATGACCCCGGAATTGCCCATGCTGTCCCCGTGTTCCACCCGCCCGTGCAAGATATAGGTTATGGTCTCGATGCCCCGGTGGGGATGCCACGGGAACCCAGCGAGGTAATCAGCCGGGTCGTCCGAGTGAAAATCGTCCAACAACAAGAACGGGTCGAGCTTCGGCACCTCGTTGAATCCAAAGACCCGCTTCAGCCGGACCCCGGCTCCTTCGAGCGTCGGTCGAGCCGGAAAGACCTCGCCGACCGCCCGTGTCTCGTTCACGAGCCGCCTTCTTTCGCGACCCGCGCCTTTTTCGGCTTCGGCTTCTTGGGAGGCAGCACGCCTACGTACTCGACCGAGCTACGCAGCCACTCCTCGAGCGCTTCCGGGCTGCTCCATACCGGCTCCGGCACGACCACATATTCCTTCATCAGCCGGCCCGGCATGGGTTCGAACGGCTGCGCGCCTGCCTCCGCTTGGGCCTTCCCCCGCTCGACCTCCCCCAGCCGAAGGACGATCTTGTGTCCATGTACCCCGGCGAACATATGCCCATTGATGAACAGCGCCAGACCGCCGAACATCTTTCGCCTCTCCACCAGCGGAAAAGGCTCGGCCGCTTGTCCCAATACATCGTTCAACTCGCTTGACGCCTTCTCCCAATCCACGGTCTCCTCCCTTGATCCTGAGCCATCCAGGGCAGCACATCACCCGAGAGACCTCAAGTACTGCCCCGCGTCTACCGACATTATGGACCAGATGGCCGGTGATCGGAGGCTCGACCCAGCACATGAATATCGCCTTCACCCCGCACGTCCTTCCCGTTGTCGGAGCGGCCCTGATACTCGCCGCATTGCTGCCGGTCGCCTGGGGCAACCGCCGGGACCCTGTGGCCCGGTGGTTCGCGGCCACCCTGGTCACGCTCATCATCTGGGCGGTGGGCTACCTGTTCGAGATGCTCTCGGTGGAGTTGGAGAGCAAGATCCTCTTCGCCAATCTGCAGTTCCTGGGAGTCGCCACCGTCTCGGTGTGCTGGTGGGAGATGATCCGCCGTTTCTTGGGGCTGAAGGACGTCCCCAAGGTGATCACCGGACTTCTTTGGCTCATCCCGGCGGCCACGGTGGTAATCGCGTTCGCCAATCCGGCCGGCTTGTTCCGCGGGGCTCCCCACATAGACGTCGGTTCCGCACCCTTCCCGGTGCTGCACGCGGACTATGGTCCCTGGTATAACTGGGTCCTCCTGCCCGAGGCCGGGCTCCTCAACGCAGCTGTACTCGTGCTGCTTGGCCGAGGGATGTTCCGCTCTCACCGCTTCTACCGCAGGCAATGCGCGTTGCTCTTTCTGTCGCTGGTCCTGCCCCTCATCGGGACTGGGCTCTACGTGTTCCACCTCACTCCATGGCGTGATTACAATCTGACTGTCTCTATCGCGGGGCTCTCGGGGTTGCTTCTGGCGGTGGGGCTCTTCCGTTGGAGACTATTCGACATAGTTCCCCTGGCCCGCGACGGGGTGGTCGAGGACCTAGCCGACGGGGTGATCGTCGCGGATGGCGCAGGGCGCATCGTGGACCTCAATCTGTCTGCGGAGAAACTGACCGGGCTGGAGCGCAAGATGGTGATCGGCCGACCGGCAGAGGAGATCCTGGCCGCCTACCCGGTGTTGGTGGAGCTCTTGGGCAGCCCCGACGCCCGCCCCTCCCGGATGATCAGCCACCGAGAGATGGTCACCAGGTTCAACAATATCAGTAGGTATTACAGCCTGGGCTTCTCCCTGGTGACCACGCCACGGGGTGACTCCCTAGGTAGGGCGGTCGTCCTCCACGAAGTGACGGAGCGAGTCAGGTTGTTCGAGCAGGCGCGTGAACTGGCCAACAAGGACGACCTCACCGGTTTGGCCAACCGGCGCCATTTCTTCGAGCTGACCGCGAAGGAATTCGAGCGCTCCCGCCGCTATGAATGCCCCGTCTCCTTCATGATGCTCGACATCGACCACTTCAAGCAGGTGAACGACACTTTTGGGCATCGCGCGGGCGACATGGTGCTGCGCGAACTGGCGACCGTGTGCAGGCGTGCCCTTCGCTCGACCGACCTCATGGGACGTCTCGGGGGGGAGGAGTTCGCCATACTTCTGCCCCATACCGAGCTTGCCGAGGCAGTGGCCGTGGCAGACCGGCTGCGGGAAGTGGTCGGCTCGATGCGCGCGGGGGCGGGAACATACGGGGACGGGATAACAGTCACTTTCAGCGTGGGCCTCACCCAGTTCGAGAACGGTCCCTCTACGGTTACAGACACCTTGGATACAGTGCTCGAGCGTGCGGACAAGGCACTTTTTCAAGCGAAGAACCTCGGTCGAGACATGGTGGTAGCATCAAAGGGTGCTGCGACGCTGGAAGCTCCGGTGCTCCGGGCGGTGAACTAGACTGAGCGGCGGCGGTATCTCCGTCTGCGCCGGGTGCGACTATTGGAGGAGTGGCTTAGCTATTGACCCGACCCGCTCCGGGGCGGGACAATAGGGCGACGTGAGGAGACAGCGGCCTACGACGGCTTTGGGGGTGTGGACAGATGAAAAAGAAGATACTCGTCCTGTCACTGATCGTGACTTGCGCGCTGATGCTCGTCTTCCTCATGGCCGCAGTAGCCTTGGCCGAAGACGAGCCGCCAACCGACTTGTGGCAGGTGAGGACCATCCCCACGCCCGTTACGGGTGTGGAGCCTTCCTTCATCGCTTTCGCCGGCGGCCGCATCGCCTGGACGGGAGCGGAATTGGGAGGCAAGTCGCGCATGTTCGTCTTCAACCTGACCACGGGCGCGAACACCGCCATCCCGGCCGCTTCGGCCGATTCGTCGTACTACAACCCCTGCGCCGACGGTCCTTGGGTGGCCTACCAGGGTAAGCGGACCGGCACCTACGACGACATCTTCCTGTACGACACCGGTAATGGGAGCGTGATGCAGATCACCTACAACGCCTCGGCCGGGGATTGGAACGACTGGAACCCCCGCATCCAGGGCGACCGGATCGTGTGGGAGAAGGACATGCTCGGCACCGGCGCAAAACCCGGTATCTACTTGTACGATATCGACGCAGAGACCAGGTCGCTGATCATAGAGGGCAGCGAATACCGCGACCCTGACATCTGGGGCGACTACGTGGTCTGCGTGAAGAACCCGGCCAAAGGAAGCGGTCTCGGTTCCGAGATCGTCCTGTACGACTTGAGGACACAAGAGATCAAGTCCATCGCTTCCGGCGTCAAGAACAACGAGCGTCCCCGTATCGATGGGGACAAGATCGTGTGGACTTCGGGCGACGTCTGGGCTACGGGCACCGAGCCCTGGCCCACATACCAGATCAATCTCTACGATGTGGCCACCGGAGTGACCACCCCCCTCACCAACAACATCGCCGGGAATTTCAACCCCTCCATCAACGGCGAGGTCGTGGCCTGGCAGATCAAACAACCGTCGGCGATCATGGCCTACGACCTTACGACCATGACGGCGGTCCAAGTGTCGGCGCAGGGAGATGCTGTCGGAGCCCCCGAGGTCGATGACGGCAGGATCGCCTGGTTCGGCACCAAGGGCCTCTACAATGCAGTCCCCAGCTCCGAGGCCACCCGCTTCCCCGACGTCCCCGCCGACTACCCCTATGCCGTGGCCATCGAGGGTATGGCCGACAAAGGGATCATCGATGGATACGTTAGCGGGTATTTTGGCCCGAAGAACCTGGTCACTCGCCAGCAGTTCGCCAAGATGATCGTGCTCACCATGGGTTACACCGTGACCGAGGGCGATACCTTCGACTTCGCCGACGGATCCGCGATCGTCCGCACCGCGGGTGAACTATACCCATATCATTACGTGGCCAAGGCTGCCCTCACCGGACTTACCGAAGGTTACCCGGACGGCACCTTCAGACCTCTGAACAACATAACCCGCCAGCAAGTGATCACCATGGTCGTACGAGCGGGCAGTCAAGTGCTGTTGCCGCCGCCGGCTTCCTATCAGGGTGTCCTCGGCTACGCCGATCGTACGCACGGCCAGAACATCCGGCTGGCGGAATTCAACCATCTGCTGGACGGCATCGTGGGTCCCAGAGGAGGTCTGGCCGGCTGGGACACAACGGCTAACGCCACTCGAGAAGAAGTGGCACAGATGCTCTGGAACCTGCTGGGGAAGCTTTCTCCAGCCGGCTAGAACACGCCTGATACAACCTTTCGTTCGGCTTAGCCAGCCGAAATACCCGTCGGCCGTCCGGGCCGGCGGCCAGTACGGACGCCTGGGTTAGTAACGCGCCTTGTCCACTGACTCTTCGTAGAATTGCTCCACACCCTTGTCGCGCGTCCGGTCGTTGTTGGACCGCCAGCGACGGGCGAGGTTCTCCGGGTACTCGTTCCTCTCGCAGGGATAATTCGTGCACCGGAAGCAGAAGTCAACGCCTTGCTCTTTGTGACAGTCGGCTGCTTCATTCTAACTTGCCTTGCGGACACCCCGAGGCGCGGCGTAGACTACCGCGCATGAGCCCCTCACCCTTCACGATCCGGCCCCTCGACGACCGGGACCGTGCCTGGGTCCTCGGCGTGGTCCAGGAATGGGGAGCCGATTTCGTTGTCTCCCGAGGCCGCAGGATCTATGCCGCCCGGCTCCCCGGCTTCTGCGCGATGGGGCCCGACGGGGAAAGTCTGGGGCTGGCTACCTACGAGGTGACCGGCGACCAGTGCCAACTGGTGACCGTGCACGCCCTGCGGCGGCACTCCGGCGTCGGCACGGCCCTGGTAGGCGCCGTCCGCGATGCAGCTGAAGCCGAAAGCTGCCGGCGGCTCTGGCTCATCACCACCAACGACAATCTCGACGCCCTCCGGTTCTACCAGCGCCGGGACTTCGAGCTGGTGGCCGTGCACCGCGATCTGCGCGAAGTGGCACGGCGGTTGAAGCCATCGATCCCCCTGATCGGGAACTTCGGGATACCCATCCGCGACGAGATCGAACTGGAGCTGCGACTTGATGCATATTGAGACCGAGTCGGCAGTCGTCTTCGACATGGACGGGGTCATACTCGACTCCGACCATGCCTGGAAGAGCGTGATGCGCGAACTGTTCGCCGCATGTGGCCGGCCATGGAAAGACCTCGACCAGAATAGCTTTGTCGGAGGTGACAGCTCTCGGCAGTGGGCCGCGTACCTCCACCGGGTGAGCGGACTCCCCATGGCGGAGGATGAGATAGTCGAATGGGTGACCGGGAGACTGCTCGACTACTTCGCAGAGGCCCTGCCGATGGTATCCGGGGCCAAGGAGGCGGTGGCGCGCCTCGCGGCGAGCTATCCTCTGGGACTGGCAAGCTCCTCCCCGAGGGAGGTCATAGCCTACGTCCTCGCGCGATCGGGACTAGACCGGTGCTTCGCCGCTTGGGCCTCGTCCGACGACGTGCCCCGGGGTAAGCCGGCGCCGGACGTGTACAGGAGAGCCTGCAGTCTGCTCAAGGTCGACCCTTTCCGATGTGCGGCAGTGGAAGATTCCCTGTTCGGGATCCGAGCAGCCCGGGCGGCGGGCTTGAAGGTGATCGCCATCCCCCATCCGTCCTGGCCGCTCGATCCGTCGTCACTGGGCCTTGCCGACCTGGCCCTCGCTTCGATCGACCAGTTGGGCGCGGAGACGGTGGAGTCGGTCCTCGGAAGCTGATGCCGAAGCCGCCCCCTTCGCACCAACACGGGCGCCGCGCACGAGACCATGTGTCTTCCTGTCCGAGGCCCAGGATACCCGGGGCATGGTGGAGATCTACCGGGTGCTGCGAGGACTCACGTAGACTCGTCCTCGTCGGACTGCTCCTCGGCGAGGGGCTCCGATAGCTCGGGCCGCTCCGCCGAAGCGGCCGGCTTCATCTCCTTCGCCGTCTTGATACGAACCCCGGCAGCGGCCATGATCCTGGCGTATTCCAGGGGAAACTCTTCTTCGTACCGTTCAAAGGGCACCTTGCCGGTGAGTATGGACTTGTCCACGGGAAACACGGGGCGGGCAAAGTGGGCGAAGTACAGGTGGACTATCACCATCCAGCCTATTGCCAGGATCGCCGCATCGCTATGGACGATCAAGGCCAACGGGTACGTCCACACGGTCAGATGAGCGGCGGTTCCGACCGGGTACATGAGGATCACGCCGCTGCCCACCATTACGAAGGCACCACAGTAGACCAACCAGTAAGCGAACTTGTTCCGATAGCTGAACCGGTCGAACTTCGGCGGTTCCTTGCTCAAACCAAAAGCGTGTTTCATGTCCTGGATGAAGTCGCTGATGTCCTTGACTTTCGGCAGCATCGTCGAGGGAAATCGACGTCCTGAACCGACCAGCAGGGCGAATAGGTACACCAGGTGGTACACGCAGACGGCGATCATGACCCAGCCGGCGTAGCGATGCACCGCTCTCACGTTGTCGATGCCGTGCCACACCCCGATCCACCACCCACTGATGCCCCAATCACTGTATCTGAGGGGCAGGCCGGTGATGGCCAGGATGAAGAACGAGGCGAACATCAGAGTGTGCTGGGCCCTCTGGTGCACGTCGAAACGTATGATGGAGGTGCCGTCTATGCGTTCGCCTGTCGCTACAGGGGTGTGCATGATTCGCCTATCCCTCCTTGTTGTTGCGACGTTTGAGCCTACGAATGATCCGGGGCACACCCCGCAAGCCGATCGACGTAGCGACTATCAGCACGCCGCCTGCCAACATCGCCCGGCTGAATATGTAGAAGGAATTCCCACCCCAGTACACTTCTGGGAAGAACCTGGAGTCCGCCGCTTTGTGCCCCAGGAAAGACTTGACGAATCCCGGTCCGGCGTCGGCATGACATAGTTGGCAGGTCATCAACAAGTGATCCATGCCCGCAACCGGGGCAGAGGGATCGTCGACTGCTGTCACGTTGTGCGAACCATGACAATTGACGCAGGTTGCCGTGTCCAGTTGCCGAATGGTGAAGTTGTCCGGCGACAGCTTCATCGCTTTGCCGTGAAACGAACGCATGTAAGAATCGTAGACTTTCTCCACGATGCCGTACTTGCCCATCAACTGGGGATCGTCGTGGCATTTGGCGCAGGTCTCGGCGATATTCTTGGGATACGTGGAAGCTGAAGGATCCAGCACGCGCACCACGTTGTGCGGATTCGAATCGGCGCTGTGGCAATCGGCACACGAGGCAGGATCGCTGTTGCCTCCGGGTTGAGGCACACCGTGGACACTGTTCATGTAGAGACCGTACTGGTACTGGTGGCAGGTGCCGCATTTTTCGTCCAGGGACAGTTTCGTGAGTGGAGTCTGGACATCGTGTGGATTGCTGGTATGGCAGGTCGTGCAATCCTGGAAGCGGTGAACGGCCTGGGGCAAGTCCCCGGTGTCAACATAGAGGGAAATGGATCTACCGTCGGCGAGCTCTTTGGTGAGAGAGGGGTCGCCGTGGCAGGCAAGGCAGTTGCTCTGATCCAGGTACCTTACCGGCTCGGTGGGAAGTGAAAGAAGCTCCGAACTGGTGGTCGAAACCGAACTGGTGGTCGAGACCGAACTGGTGGTGGGCACTGAACTGGTGGTCGAAACCGAGCTGGTGGTGGGCAGCGAACTGCTGGTCGCACCCGTCGTGCTGGTAGCCGTACCCGTCGTGCTCGTGCCGGCTGTGGTGGTCCCGGTGCTGGCTTTGGTGGTGGTGGTGGCGGCGGGCTTGGTGGTGGTTGTAGGGGCCTTGGTCGTGGTGGTGGCGGGCGCCTTGGTCGTGGTGGTGGCGGGTTTGTGGCACCCAGGAGTGTTCTGGCTGCCCCCCGACAAATCACACGACATACCCGGAGTGGCAGTCGCCGGACCGGCAAATCCCCAGCCGGCAAGCGCGATGGCCACAGCCACGACAAACGCTAGACCAACTACCAGGCGCGTAGGACCTAGACGTCTAATCCACCACGCTACCTTTGAACCACAGCCAGC
>JAZDLO010000022.1:0-43307 GCA_043801935.1 bacterium
CTGGAGCTGCCCTTGGCATTGGGGCAATCGGGCAGAATACAGCACAAAGTTACATGAATTATCTGATGATGCAAAAAATGGGGGTAGTCTAAAATGGCCGAAAACTTTCTTGGTCAATTGGTTCAATCGGGAGTTTTGCGAACCCCTAACTTCTGTCGCAGTGTTTGTGGCCGAACCGGGAGGACGCCCCGAGACGTGGGCCGCCGGGCGGGCGCCGCTTCCGGCGCCGCCGTCTCGGGGCGGGGCGCCGGCGCCGCGGATGGCGCCGACTCCGCCGCGGGAGTGTCGAGATCCCAATCGTCCCTTGCGGTTATCATCGTAGCAGCATCAACTCAGGGGCGGCGGTGCGACCGTGGCAACACTCGGTGCTAGACCAACAAAGACCAGTCGGGCATGGATCCTCATCCCTGCTGTCATAGTGGCCGCCGCAGTGATCGGGTTGGTGGTGTCGAGCTTCCAGAAGGAGGTAGGCCTCGCGGCGCCCGGCGACAGCGGGCGGGCGGCCGTGGCCGCCGCTGCCGAGGTCGATCGGGCTTTGGCGGCGGGCACCGATTCCGGTGCCTACGCCGGTTTCAGCACGGCCCTACTGGTGGCGACGGTGGCCCACAAGAACATGGTGGCCGCCAATCCGGCCGACACCCGACTGGACCATCTGCTCGTCAGCACCCTCGATTGCTTTGCCGCCGTGCGAGAGGCGTGGCAGGCGGAGGTCGACCATGCCTGGGACCCGCGGACGCACGGCCGTCCGGAATACTGGCGTGCACTGCACCCCTTCGTGGAGATCTTCACCGACGGCACGCTGGCACCGGCGGACGTCCGCCGGCTCTGCGGCGCAGAAGCGGCCGAGTTCCTCCAACGCGCCATCGCTCTGGCCGGCTGACCAGGTCGGCTGACCAGGTCGGTGATCGCCGCCGCCCCGCTACTCGACCGCGGCCATCGAGGTGGCCACCTTCAGTAGTTGTGCCCGGCTGAGCGCCGAGGCCAAGGTGTTAGAGACCCAATGAAGGACCCCGTCCCGCTTCCACCAGATCCGCTCCACCGCGTCCACCGCGCCCACGATGGTGAAGACGGTGCCACCCTCTACCACTTCCTCGCCCGGCAGCGCAGCCGGGGGCTCGAGGAAGGTGGTCTGCACGAGGCCGAGATACTGCTCTCCGCTCGCGAGGCGGTAGCTCATGGCGATGGCCGCCCCGGCCCCGCTGTCGGTGTCGATCGTATAGGCGCGGCTGCCCGCGTAGCGGCAGCCCGGCGGCAGCCAGCCCGGTATCTCCGCGGGGAATCCGGCCTGCTGCTCCAGGTACCGCCACTGGGCCAGTTCCACATCCTCCAGGGTCTGCGACGAGCCGGGGACGGCCGCGTTTGCAGTCACAAGCACCACCACCCGGCTGAGATCGTTGTCTTCAACCAGCCTGCGGATCCCCAGCGCTTGCGCGACCTGAGCAGCTTCGACCACCCGGCTGTGCTCCATCTGAGCCGGATAGAGCACCGTGGACTCGCCTGCGAAGGCTCCCGCAGCGGGACCAGACGCCGCGGCGATGCCCGAGGCCGCGGCCGTACCGGACGTCGCGGTCACGCTCGCCCCTTTGCCCCGAAGAAACGCGACGATCGCGGCGGCCTTCTCCCCACCCGCTCCCCCGTCACGCACCTCCACCCGGATCTCGCCCAGGTCGATCTTGTTCGAGCGAGGGCCGAGATCACCGTCGCCGGTGGTCGCGGTCTGCTTCTCTTCGGGCGGAGTGAGCAGGTCCTTCACAGCAGCGTTTACTTGAGCCCCAGTCGATACGACGAAGGCCAGACCATCGATCGTCTGGTCGGAGCCGGAAAGCACCACCTGCTTGATCCGACTCATATCGAGGTGCACGAGCCACCAAGCCAGCTTGAGGGCATCGAGGGCCCCGATCTCAGTGGCCACGTAGTCCATGAGCGTGGAGATCGCCGCAGCTACTTTCGTGGCCTTATCCCACGAGAACACCTGCCCTTTCGCAGCCCGCAGGAAGTTCTGCTGCCGCTGGATGCGCGCCCAATCGTGATCGAGATCGTGCCTGGTGCGGACGTATCGAAGAGCAGCGTCGCCACCGAGCCGCTGATATCCGGGCTGCAGATCGATGCGCAAGAGTTTCTCCCCGTTGTCGTAGTAGCGGCGATCGACGTCGACGTAGACGCCTCCCAGTTTGTCGATGGCGGCCTGAAAGCCTTTGAAATCCACCCGCATGTAGTGATCGATCTTCACGCCCAGCACCTGCCGGATGGTCCGGATGGCAAGCGCGTCGCCTCCCAAGGCGTAGGCCGCATTGAGCTTCTGGATGCCGTACTTGCCCATGTCTACCCGCAGATCACGCGGCAGGGAGAGGATGGAGAGGTAGCCCCGATCGGGATCTACGTGCACCAGCATCATGGTGTCGGAGCGGCCGTACGCCTCTCCGCTCGAGTCGCGCTTATCGGCGCCCAGCAGAAGGATGTTCATCCCTCCCGGAGCCCCCGGATCGAACAGGGTGGTCGTGATCGTAGCCGAAGTCGTGCTCGCGGACGATGAGCCGCCGGGTCCCGCGTCAGGGCTGGTGGAAGTGACCGCCGCGACTGTGGTCGTCATCTGGTTCGAAGTGCTGACGGACTCCCGCAGCGCCTCGCGGGCCTCCTCGATGCCAGGCTGGTCGTGCGCCTTGGACAGCGTGCAGGAGAGCCACACATACGCTCCCCCCGCGCCCAGTGCGGCGAGAAGCACCAGAATCCCCACGCCCAGGAGAGAGCGGCGCAACCACCGCGAACGCCGTGACCGATCGGCCATCTTGGAGCCTCCGCGAGAGATCCAGCCCCGAGCCACGTGCAAGAGGCGACCGCCTCCATCATAGGCGACGGTGGAGAACGACTCAACCGGGAGGCGCGTAGCCATGGGCGAAGCGCCGCGCCGGCCTCGGCGAAGGTCGCGCCAGGCTGCCGCGCTGGGCCGCCGCGTCGCGTTCGCATTCCGAGGGTAATCGTGTCATGGTGGACCCCACCATGGACCCCAGCCTCCGCCAACGGTTCTCTCTCTACCCGAGCCAGTTCATCTGCGCCGTAGTCATGGTCTCGCTGGGCCCGCTGCTGGACTCGATGATGCGCGACCTGGACATCCCCTTACGCCAGGGCGGGCTCATTTCGGCGGGGCTCTTCCTGGGCGAGGTCGTGGGGATCATCATCCTCAATACCCATATGGCCAAGGTACCGGCCAAATGGGCCCTGGTGGCGGGCGCGGTGCTCCAGGGCGCCGGACTCATCGCGGTCGGCGCCGGCTCGTGGGACCTGTGGTCTCTCTTCGCGGGCTATCTCTTCGTCGGGTTAGGCTGGGCGCTGCTCAACACCATCGGCTGGATGTGGGTCCCTGCGCACATCAGAAAGGGAACCGCCGCCGCCGCTCTTCTCATGATCTTGTTCTTCTCCCTGGGCATGATGATGACGCCTCTCGTTCTGGGGCTGATCATCGATCTTGGCGCCACGTGGCGGTGGATCATCGTTGTGGAAGGCGGCATCTCGCTCCTGCTCTCCCTGGCCTTCGTCGCCTTGCCCCTGCTCGACATGCCCGGCCGGCAGAATGTCCGCTTCACTCATATCAGACAAACGGCCGCTTTCAACCCGGGGCTCCTCTTGGGAATGGTCGGGGCTTCCTTCATGTACGTAGGCGCCGAGATAAACCTCGATATCTGGCTGCCGAAGTTCCAGCTCGACACCTTCGGCGCGAGCGACACCTGGGCAGGCCTGTCGGTCTCGCTCTTCTGGCTGGGCTTGGTCGTGGGCCGCCTCGTTTTGAGACCGCTGACCCGCCGGTTCTCCCCCTCTCGTATTCTGCTGTTTTGCGCGTGTACGTTGGCCGTCATGGCGATCGGGGTGGCCCTCGCTCCCACGCAGACGGTCTCTCTTCTGCTCGCTGTAGGAGCCGGCTTGGGGGCGTCGGCCTCGTTCGGGATCATCGGCAGCTACTCGGGCCGGTTCCCGGAATGGCAGTCGGGAGTGGCCTCCTCGGTCTTCGTACTTGCGGGGGGCGTAGGCAGCATGGTCTTCCCTTATCTGACCGGCCCGATCGCGAGCGCGGGGGGGTTCAGGCTGGCCTTGGCCGTGACCGCCATACCGGCCGCCGCCTTCGCGCTGTTCTCACTGCTCATCCACGCCCGTTCCGGGGAAGGGCGCCTATCTGGGGATCGGCCGCCCGAAGCGAAGGCTTGCCAGAGCTAGGCCTAGCCGGCCGCCCCCTCTGATATGGTTGGTACATGACCGACAGCGGTGTCACCACACTCGGCGCAGCCGACAGGCAGTGCCCGGTCACCACCCGTGCCGGCGCCGACACCCTGGCTATCACTTTGATGCTCTTTCTGTCCCTCAGCGCGCTCGGTTTGTCTCTCATGCCGGTCGTCGCCGATCAGCTGCAAGGCAGATTTGGGTACTCCGATTCACAGATCGGCCTCCTGACCTCCGCGTTCATGTTCACCTTCGGAGGAGCGGCCCTTCCCGCCGGACTTGCGGCAGCACGCTGGGGTGGTCGGGTTCTGGTCTTCGGGTTGGGCTTCTTCATCCTGGGATCGCTGCTCTTTGCATTCAGCGCTTCCTACGGTTGGTTCATTGCCGCGCGTCTGGTCCAAGGGGTGGGTGTCGGAGTGGCAGTGCCGACCGTTGGCGCGGTGATCGCAGGTTCCATCTCGGCCACGTATCGAGGTCGCGCCTGGGGGATATTCGGCATGGGACACGGTTTGGGGGTCGTTGTCTCCTTGCTGATAATGCCCAGCATCGCCACCGCGGGTGGATATCGGGCGGTCTTTCTGACCACGGTTGGACTCAGCGTGCTGGTTGCTGTGGCCGTTCTCGTCCAGGCCCCCGTCCGAATGAGGCCGTCACAGTACGACAATGTCCTCGGCCCGCGAGCTCTCGCTGGGGCCCTGGCCACAGTCGTCACCAATCGGCGCGTCCTCCTGCTCTCCCTCTTCAATCTTGCTGCCCTTGCCGTCGGGGTCGGTGCTTTGGTCTGGACACCCCAGTTTCTTCGGGCGGAGTTCGGAGCCAGCCTGGGCGTGTCGGCTTACTTGACCGCCGGTATGGGCCTAGCGCAGTTGGTAGGCAATCCCCTCGGCGCGGTCGCGATGGGCCGGTGGGGCAAGCTTGCTGTCATCTTCGGGTCCCTCTCTCTGATGACAGTCTGCATCGCGCTGGTCCCGTTCCTTCCCGGGCTCTGGCTGGTCTTCGTCTTTGTGACCCTGGCCGGCTTCCTGACCATGGCCTATTTCCCCCCGCTCTTCGCGGCTATCGCCGAAGTGGTGGAGAGACCCGAGCACGTGGGGGCGGCCACGGGCCTCATCGAGGTCTTCGGCTTTACCGGCGCGCTGCTCGCCCCGTGGATCTTCGGTGTTCTCCTGGACGCTCTGGGAGGCGGGGGATATGTCGCCGGGTATCTGATGCTCGCCGCCGTGGCCGCGATCGCGACCCTAGGCGTGGCGTTCTTCAGGATCCCCGGTGCTCACCGGCGGGGCTAGGTGGCGCCCCGAGTTTCCCCCCTCTGCTACAATCCTCCAGCTTGTACCTTCTCGCACAAAGGAGCGGGCCCGTGCTGGCGGTTGAGACAGCCGACCTCGTCCCCGTTTTGCAGACTGCCATCGGCCCGGTCGTTATGGTCTCCGGAGTGGGACTCCTCCTTCTGACCATGACCAACCGGCTTGGCCGGGTGGTCGATCATGCCCGCTCGCTGGCCCGCCAGATCAGGGAAGCACTAGGCGACGACAAAGAGCCCATTCACGCGCAACTGCTCATTTTGAGGCAACGTGCGGAACTCATCCGCCGGGCGATCGCGTTTGCCGCCTTCTGCGTCCTGTTCGCCGCCATCCTGGTCATCTCGCTGTTCGTGACGGCGGTTTTCCGCGTCGACATCCCCTGGTTGGTAGCAGGGCTCTTTGTTCTCAGCATGGGCTGCCTCATCGCCTCCATGGTGTACTTCATCCGCGACATCAACAAGGCGCTGGTCGCCACCAAACTCGAGGTAGGCGAGGACTGGGAGGACTGACCTAGGCCCGCGGCCCCTCGGAATCGACGGCCACGGCCGTCCGGCGTGCTCCGGGCAAGAGCGTGGGCGTATGCTCCCGGTATTCGCGGTAACCCTCACGAGTGGCCAAGGCGCGCTTCTCCATCATGGGGATACTCACGAAGACGAACAACACCGTGATAGCTGCCGCTCCGATCACGGTCCACCACCAGACCAGACCGGCGGCCAGCGCGAAAAGCCACAGCGCCCACCACGTCGCCACCTCTCCCAGATAGTTGGGATGCCGGCTGTAGGCCCAGAAGCCGGTGAGGATGCTGCGCCCGCGGTTACGCGGATCCCTCCTGAAGACGCGGAGTTGCTCGTCGGCGACGAAAGCGATCGCTATCGCTCCCAGCAGGACGATGACCCCCACCGCGTCGAGCCAGTTCAGCCCCACCGCCCCGGGTCGGGTGAGCGCGTAGAGCGGCAGGCAGCCGAGATACACCATGATCGTGGGAAAGAGGTGTATGCCCAAGAAGCTCACCGGCCAATACGCCCGGCCGGTGCGGGCCCGAAAGGACACGTAGCGGAAGTCCTCCTTGCCAAGTCCGGGCCAATCTCTATAGAAGTTGCTCGTGAGCCGCAGCGCATAGAGGAATACCAGGGCCGTCACGATGATCTGCCGCGCCCCCAGGTCGTCCCAGCCGACCCAAAGGTAGTACCCGGCTATGCCCAGAGGCTGCAGGCTCCAGTAGGGATCGTAGATGCTGGAGTTATTAACGGCCACCGATACCGCGAAGACCGCCGCCGTCGCCACCAGGGTACCCAGCCCTAGCGCCGCGAGCGGGTGAGTAGGACCGACCGCGAGCACCACCAGCACGGCCACGCAGAGGGCCACGACGTAGGTCGCGCCACTGACTAGCCTCCCCAGCGCCCTGCTTGTGCGTATCCTTGCCGTCACGGGCTCCAGGATACCTGACAGCCTCTTCCCCCACCTTCCCGTTCCGCTATCCTTAAGGGCATGGACTTATCCCGCTTCGAGACCATGGACGCCGCCGAGCTTCGCAGTTACCTGGCCTTTCTGCTCTGGCACTACCGGGTGGTCGACAGTTTCTGGTTCTTGTACGTAGCCGAGGACCACGGCGAGTCGACAGCCGAGCGACTGAACGAGCGTGTGTGGGGCCGAGTCTCCGGTCTGGCCACCCGCGATCTGGTCAGCCGGTTCGCCATCACCGAGAAAGGCCTGAGGGGATTCGCCAAGGTCTTGCGCCTCTATCCTTGGACCGCTCTGCTCGCGTATCAAATAGAAGAATCGCCTGATGAGATCGTCCTCACCGTGCCTTCCTGCGCCACCCAGGAGGCGCGTCGTCGTCGCGGACTGGATGAGTACCTGTGCCAGGAGATGCACCGGCGAGAGTTCCTGGGCATGACCGCGGAGGTCGACGCGCGCATCCGGGTGCACTGCGACTTCGCACCCCCCGGCGACCGGCCCGCCGGGTTGGACTGCCGTTGGCGATTCACTGTCGACCCCTCACCGGTGCAGTCCGACCGAATCGCGGATGCGGGTGAGGCCTCGTGAGACCCCGCCTTCCCCTGTGCATCATCACGACGCTCATGTGCTTGTCGGCGGCTCTCCTCCCGGCGTCCGGATGCGGGACGACAGCAACCGATGGCGGCGTCGTGGGTGAAGTGCGCATCGGGCCGCTAAGACCGGTGGAGCAGCCTGGGGTCGAGAACACGGCTCCCTATGCCGCCGACCTGGTGGTGAAGAGCGTCCCCCAAGGAAAGGCGGTGGCTGAGGCCCGCTCGGGAGACGACGGCCTTTTCCGCATCGTTCTTGCGCCCGGGGATTATCTTTTGGAGCCGGAGAACGGTGACCCTTTACCCCGCGCCGAGCCACAGACCTTCACCGTGGTCCGAGGGCGTTTCACGGAGGTGCACGTCGAATACGACTCGGGGATACGTTGACGTCCCCAACCCTCCAGACTGACGAGGGGACAAGGGCCGACTCCAGCGAAAAGAGATAGCTTGGGAACCACCCGTCGTTCCCGGGGGTCAGACCTTGAAGATGAATGAGAAGGTCAGAACCCCGTGAGCCACCCTCGCCTGGTAGCTATCCTGTCCGCGGTAGCCGCGTCGATGGTGGTTTTCTTTGTAGTCACTCGTTGGCGATTGGCCGGTACCCTGGCGGGGGCAGCCCTCATCCCATTGGTGCACACGCTGGTTTCGCACTGGTCGAACAGAGGGATCGACCGGTCGATCGCCTTGGTCCGCCGGCGTGCGACAAACCACCCAGCGCCGAGTGAGCAAACCCAGGGATCGCGGAGTGGGGCAGGCGCGAATCCAGGGGAGTGCCCGGGCGCATGTCCAGGGGCGCTTCCGGACGCGTGTCCAGGGGGGTGCCCGGGCGTGTCTTCGAGCACGGGCGCGCCTTCGAGCGTATCTTCGGGCGCACGGGCGATGCCCTGGATCCTGGTGGGACTGACCTGCCTGGCGGTGGCCTTGGGGATCTATTCAGCAGCTTTCAGGCCGCCAGCGGACCGAGTGATAGTCAACGAGCGAGTGATAGAACGCCAGGTCACCGCGGCGGTCCAGGCAACGGCTACGCCGGAGGGAAGGGGCGACTCGCCTACGATGACGGACACCACGACCTCCGCCACGACCCTGCCCGCCGACGGCGGAGGGACGGACTCAGCTGAGAGCCCAGGGGCGACTGCGGTACCCGCCGAGACCACGGTGACGAGCGGCGGCGCCGACCCCGGCACGCGAGCCCCCGATGGCGGGACCAGTCCCGGCAGCACTGCGAACCCCGGCAGCACGAGCACCTCCGCGGCCCCCGTGGGCGAGGTCCCGCGCTAGCAGGCTCGTAGGCTGGGGACGCCGTCGGTCTCACCCCCGTCGCCCAGAAGGTGTCGTCCCCGACCTCAAAGACGGAGATCGGGAGCGCCTTGTGTTGGAGGTGCCGCGAAGCTGGAAAAGCCGGCTAAGCGGCGTTCCTGTCGCTCTCCACGTACTCCGCCACCGCGTCCGCCAGCGTCCGGAAGATCCAAGCCCGCTTGGCATCGTCCGTTTCGAGCAGAGTGAAGCGGAACCCGGGATGCGGCGAGTAGAACCCGCTCAGGGGCACCACGCAGATACCGGTCGACGCCAGAAGATGGTAGACGAAATGGGCGTCGGGGGCCACGCCCTTAGCCTGTTGTTCGACGGTCTCACGTAAGCGCGGATCGGCGATGGTCAACCTGTTGTTGCCGTTCAGCGCACCGTGCTCGAACAGAGCCGTCATGTAGAAGGCGCCTTGCGCCGGATTCACCTTGATCCCGGGGACAGCCCGCAGCGCTTCATACGCTTCGTCGGCTCGGGCCGCGAACGTCCGCGCCCGCGCAGCCAGATGCTCCGCGTACCGACGATCGGCGAATATCCGGGGTATGGCGAGCTGTGGTCCGCTGGTGGAACAGACCTCCAGACGCTTGGCCGCGACCACCGAATCGACGTAAGCGGAGAAGTTCTGGTCGCGAGAGCGGTTGAGCACCTCGATCCATCCGCACCGGGCTCCCGGCCAGGGCACTTCCTTCGATATCCCACGCATGATGATGGCAGGCACATCGGTAGCGACCTCGGAGAGGTGAGCGGTGTCGATGCCGGGGAAGACCATGTGGATGTAGATCTCGTCGGCGACAAGGAAAAGACCGAACTCTCGCGCGAGGGCCACGATCTGCTCCAGCACCTCCACAGGGTAGACAGCACCCGTGGGATTGTTGGGGTTGATGACGAGGATCCCCGCGATGGAAGGGTGCCTTTGGATCTTGCGGCGTAGATCGGCGAGGTCGGGCATCCAGCCGCTGTCGGGATCGAGGTCGTACGTGATGTGAGGCAACGCGCAATGGGCAGATTCAGCCGACGAATGAGTGCTGTACGCGGGAGAGGGACCGATGACCCGCGCATGCGCACTCAGGAACCCGTAGACTTTGGAGACGGCGTCGGCCACGCCGTTGAAGAAGATGATGTCTGAGGCCGAGACCCGAGCACCCCGGCGCCCGTTCACATGGGCAGCAAGCGCCTCGCGCACTTCCAAGAACCCTTCGGTGGGACAGTAGCCCCACGAGCCTTCGATCTCAACGACATCGTGGACGATCTCGCGGATCCAGGGCGCGACCATCTCCCCTTTGGCGATAGGATCCCCGATATTCTCCCAGGTGATCTCCACTCCATGCTCACGTACCAGTTCGCCGAATCCGACGATGTCGCGGATAGCGTACGACAGATGTGCAGATGAAGGGCTGACCAGGTTGGCCCTCATCGAATCAACCTCACTTCTGGGATCATGAACATAGAGTATACAGGCCGGCCAGAGCGCCCGGCCAACCTGTATGGTCCTGCCGGCGCCGGCCCGGCCCACCGGCCGAGGTGCGGGTGGCGGCGTCCTCTAGCCTGAGCCCTCGCCCTCTCCCGACACCCGGTGAAGGTACAGCGACAGCACAGCCAGGGCGGCGGCAAGCACGAAGGCGAGCCCGATCGCCACTCGGAAGCCCAGCGAGTGGGCCAGCGGCCCGATCAGATAGGGGAAGATGATCCGCCCCAGAGCTCCAGCCATGATGACCGCCGAGAACACCACTCCCGCGTGCCACGAGGGGAACCGGCCGGAGAAGCTGAGAATGAGGGGGAACGCCCCCGAAGCGCCCAATCCCGAGCAGAAGGCCATGACCATGGACATCTCGAGCGAGGTGGAGAGGGCCACCCCCAGAGCAAAGACGGCCATGACCGCGGTGCCGGTCATCAAGAGCCTTGAGGTTCGGAACCGCCGCGTCAAGGGGACGATGATCATCCTGCCCGCGACCAGACCGACCCAGAACAACGTGACCGCCAGGCTGGCCACCGTCTTGCTGGCGGCGAAGGTATCGATCTCGAACTTCGCCAGCCACACGTTGAGGATGAACTCGGCGCCGATGTAGAGGATCGAGGCACCCAGAACAGCCCCGAACAGACGGGGGTTGAACCCGATCACCTCCCTTAGTTGGCGCAGACGAAGGTTCTCCCGGCCCTTGATATCGGATACGGGCAGCACGGTAAGCAAAGTAGCCAAGGCCAAGGAGAGCCCAGCCTCGACTATCAGCACCCATCTCCAGGAAGCTCCGAGCCCCAGCGCGGCCCCGATCGCCAAAGGCGTGACCATCATCCCCGCGGCAAAGGAGAGGAGTAGCACGACCATTGCCCGGTCGGTGCCCGTCTTCACCCGCGAGCCGACCCACATCCCGGGAAGGCTATTGAGCAATACGCAGCCGGCTCCGACCACCACATAAGTTGCGAACAGCGACCATAATCCCCGCGCCAGGACGGCGGCGGCGGCGAGCCCCACGGTCTGAAGCCACGCGGCCCCGATGAGCCCCCATTTCACCGGTACGCGGGCGAGAACGAGATTCAATGCCAACACTCCCACCAGCATCCCGATGGCGTAACCCACCGAAGTGAGCCCCCCTTGGGAAAGAGGGATGCGAAGATCCTTGAGAGTGGGATCGAGAATAGGACCCAGCGAGATCATCACCACGCCCACCATGAAGGTGGTCGCATAGAGCGATACTGGGGAAGTCTGCGCGTATGGATCGGGCTCGCGGGTCACCAGCGTAGTATGAATGCCCGAGCTCCCCGAGGCAAGCGCGGGCCCGACCGGGTGGCTGCGCGGCGGGCCCGAACACCGGCTTCCTGGTACGCTGGTGAGAGCCATGCAGCCGCCTACCCCAATCGACGATCTGCCGGACCCCTCGGCCGACGCACAGCCCGGCGGGCGCCTGGCTCCCCGCGACCGGACCATGGTACTCATCGTCACGACGTTGGCCGGGTTCCTGGCGACCTTCATGGGGTCATCGATAAACATCGCCCTTCCGCTGATCGAGTCGGAATTCCACATGTCGGCAGTGGCCCTGGGTTGGGTCTCTCTTGGTTACATCCTCGCAGCCGGGGCCGTGCTCATGCCCGTGGGACGGATCGCCGACCTCTACGGGCGCAAGAGGGTGTTCGTATGGGGCTTGGCGGTCTTCACCGTCGTCGCGTTCGCGTCCGCCTTCTCCCCCTCGGCGCCCATCCTTATCGCGCTGCGCGTCGTCCAAGGTCTGGGGGCGGCGCTGGTCTTCGCCCCCTTTACCGCCATGATCATCCTTGCCTACCCGCCCGAGACCCGCGGACGAGCGCTGGGGCTGCAGGTGGCCGGTGTCTACCTGGGCCTGACCCTCGGCCCCGTTCTGGGGGGGATCATCATCCACAACATGGGCTGGCGCGCTCTGTTCTACTTCGTGGGCGCCCTGGGTGTGATCAACTGGGCCCTCCCTGTCTGGAAGCTCCGCACGATCGACTGGCGGGAACCCAGGCGAGCCGACTTCGACGTCCTCGGTTCGGTGGTGTACGCCCTGGCTCTCTCGGCCTTGCTCCTTGGATTCTCGTGGCTTCCCGGCCTCCTGGGGGCACTTCTCATCGTCGTTGGGATAGTGGGACTCTCGGCTTTCTTGTGGTGGGAGACTCGCGCGGCCGACCCGGTGTTGAACGTGGACCTGCTGCGACGCAACCGCGTGTTCGCCTACGCGAACGCGGCCACGTTCATCAATTATGCCGCCACGTTCGCCATGATCTTTCTCATGAGCCTCTATCTGCAGTACACCAGGGGTCTCAACCCCCAGACCGCGGGCTTCGTACTGGTGACCGGCACCTTTGTCCAAGCCGTTTTCTCTCCGGTGGCCGGCCGGTTGGCCGACCGGGTGCAGGCCCACTTGGTGGCCTCAGCCGGCATGGCGCTCTGCGTCCTAGGGCTGCTGGCCCTCGTGTTCCTGGGCGAGACCACCCCTTACTGGTACATCATCACCATGCTCTGCGTGCTGGGTCTGGGATTCGCGTTCTTCTCCTCCCCCATAACGCACACGGTCATGGGCAGCGTGGATAAGCGCTTCCTCGGCGTCGCCTCGGCGACGCTGGGGACGATGCGCTTGGCCGGACAGAACATCAGTCTCGGCCTGGCCACCCTCGTGCTGGCGATCGTGGTGGGGCGACACACCATCGAGCCGGGCGACTATCCGCACCTCCTTACCAGCGTGCGCATCAGCTTCGCCATCTTCACGGTGCTCTGCGTGCTGGGAGTGGCCGCCTCTTTGGTGGGCCACGGCACACCGAGCACGGAGTCTGCCTAGACCCGAGAGGAAGCGCGCTCCCCGGAGACCCGGTCCAGGGCGAGGGCCAGGATTATCACCAGACCGGGAAGCACGGCCGTCAAGCCTATGGCCAAGCGCAGGCTGAGGGCCTCGGCCACCGGTCCTATCAGATAGGAAAACACGGTGCTCCCCAGAGTCCCCGCCAGCATCATCCCAGAGAACGCCACTCCCGCGTACCAGCCGGGAAAACGGCTCGTATACCCTCCGATAAGGGGGAAGCATACGGACGCTCCCAGGCCGGCCAGGAAAACGCAGGCCAGAGAGGCCACAAGGGTGGGTGAGAGCACTGTGCCAAGGATGAACACCGTCTGAACGGCGGCGAACACGACGAGAAGACGGGAGGGGCGCACCCATCGTGTCAAAGGGACGGTCAGATACCTTCCCAGCGTGATGCCCGTCCAGAGCAGGGTGACGCTGATGGCCGCCAGAGAGGGGCTCGCCCCGTGGACGTCTATCTCGAACTTCGCCAGCCATACGCCCAAGACGGTCTCCGAACCAACGTAGATGAATATGGCTACGAGCATGACTGCCAAGAGCCGCGGGGCGAAGCCGGCCATTTCTCTCAGTTGGCGGAGGCGAAGATTCTCCCTTCCCTTGACATCGGGCAACCGCGACGTCGTCAATGCCATCGCCATGATCGCGGAGAAGGCAGCCTCGCCCACGAATACCCATCTCCACGTGCCGCCGAGGCTGAGAGCGGCCCCGATGGCCAAAGGAGCCGCGACGACTCCCAGTGCGAAAAAGGCAAGGATAAGCAGCATCGCCCTCTCAGTGCCCGTGCGTACGTGAGCGCCCACCCAGACGCCGGAGATGGCGTTCGGGATAACCGCAGCCAGCCCAGCCACAAGGAGGGCTCCGAAGAGGGGCCAGAGGCCTGGCGCCAAGAGTCCTGCGACGATCAATGCCGCGGCTTGGACCCATGCTGCACCAACCAGGATCGACTTGAGCCGCACCCGCGCCAGGCCGAAGTTGAGCAGCAACACGCCCAGCACGCGGCCCAAGAAGAACCCGAGCGACAGTATGCCCCCTTCCGCTAACGGGATGTGCAAGTCACGGAGGATCGGGTCCAGCAGCGGTCCGAGTGAGATCAGCATCGCCCCGGCGAAAAGCTGGGTGGGGTAGAGAAGCGCTAATGGATGAGGCTGCTTCTTGGCCTGGGTGTCTTTCGGATTCACGGGAGTACTATGGACTCGTGCATCGCCGCCGTCAATCTACCGACACGAGGATTCGCGCATGCGGCCCAAACCTTTCGCTCTCGAGCGCTTCTTCGCCCGTCACGAGTTCGGCGCCCGCTACCTTCTGTCGACCTCCGACTGCCAGGGACTGGCTATGGCCGACCTCATTGCCGGCGCCGCTCCCGAGCTGCGAAAGCGCTGGGGCGCGCTGTCCTTGGGCTACACGGAGTCGCAGGGGCTCCCGGAGCTACGTCACGAGATCGCCGGGCTCTACCAGGGGGTGCACGCTGAGGAGATCATGACGGCGGCTCCGGAAGAGGCCGTCTTCTTGGCCATGAACGCTGTGCTGGAGCCGGGGGACCATGTGGTCTGCACTTTCCCAGGCTATCAGTCTCTCTACCAACTAGCGCTCTCGATCGGCTGTGAGGTCACGTTCTGGGAACCCTCGGAGCAAAAGGGGTGGCACTTCGACCCGGACCGACTGGAGGGGCACCTCCGCCCGGACACCAAGCTGGTCGTGTGGAACTTCCCCCATAACCCCACCGGGGCGCTGCCGTCGCTGGAAGATCTCAGCAGCATGGTGGCCTCCGTCCGGGCCGTTGGGGCTTGGGTGTTCTCCGACGAGATGTACCGCTTGCTGGAGCCCTCGGTCGAAATGCGCCTTCCCGCGGCGGTCGACAAATACGAGAGAGCTATCTCGCTCTCGGGGATGTCGAAAGCGTTCGGACTCGCCGGACTGCGCATCGGATGGGTGGCTACCCATGACATGGACCTCCTCGAGCGCATGAAAGCGCTCAAGGACTACACCACCATCTGCAGCAGCGCTCCCAGCGAACTGTTGGCCCTTATGGCGCTGCGGTCGCGAGAGGGGATCGTCGGCGCACACCGGGAACGCGTGAGGCGCAACGTCGACGCGGCGGCCGACTTCTTTGCCCGCCACGAAGCCCGGTTCCACTGGACACCCCCGCGGGCCGGGACGGTCTGTTTTCCCCGCATGCTTCCCGAACCATTAGGAGCGGCAGTGCCGGGGGCCGAGGAGTTCTGCGCCCGGGTGCTGATGGACACCGGTGTTCTTTTGTTGCCGTCCACCGTCTATGGCTACGGTGACGAGCACTTTCGCATCGGCCTGGGCAGGGAAGACTTCGAAGAGGGTCTCGGCGTTCTGAACGACTACGTACTGGGCCTAGGCAGTCGACGCCCGCCCGGGTCACGGGTGTCCGGTTGACCTGGGGGCGGGCCCGCGTGACCCGGGCCCGCCCCCACCGGTCGGAAGGCCTAGAACCCCAGAGCCTTCGCATTCGCTTCGTACAGCCTGGTCTTCTCGTCGTCGGTCAGCGGCAGGCCGGCCAAGAAGCCCATGCAGTCACCCATGTCCTCGTAGGGGAAATCCGTGCCCAGGATGATCTTGTCCATCCCGAGCCCATCCCGCGAGCACACGAACGCCGCCGGTAGATAGTTGCCGCTGGTGGTGACCCAGAGGTTGTTCTTGAGATAGTGGCTGGCCCACTCCTTGCTCCCGGCACCGACCTCGGGATTCGGAGTGGAGTGGTGTTGCATGTAGGCCCGGTCGACCCTGTCGACCAGGAACGGCAACGCTTCGCCGTAGTGCCCCATGATGATCTTGAGCTTCGGCAGTTCGTCGAACACACCGCGCACGATCATGCGCAGGAACACATACATCACCTCGGTGCCGAAGCCGAAGCTCGGGCCGCCCAGCACCATCCCGAATGAGCGCAGCTCGGGGATCATGGGAACTGCTGGGTGGAGATAGATAGGGACGTCCAATTCCTGAGCTTTGGCCAATAGTGGCCAGTACTTCTTCTCATCGATGTAGGAGTCGCCGAAGTTGGAGTGCGTGTTCCAACCGGAGAAGCCCAGCTCCTTGACGCAACGTTCCAGCTCCTGGGCCGACCACTCCGGGTCTTTGGGCGCCAGCGAGGCAAAACCGCCGAAGCGAGTGGGGTGCTTCTTCATAGTCGCCGAAAGGATATCGTTCGATTCGCGGGCGACTTTTCTGCCCATCTCGATGTCAAACTGTTCGGCCCCGGGGGAAGTGAGCGACAACACCGCGAAGTCGACGCCGGCGGCATCCATGAGCTTCAGGCGCCCCTCGCCCATGTCGCGCAGTTCGCCCTCCTTGCCCAGAGGCATCCAGGTCTCGGCGGAAAAGCCGAGGCCCTTCTTCTCGTCCACCGTGGGATAGCCCTTGTTGGTGCGCAGAGCGTCCATCCACACTTCGGTCACAAAATGGTTCTCGAGATCGATCGTTTTCACCGGCTCCACTCCTTCGGACAGAAATCACTCGATTGATACGTACACGATACGCGTGAGTTTAGCAGCGGTTGGGATCTCGAGACCGTTCGTGTAGCAGAGGACGAGGTCATAGAACCTCTAGCCGCCCTCGTTCTCCCGCGCTTTTCCTACAAGCGCTATAATCCCTTGCCTGCTTTCCAGGTTGAACGTCCGCACCCGATCCAGTGAGGAGCCCGAGGCTTCATGCCCCCTGCAGCAACGACCGATCTCCCCGCCACGCCGACGACCCCGGTGCCGGCCTCCGGCTCTTTGGCACCCGGCAAGGTCGCTACCGCATACAGGCCGGCGGCTGCCGGTGCCGCGCAGCGGATCCGCAACGTGGCTATCATCGCCCACATCGACCACGGCAAGACCACCCTCATCGATTCCATCTTCCGGGCGGCCCACGTCTTCCGCGACAACCAGCGGGTGGAAGAGCGGGTCATGGACAGTCACGACCTGGAGCGGGAGCGGGGGATCACCATCCGCTCCAAGCACTGCACGGTGGAGTGGGGCGGCTATCTCATCAATATCGTCGACACACCTGGACACGCCGATTTCTCCGGAGAGGTGGAACGGGTGCTCTCGATGGTCGATTCGGTGCTCCTCCTCGTGGACGCCAACGAAGGCCCCATGCCCCAGACCCGCTACGTGCTCATGCGTGCCCTCTGCCTGGGGTTGCGTCCCGTCGTCGTGGTGAACAAAGTGGACCGGCCTCATGCCGATCCCCATAGCGCCCTGGACAAGACCTTCGATCTCTTCCTCGAGCTGGGGGCCACCGACGAGCAGGCCGATTTCCCTGTCGTCTACGGCTCGGCGTTGGAGGGGTGGATCGTACGCGACCCCGAGACCGATCCCCACGAGGGCATGGAAGCCTTGTTCGAGACCATCATCGCCGAAGTTCCCCCGCCCCGGGCCAGGCTCGAGGCTCCGTTCCGAATGCAGATATCGACACTGGCTTGGAGCGACTACCTCGGCCGTATCGGCTGTGGTCGCGTGTTGGAAGGGACCCACCTCCGAGGCGACGAGCTGGTGCGCACCTCGTCCTTGTGGACCGGCTTGGGGCGGAGCGAAGGCGACTGGGTGGTGACCGGGAGCGAGACCACCCGAACGGCCCATCTGTGGGTTACGCGGGGCTTGGAACGCGAGGAAGTGAGCGAGATACACGCCGGTGACATCGTCTGGGTCAGCGGGCCGGCCGAGATCACGATCGGCGACACTCTATCCGCTCCCGACTTGGTCGATCCGGCATTGCCCCCTCTGGAGATCGAGGAGCCCACAGTCTCCATGTTCTTCTTGGTCAACAGCGGCCCCTTTGCCGGGAACGACGGGCAGGCCGTCACCCTTCGTCAGATCAAGGACCGGCTCGACCGGGAACTGAGGGTTAACGTCGCCCTGCGCGTGGAAGACCTCGGCCGCCCCGACGGGGTGAAGGTTTCCGGCCGCGGTGAGTTGCACCTGGGCATCCTCATCGAGGAGATGCGGCGCGAAGGGATGGAACTGTGCGTCTCTCGTCCGGAAGTGATCACCCACCGGGATGGTTCCGGCCGCCTTCTCGAACCTATGGAGCAGCTGACGATCGACGTGCCCGACGAGTATCAAGGGATCGTCATCGAGAAGCTGGCCCAGCGCAAGGGGGAGCTCACGGGCATGCGCAACACGGGGACCGGGGTGGTCCGGCTCGAGCTGAACATCCCCACTCGGGGGCTCATCGGCTATCGAGGCGATTTTCTTACCGACACGCGGGGGCTGGGCATCATGTCGTCGCGTTTCGTTGGCTACGAGCCCTGGCGCGGGGAAGTAGCCCACCAGGAGAGGGGCTCGTTGGTCAGCATGGAGACCGGTCCCGCCACCGGCTATTCCCTGGAGAACCTACAAGCACGGGGCACACTGTTCATCTCTCCCATGGACGTCGTCTACGCCGGGATGATAGTCGGCGAGCACTCTCGCTCCGGGGACTTGGCCTGCAATCCCACCAAGACCAAGAAGTTGGGCAACTACCGGGCCGAGACCAAGGAGATCGACGTCGGCCTCAAGGTCCCGCGGCAGATGACCCTCGACCAGGCCTTGGAGTGGATCGCGGCAGACGAGCTGGTCGAGGTCACACCCAAGTCGGTGCGCGTGCGCAAGGCCGTGCTCGACGTGGAGGAGCGCAAGAAAGCCAACCGGGCGCCGGCGGCCGGACGGAGCTGAGACCCGCCCCCCCGGGGACCGCCCCGGGATCGCCGTCCGGATCAGCCACGCCGGGCGTCTTGCGTCTAAGGCAGATACTGCTCGGCGATGCTCACCACTTTGTAGCCATCCCGTTCGATCCACCAGGGCATGATGTGTAGATGCTCGGTTCCCGCAGGCGGGGACGCGGCCCAGAAGCTCTTGAACTGAGCCCACGTCACAGGCTCATCCATGCCCCCGCCCAATGTCGCCGTGGTGATGGATGCCGACGCCGCCACGGTGAATTCCCGCTTCTGAGAATTGATGTTGCGGATGAAGTAGTCGTTGGGCAGATCTTCACCCGGAGCGATGTCTCCTGCCTCCACTGCCGCAGCCTTGGCCTCCTCCCCCGTGAGCATCTCGGCATAATCGATACTGATATGGCGGACGCCGCCCGACTCCCACACCCTATCGATATAGCCCATCGCCCGGATGTGGCCGTTGGGGAGGCGGGTCTCGGCGCTGGAAAGCGCCTCAGTGGTGGTCGTGCTGGACGAGTCGGTCGTGGTGGTGAGTTCGGACGTGGCCGTCGTGGCTGTCTCCGCGGTGGTCGAGGTGGTCGTTTCGACGGTATCGCTGGTCGTCACCGTGACTGTAGGCGAGGTCACCTCGTCGGAGCCGCAGCCCACCGCGCCCAGAACGAGAGCCAGGACGAGGGCCAGAGTCAAGCCAAGGACCACCACCGACTCGTGTCGACGCGTCGATCTTCCACTGTTCCGCGCGGTCCTCTTCACCATTGTCTCCCCCTCGTAGTCGAGTCTCTCCAGGCTACGGGCCGGCGGCCAGCCAAGCGCGAACCACCCTTTGGGAGATGACCACGTCCCAAAGAGCACCTGTCCCGCCAATGTTACACCGGACTTCCGAACAGAGACCTATGTTCCGGCGGACGGTCACCCACCCCACCAAGCGGAACGAAACGGGGCAGGGGACACAATCTACTTGACCTCCACCGGAAAGCGCCTAGTCTGTCATATGATTGGCGTCAACGGGGGGCTACCGGCGAACAGGCGATCGCCCGGACCGAGCGGACGGAGGTCTGTATGGGACAGGTCGAGAGACTGACCAATGGAACCACCGGGGGGCCGGCCTTCGTGTATGTGCAAGACGGTGAGCTTCTATGAGAGCTGCTCCGATCACCTGCCGCTGGGCGAGCCCGGCTACTCGCCGGATACGGCCGGCTGCGTGAACATCTTGGCCCCCAAGCGTTTCATCACGCCGACGTCGACCGGCATGACCAATCATTCCTGCCTTATGGAGATCGAGAAACGGGAGGGCGTGGGCGCATGAAGAAGTGGAACATGATCATCGACGTCGCCCGGTGCCACGACTGCAACAATTGCTTCCTCTCCTGCAAGGACGAGTATGTGGGCAACGACTTCCCCCCGTATTCGATGGGACAACCCTGGCACGGGCACCGCTGGATGAACATCATGCGCCAGGAGCAGGGTCAGTACCCGCGCGTACGGGTGTGCTACCTACCGATGCCTTGCCTACAGTGCGAAGACGCTCCCTGCCTGACCCCCGACGGCGCGGTCTACAAGCGCGAGGACGGCGTGGTGATCATCGACCCGCAGAAGGCCGCTGGACGGCAAGAGATCGTCGACGGTTGCCCCTACGGCGCTATCTACTGGAACGACGAGACCAAGCTGGCCCAGAAGTGCACCGGCTGCATCCACCTGCTCGAGGAGGGATGGACCGATACCCGCTGCGCCCAGGTCTGCCCCACTGAAGCCCTCAGGTTCCTCTGGGCGACAGACGAGGAGATGGCGAAGCGCACCGCCGAGGAAGGCCTCGAGGCTTACCGGCCCGAGCTGGCACCCAAGGCCCGGGTCTTCTACAAGAACCTCCACCGCTACACCAAGGCGTTCGTGGCCGCCGGGGTGGTCTTCGGTGATTCCGACGAATGCGGTATGGGAGCCACAGCTACCCTCACCCTGGACGGAGAGAAGGTAGGCGAGGCCGTGGCCGGCACGTTCGGCGACTTCTTCATCGATAGGCTCGAGACCGGAAAGACATACGCCCTGAGCGTCGAGGCCCCCGGATACGACGCCGCCTCGCTCGCGGTGAAGCTGGAAGCAAGCACGAACCTCGGCACTATAGTCCTGCTAACCGGCTAATCGTACGACCCGTCTCGAGGTCCGCCTTGCTACCGATCGAATGCTACCCGACTCGGAGTGACCGCACGAACAGGAGGTCTGAGATGAAACCGATTCGAGTCTGTCTCTTGGATGGGGGATCGATGGCCATCGACGGCCACAAGATCTACTGGAATCGCGGGCCGGCCGGAGACATCCGTTTCCCTGTCTACAGCGTGCTTGTCGAGCACGAGGACGGCCTCTTCCTCTACGACACCGGCTTCGACCTTGAGTTCATGCAGACCTACGTGCCTCAGGACCACCCCATACAGTCACCCGACCAGACCCTGCCCGCGCAGTTGGCCAAGGTTGGATATCGGCCGGAGGATGTGACCCACGTCATCGACTCCCACCTTCACATCGATCACTGCGGAGGCAATAATCTGTTCCCTCAGGCCAAGGTCGTGTGTCACGAGAAGGAATACGAGCAGGCGCGGAATCCTGAATTGTTCGAGGGACTTAGCTACGGGGCAGTGGCGTGGTTCGCGCCTCAGCTGGTGGCGCACCGCCAGGAGATCCCCCCGGGAGTGGACCCCACCCTTTCGCCCGAGTTCGAACTGCTGAGCGGAGACCTGGAGTTCGCCCCCGGCGTCCGGTTGCTCGAAACCTTGGGACACTCCGCCGGCCACTACAGCATGCTGGTGGAGTTGCAGGGACGTAGGCCGATGCTGTTCACCGGCGATGCCGCCATGACTCCCAAGAACCTAGAGATGATGGTGGTCGGCGGCTTTCACCTCGACCCGGTGGCGGGCACCCGCTCGCTTCAGCGACTGAAGGATCTGGCGGCCGAGCACGACGCGGAGCTCTTCTTCTCCCACAGCATGCCCGAGTTCGAAACGTGGAAGAAGGCTCCGGAGTGGTACGCATGAGGCAGCGGTTCGTCAACGGCACCAACGGTGGACCCGTACACGTCGATGTGGAGGATGGACGGATCGTGCGCATCGTGCCCATCGTCTTCGACGAGACCGACGCCGCTTCTTGGACGATCGAAGCGCGGGGCCGGCGCTTCACACCCCCGCGTAAGGTCACCCTGTCTCAGCCGACCGTCGCCCACCGTTCTTTGATCTACTCACCCAAGCGCATCCTCACACCGCTCAAGCGGGTGGACTTCGACGCCAAAGGCAACCGCAACATCCAGAACCGGGGGACGTCGGGATACGAGCCCATCTCCTGGGATGAAGCCCTCGACACCGTGGCTGAGGAGATCATCCGGGTCAAGCGGGAAGTGGGTCCGGCCGCCATCCTCTCCACCCCCAGCTCGCACCATATGTGGGGCAACATCGGCTATCGGCACAGTGCTTACTACCGGTTCATGAACTTGGTGGGCTTTACCTACGGGGAGCATAACCCAGACAGTTGGGAAGGCTGGCACTGGGGAGCCACACACATGTGGGGGTTCAGCCACCGCCTGGGTCTGCCCGAGCAGTACGACCTGCTCGAGGACGCCCTCAAGCACACCGAATTGATCGTCCTGTGGTCGGCCGACCCGGAGGCCACCTGCAGCGGCATCTACGCCGGCTTCGAGAGCACCCCCCGCCGGTTCTGGCTCAAGGAGCTGGGTATCGAGATGGTCTTCATCGACCCGTACTTCAACCACACCGCCGGCCTCTTCGCCGACAAGTGGTTGACCCCTCGGGTCGGCACAGACGTGTGTGTCGCGCTGGCCATCGCCTACCTGTGGCTGAGCGAGGACACGTACGACAAGGAGTACGTGTCCGGTCGCACCGTGGGCTTCGAGCAGTGGAGGGATTACGTGCTGGGCGTGACCGATGGGACGCCCAAGACCCCTGAATGGGCCGCCGGAGAATCGGGGGTCGCCGCTCGAGATATCGTGGCGCTGGCCCGGGCTTGGGCGCGCAAGAAGACCATGCTCACCCCGGGCAGCAACCACGGGATGGGCGGAGCGTGCCGCTCCGCCACCGGCAACGAGTGGACCCGAGCCATGGTCGCCCTAGCCGTCATGCAGGGCATGGGCAAGCCGGGTAGCAACATTTGGTGCACCACGGCGGGCGCGCCCGTGGACACCTCGTTCTGCTTCCCGGGCTACTCCGAGGGCGGGATCTCCGGTGACGTCGACAACTCGGCAGCCGGATTCCGCTGGCTATACCGCATGTTTCCCAATGGCGGCGCCACCCGGTGCGCGCACCACTCCACCGAGGGCCAGACGGTGCCACGCCTGCATATCCCCGAGGCCATGATGGGACAGCACCTTGAGTGGCGAGGCAAGGGCTTCTGCGGCTCCTCCATCGAGTCGCAGTTCCAGAAGTACGAGTACCCGGCCCCGGGCTATCCCCCCATTCAGATGTATTATAGGTATGGAGGCTCCTTCATCGGCACGATGACGGCCACCAACCGCTATGCAGCGGCCTATCGGGAGGGGATGGTGCCGTTCGTGGTCAACCAGGCTATCTGGTTCGAAGGCGAGACCAAGTTCGCCGATATCATCCTGCCGGCGTGCACGAACTTCGAGCGCTGGGACATCAGCGAGTACGCGAACTGCTCGGGCTACGTGGCCGACAGCTACACCTACTGCAACCATCGGGTCATCACCCTGCAGCAGAAGTGCATCGAGCCCCTGGGGGAGAGCAGGTCCGACTACGACATCTTCGCCGAGCTCTCCAAGCGTCTGGGCGTCCACGAGATCTTCTCCGACGGAGGTAAATCCGATCTCGACTGGACCAAGCAGATGTTCCATGCCAGCGACCTCAGCAAAGTCACTACCTGGGAGGAGTTCGAGAAGAAGGGCTACTACGTGGTCCCCGCACCGGTGGGCCGCACTCCCACGCCTGCTTTTCGCTGGTTCGCCGAGGACCGGGTGCGCGACACGCCCGATTGGGGGCCGCATCCAGCCGACACCGTGGGACTGAAGGGCCTGCAGACCTCTTCCGGCAAGGTCGAGTTCGTATCGAGCAGCCTGACCCGTTTCGAGGGGAGCGGCACAATCGATACCGAGCGCCCCGCCCTCGGTCCGCACTACAGCGCCAGCTGGGAGGGCCACCACACCGCCGAACTGTACGAGAAGTACCCTTTGCAGATGATCTCCCCCCATCCCCGCTATTCGTTCCACACCATGGGGGACGGCAAGGAGGGCTGGATCAACGAGATCAAGGATCATCGAGTCCTCAAAAGGGACGGCCACTACTACTGGATCATGCGCGTGAATGCCGCCGATGCAGCGGCCCGCGGTATCAGCGACGGCGATCTGGTGAGAGCATTCAACGATCGGGGCTCGGTGATACTGGCGGTCCAAGTCACCGAGCGGCTCCCGCCGGGGACGGTGCACTCGTATGAGAGCTGCTCCGACTACCTCCCCGACGGGGAGCCGGGACATTCGCCCGACCGAGCGGGATGCGTGAACATCCTCACCCCCGACCGTCATATCACGCCCACATCCCCGGGGCAGGCACCCAATTCCTGCCTAGTGGAGATAGAGAGATGGACTCAGACCTGATCATGAACGGCGGACAAGGCGCGAAGCTGCGAGAGAGGAGGCAACGGACGGGCATACAGGGTGGAGCACGGTGGACGACCTGATCAGGAGCGACAGACAGGAAGAATGGGTTAGCACCAACAAGGGGGACACGATGCACGACAGAGAAGCAAAGACATACAGCCGGCGTGAGTTTCTGAAGATAGCCGGGGTCGCGGGTGCCGCCGTGGGCGTCGGCGCCGGTCTGGGCGGGCTCGTGGCCGCCTGCGGCGAGGAAGCTGAGACCACGACCACGGGCGGCGTAACGACGACAGCCGGCGTCACGACCACGGCCGGCGCCACGACCACGGTTTCGGCAGGGCCGGAGGCCGGCCGCGCCATCAAGCTCGGACTGGTGTCGCCGAAAACGGGCAACTTCGCGGTCTTCGCCATCTCCGACGGGTGGTACTTAGCCCACGCGCAGGAGGCTCTCAAGGACGGCATCGTCGGCGCTGACGGCAAGCTACGCCAGATCGAGATCGTGGTCAAAGACAGCCAATCCGATTCGAACCGCGCCGCCCAGGTGGCCGGCGACCTGGTCCAACTGGACAGCGTGGACATGCTCCTTGCCTCGGGCACCCCGGACACCTGTAACCCGGTCGCCGACCAGGGCGAGGCCCTCGGCTGCCCGGTGCTTATGAGCTTCAGCCCGTGGCAGGCCCTCTACATCCGCAGTGGCCAGCCTGCTGAGTTCAAGTGGGCGTACGGCAACATGCTGGGCTCGGAAGAGACCATCGCCTCCTTCACCGATGCCTTCGAGGCGAGCGGGGTGCAGACCAACAAGAAGGTGGGGATGCTTTTCCAGAACGACGCCGACTACCAAGGGTGGATGGACCCCTCCGCGGCGCCCAAGGTGTTCGCTGAGAAGGGGTACACCCTGGTGGTGCCCGAGCCCTACGCGGTTCCGGCAGAAGACTTCACCAAGCAGATCAGCCAGTTCAAGAGCGAAGGCTGCGAGATCGTCTGTGGCACCAACGACCCGCCGTGGTTCTCCAACTTCTTGAGCCAGAGCCTGCAGCAGGGCTACCAGCCCAAGTTCATCAGCTCGGGCAAAGCCCTCATCTTCCCGCAAGCCGTCATGAGCTTTCCCAACAACGGCGTCGGGCTGATCGGCGAGGCCGCCTGGCACCCGAGCTGGAAGATCAAGGACACGCTCTCGGACCTCGATTCGGAAGGGCTGGCCGCCGACTACGAGGCCAAGACGGGCGAACAGTGGACGGCGGCCATCGGCTGCTACGGGAAACTGGAGTGGGCCGTCGACGTGTACAAGCGGGCCGCCGATCCGGAGGACAAGGAGTCCGTGATCGAGGCCGTCAAGACCACCAAAGGGACGTTCCAGCAGGGCTACATGGACTACACCGAGCCGGTGAGCCCGGATGGCTTCCATCCCCTTCCGAACGTCTACAAGCCGTACATCGGCGCACAACAGTGGCGGAAGGGCACCAAGTATCCCGTCGAGGCTGTGGTGGTCAGCAATGCCACTGCGCCTGGCACCGAGGTGCAGTCCAAAGCCGAGCCGATGGTCTACGGGTAGATCATCCATCAAGCAGTGAGTTGCCGCCCGGGCGGCAACTGAAGCGGAAGTGAGGGGAGCCGGCGGTCGCGGCGAAAGCGCAGACCGCCGGCTCTCGCACGTTGTAGACAACGGTAGATCGACCGTAGGAGGTAGCCGGTGTACTCGAAGACATTGAAGCCGGAGATCATGTCCACCATGCTCCCGAAGGACTTCCCGGCTGACAAGCTGAGCAAGCCTCAGTACAAGGTGGTGGTGGAGAAAGACGTCATGGTCACCATGCGCGGCGGGGTCCAGGTGGCAGTGAACATCTACAGGCCTGATGCAGCCGGCCCATTCCCCGCCATCCTGGCGGCCGACTCATATCAGAAAGACCTGGTCGACCTTCCTCTCCTCCCCATCTTTCACATGCGCGAGACCAACGACATCGAGTATTTCGTTTCGCGGGGCTACATCTTCGTGCACTCCGACTCCCGCGGTACCGGGCACTCCCCCGCGGGGCAATTCGACCTCTTCGGCCAGGAGATGCAGAACGACCTCTACGACCTGGTCGAATGGATCGACGCCGAACCGTGGTGCACCGGCAAGGTGGGCATGCTGGGCGAATCGTTGCTCGCTTGGTCGCAGTGGTTTGCAGCCGTCCAGCAGCCGCCCCATCTCACCTGCATCCTCCCTTGGGACGCCGGGGCCGATATCTACCGCGACGTGGCCTGGCACGGCGGCATGATGGCCGTCGGTTTCCCCACTGCCTGGCACATGTGGGAGATCCGCGGCCACTACCAGCTGGGGTGGGCGGCCCGCGATCCTGGCTTCGTGCCCCCCAACCCGGAGATGGGCAAGTGGGATATGGTCTGGAACGTGATCAACCATCCCACCTACGACGACTTCTGGAAGCTGCGCAATCCCGATTTTTCCAAGATCCAATGCCCGGTGTTCGTGGTCGGAGCGCTCCACAAGGTGGGACTCCACCTGCGCGGCGTCGTGCGGGGGTACGAAGAAGTCGAGACTCCCAAGAAGATGATGCTCATCCACGGGCTCCTCGACGGCGACGAGATGGCCATCTACAACTCGCCCGAGATGCAGCTTCTCATGCTGCGCTGGTACGACCACTGGCTCAAGGGCAACGACACCGGCTTCATGGAAGAGCCGCCTGTCACCATCTTCGTGCGGGGAGCCGACGTCTACCGTCCCGAGAGCGAATGGCCGCTCGCCCGCACCGACTATCGCAAGCTGTACCTGCATCCGGGCCCCAGCGGGGCGGTGGAATCGCTCAACGACGGCAGGCTATCTTGGGACCCGCCCACTGAAGCCGATAGCTCTTTCACCTATTCATACCCCGATCAAGACTGGACCCATTTTTCCGGCGGTGGTACGGCCGTGATCGAGGAGAGCGGCGTGGTCTACGGGCAGCGACGGATCCCCACCTTCACCAGCGCTCCTCTGGCGGAAGACCTGGAGATCTCCGGCAGCATCGTGCTGGTGCTCTACGCTTCCTCAGATCAGAAGAACACAGACTTCTTCTGCCGGCTGGTCGATCAAGCGCCCGACTCGGAGCAGATCCCGGGTATGCCGCCAAAGGGGATCACCCTCACCCGGGGCTGGCTGAAGGCCTCGCACGCATGCACCCGGAGCGAAGAGCTCTCCAAACCCTATCGGCCTTACTACCTCCACGATGATCCCAAGCCGATAGAGCCGGGTAAGATCTACAAGTACGAGATCGAAGTGTGGCCTACCTGCAACCTGTTCAAGAAGGGCCACCGTGTCCGCATCGACGTGGCCTGCGGCGATTCGCCCGCCCTCGACTTCGGCGGCCACTACTACGGCATCAAGGTGGGCGCCGACACCTACTATCACGACAAGGGTCGCCCCTCGCACATCATCCTGCCGGTGATCCCAGCATCACGCTGAGGGTCCGGCCGGCAGATCGCGAAGTACAGCCCCAGACCGGCTTTGTTCCGCCCGCCGAGCCAGTCTGGGGCTCGAGTCCTCGGTCGGAGGCCGAAAGGGCCCGGCGCACGCTGTCTTCTCGACGGAGGTGGACTGTTGCCATACCAGTCTGACTACGTGCTCCGCCTCATCGAGCAGATGGGTGGACTGATACGCCGATCCATGGAGAAGCTGGGCATGCGCGACGCCGAGGAGCCCTGCGAGATCGCCGGCGAGGCGATCGGCCTGGCGCTCGATATGGACCCGACTCTCGCCTCGCGACTTTCCCCCCAGAGTCTCGCGGCGCTGCTGGAACTCGGCAACCTCGACGAGCACGTCATCGAGCTCGTCGTACAGGCGATAGAGCTCGACGCCGAGGGGCTCCAGAGCCGCGGCGAGACGACCGCGGCGGGAGTCAGACATGAACAGGCGAACGCGGTACGGTCGCGGCTGGGGCGGATGCGCGCGAATTAGCGTCGTCTCGTCCCGGCCCAACGTCTGTTGCGGCGTGCTACTCCCGGTTCCTTGACTGAGATGATTGCTCTACTCATCATTCTGATGTATTTTTCATGGCTTCAGGAAGCGCACGCACCGGCCGAGGCGCCTGAATGCGGGAAAGGGGGGATAGCCGGGTAGAGTGGCGGCAGGTCGGTTGAACAGCCGCCCGGTGCGAACGCGGGAAGCTGCACGCGAAAGCGTGAGCGAGGCGCGTCGCGCTTCAGTCGTTCCAGAACGGTGCATTCGAGAGAGCGATGGGGGGCAGAATGAACGAAATGGACGAGGTCAAGAGAGAAGATTCGACTGAGGACTTTGAAGTGAGGGCACCCCGAGTTGGAGCCGTCAGCCGCCGCGAGTTCCTCAAGATCGCCGGGGTAGCCGGAGCCGCAGTTGGGGTCGGCGCCGGGCTGGGAGGTCTGCTCGCAGCCTGTGGCGAAGAAGCGGAGACGACCACGACAACCGCGGGCGAAGCCACCACCACCACGGCGCCCGCCTCAACAACCACCGTCAGCGCAGCTGAGGAGATGGGCCGCGAGATCAAGATCGGTTTCGTCGATCCGTTGACCGGCCCCCTGGCTGCCTTCGGCATACCCGGCCAGTGGTGCGCCGAGCGCTGGAGAGAAGCGGTCGGGGACGGGATGGTCTTCGGCGATGGAAAGAAGCACCCTGTCAACATCGTTGTCAAAGACAGTCAGTCCGACACCAACCGGGCGGCGCAGGTGGCGGGCGATCTCATCACCAACGACAAGGTGGACATCATACATGTGGCCGCGACACCGGAGACCGTCAACCCGGTCTCTGACCAGGCTGAGGCCCTGGGGTGTCCGTGCATATCCTGCGACTGTCCCATGGAGCCATACTATTTCGGCCGGGGCGGCACCCCGGACAAAGGCTTCAAGTGGACGTACCACATGTTTTGGGGCGTCACCGAACTTCTTGGGTCCAGCCTGGATCTGTGGTCCCAGATCGAGACCAATAAGGTCGTGGGGGCCCTGTGGCCGAACGATTCCGACGGCAACGCCTTCCGTCCTGCCTACACGGGGGCCGCGGAGGCGGCCGGGTACACGATCGTCGACGCGGGCTCGTTCCAGACCGGCACTGAGGACTTCTCCTTCGCCATCAGCCTGTTTAAGAAGGAGGGGTGCGAGATCCAAATGGGGGTGGTCGTCCCTCCCGACTGGACCAACTTCTGGAAGCAGTCCAAGCAGCAGGACTACAACCCCAAGATGGTCGACATCGCCAAGCCGACGCTGTTCCCCACCGCCATGGAGGCGCTGGGCGAGATCGCCATCGGCCTCGGAGGCCCCTCCTGGTGGCACCCCACCTACCCCTTCAAGTCGTCCCTCACGGGAGAGACCTGCCAGCAACTGGCCGACGACTTCGAAACGCGCACGGGAATGCAGTGGCAGCAGCCCCAAATGCACTACGTCATGTTCGAGATGGCCGTCGATGTTCTGAAGCGCACGAAGAATCTGGACGACAAGGAAGAGATCATCGCCAACGTCGCCTCTACCAAGATGGCCGACTCTGTCGCCGGCGCCATCGACTTCACCGCCCCGGTCGTGCCGGGCTCGCTGCACCCGGTACCCAATGTGGTGGGAACGCCCCACTTCGCCGGGCAGTGGATGAAGGGAGAGAAATGGCCCTTCGATCTCTATGTCAGGAATAATATATTCGCGCCCACGTTAACGGTGCAGGGGAAGTACGTTCCGCTTCCCGTAACCTCCTAGATCCGCGAAAGCCGCTTTGGGCGCCGCAGCGCGCAGACCGCGCGCTGCGGCGCCCCCTAACCTCCCACCACCGTCGGCGCAGCCCGGACGGTCGCGACCAGCGCGCACACGTTGAGGTCGGCACAGATTCTGAGGTTGCCGCTCGGTTTCTTCCGCCGCTTCAGTGGGGAGAGGAGATACCGGGAGGCCGGTGCACATGAGTTCCTTCATAGATCTCCTCGTCGATAGCCAGACGGTCGACGGAAAGCTCGTCACCACCGCCGTGGTGTTCGTGCTCGCCGTCCTGATCTCTTTCGCCTTGCGGCTGCTGTTCCGCTGGAGGGTGAAAGACCCGTTGGTCCGCTACCATTCCAGGAAGATCGCCGGCTACCTCATAGCCATCCTTGCGTTGATCGCGATGGGCTTCATCTGGAGGCCGTTCGCCGGGCAACTCGGGCTGGTCATCGGTCTCCTGGGAGCCGGTACGGCCTTCGCGTTGCAGGAAGTGATAGGGGCAGTGGCGGGCTGGGCGAGTATCATCTCGGGACGCATCTTCTGGGTCGGCGACCGCATCGAGATCGGCGGGGTCCGCGGCGACGTCATCGACATCACCCTGCTGCGGACCAAGCTTATGGAGATCGGTTCTTCGGTCGACGACAGCTCGTGGGTCCACGGCCGGCAGTACACCGGCCGCATCGTCGCGGTGTCGAACAAGAAGACCTTCACTGATCCCGTCTACAACTTCTCCGCGACCTTCGAGTACATCTGGGAGGAACTCACTATTCCCGTACGTTACGATGCCGATTGGACGGCAGCCGAACGGATCATCCTGGAAGAAGTGACTGCGGTCTCTCGTTCCGAAGGGGCCCAGGAAGCGATCCGGTTGATGCTCAAGCGATATCCCGTCCCCCGTGTGGAGGTGGAACCTCACGTCTTCGTCCGCGCGACGGACAACTGGATAGAACTGGCCGCCCGCTTCATCGTACCCGTGCGCACGGCCCGGTCGGTCAAAGACGGGGTTTCTCGCCGGATCATACAGCGCTTGGGAGAGGCCGGGATCGAGGTCGCATCGCAGACCGTCGATGCCACAATCCGCAGCCCCCGGTCTGACGGCTCCGCAGGCGACCTCGACGGTTGACCTGACCGACCACGGAGAGCGGGAAGCCTTCTTCCAGAGTGCGATCATCCAACCGTGAGCCTGCCGAGGTTCAGATCCCCTTGCAACGTGCGTGCGCATCCTGTACAAGGGTAGAGCCTCGACTCGGCCGGTCTGGCCGAACACCTTGTTCACATGAGTCCCGACATAGCGAAAGGTGGAGAAGCTCATGGCCCCATCACCCCTTGCCCTGGCACTGGGCGACCTACACGAAGCCACGGTGATCGCAGCCGTAGAGCAGGAGCTTTCCGCAGGTGAGGCGCCTCTTGCCATCTTGGAACAGCTCCAAGCAGGCATGAACCTCGTAGGGGAACGCTTCGAAGCCGAGGAGTACTTCCTCTCCGAGCTCATCTACGCGGCCGACATCTTCAAGAAGGCCTCCGCTCCCCTGCAAGAGGGCTTGAAGACTGAGACCAAGGCCACCCACGGCACTCTTGTCTTGGGTACGGTCAAGAACGACATCCACGACTTCGGCAAAGACATCGTAGCCACGGTCATGACCTCCAACGGCATCCAGGTCGTCGATCTGGGGGCTAACGTGGAGCACCAGGCCTTCGTCGACGCTATTAGAGAGCACAAGCCCCAGTTGGTGGGTATGAGCTGCCTCCTGACGACCGTTTTTGACGACATGAAGGAAGCCATCGCCACCATCGAGAAGGCCGGTCTTCGGGACCAGGTGCAGGTCCTCGTAGGGGGCGGACCGGTCGATCGGGCTACGGCCGACTACGTAGGGGCAGATGTCTACTGCCGCACCGCCCAGGACGGGGTGGCCGCGGCCAGGAAGACCCTGGGGGTGAGCTAGCGATGCCGGATGAGGCCACACTGAAGCTGCTTGAGGTCAAGGAGAAGCGTATCCGCGACGCCGTCGCCCTCCGGACCCCCGACCGCGTCCCCGTGATCCCCAACGGTCCGGCCTGGGCGGCCCGGGCCACCGGGACCAAGATCTCGCAGGTGTGCACGAACCCCGATGCAGCTTACCGGATCTTGATCGATGCCTATACCTCTTTGGGGGACATTGACGGCTTCCAGCACGCGAGTTACCACGTGAGTTCGCTCAGCATCATGTGGCTTTCCCGAGTCAAGGTGCCGGGACGCGAGCTCTCCGACAACGAGATCTGGCAGGTGGACGAGTCGGAGCTCATGACCGCCGCCGACTACGACGCAATCCGGGAGGAAGGCTTCGCACCCTGGCTGGGGCGCTACTACGCCGAGCGTCTGCCCGGGGTGACCGAGGAGTTCGACTGCTGGGCCCGTACCCTGCCCGAGGCTTTCGCCGCCTGGCGGGACAAGGGCGTGGTCGTGTTCTCGCCGGTGGTGGTCACCATCCCCTATGAGTACTTCTGTGGGGGGCGGTCCATGAAGGAGTTCCTCCTCGACCTCTTCCGCAATGCCGACAAGGTCCAGGCGGCCATGGATGCGGCCCTTCCCGTCCTCATCGACCAGATGCGGCAGCTCATCCGCGATCTCGACCTGATGGCCCTGTGGATCGGCGGATGGCGCTCGGCGAGCGAGTTTCTCTCCCCTAGGCTCTGGGATCGCTTTGTCTTCCCCTACTTCAAGCAGATGGTCGCCGCGGCCATCGAAGAGGGCGCCATCCCGGTGCTTCACTTCGACGCCGACTGGACCCGTGACCTCGGGCGCCTGCGAGAGCTGCCCAAGGCCAAGTGCGTTCTCTCCCTGGACGGTAAGACCGACATCTTCAAAGCCAAGGAGATCCTAGGCGATCACATGTGCATCATGGGAGACGTTCCGCCCGGTATGTTGTCCCTCGGCACTCCTGAAGAAGTGCGCGAGTACTCCAAGAGACTCGTGCGCGAGATCGGACCGGCCGGGTTCATTCTGTCGTCGGGGTGTGACGTGCCGCCCGACGCCCGGGTTGAAAACGTCAGAGCGATGGTGGAGGCCGTACTGTAATCCCGGGGGGGAACCGCCTGCCGGTGACAGACAAGACAAGGGGGTACCTGCTTTGAAGAAGATCGATACCGAGAACCATTTCGCCACCGAAGCCTTTGTGGATGCCCTCTACAAGAACCGGGGCTATCCGCGCTTTGTGGACGACAAGGAGACCGGGCAGCGTCACGTGCATCACTCGGCCGGCTACTGGCAGCCCTTCGGCGACCCGCTCGTGGATCGTCTCCTCGACCTTGACGACCTGCGTATCCAGGCCATGGACGCGGCGGGGATCGACGTGGCCGTGCTCTCTCACACCGCGCCCGCTCCCGAGCAACTGGAACCGAGGGTCGCGACGACCATCGCGAAAGACGCCAACGACAAGCTCGCCGCCGCCATCGACCGTCACCCGGACCGGTATCTGGGGTTCGCCACCCTGGGCCCGAGAGAGCCTGAGGAAGCGGTGAAGGAACTGGAGCGGGCCGTCAAGGAATTGGGCTTCAAAGGCTGGAACACCCACTCCAATTTCGGCGATTCCTACCTGGACGACAAGCCCTACTGGCCCATCCTCGCCAAAGCCGAGGAATTGGGCGTGCCCGTCTACCTTCACCCTACGTTCCCCGTCATCCGGCAACTGACGGACTACGGGCTGGCCCTGGCCGGTCCCGGTTTCGGGTTCGGCGTCGAGACCTCTATGGTCATGATGCGGCTCATCCTGAGCGGGGTGTTCGACGCCTTCCCCAGGCTAACGATCATTCTTGGCCACTACGCCGAAGCCCTCCCCTTCCTGCTCAAGCGGGTAGACCGCTCGTTTCTCCAGTATCACGTGCCCAAGGGATCCGGCTCCATGCCCCCGATCAAGAAGAGGCCCAGCGAGTACCTGCTCGGCAACATGTTCGCCACCACCAGCGGCAACTACCTGGCGGCGGCCTTCAACTGCACCCGCGAGGCTATCGGTATCGAGAGGATCATGCTGGGGACCGACTATCCTTACGAGACGACCGAGGAGGCCGGGGAGTTTCTGGACGGACTCGGCCTCTCCGCCGTGGAAGAGACCAAGCTGTATGAAGAAAACCCGGCGGGACTGGGGTTCACGCTCTAGCCGGCCACGGGCGCTGCAGACGCCACCAGCCCTGCTCAGGACGAAGAACGACCTATCGAACGCGAGGAGGCACGTGCATGTACACCAAGATCCTCAAACCCGAGATCATGTCCACCATGCTCCCCAAGGACTTCCCGTCCGACAAGCTGAGCAAGCCGCAGTACAAGATGGTGGTGGAAAAGGATGTGTTCGTCACCATGCGGGACGGCGTGCGGGTGGCGTGCGACGTCTTCCGTCCGGATGCCCCGGGGAAGTTCCCCTCGCTCTACGCCACCAGCGTCTATCAGAAAGACCTTGAGCATCTGCCCCAATGGCCCGTGTTCCACTTCCGCGAGACCAACGACATCGAATGGCTGGTCTCCCGGGGCTACGTCTATGTGCACCAGGACGTCCGGGGCAGCGGCAAGTCCGTAGAAGGGGAGTTCCAGCTGTTCAGCCAGGAGGAGCAGAACGACTTCTACGACATGGTGGAATGGATCGCGGCGCAACCCTGGTGTACCGGCAAGGTGGGAATGATCGGGGAGTCTTTTCTCGCCTGGGTGCAGTGGTTCGCCGCAGCCATGCAACCGCCCCACCTGGCCTGCATCGCCCCGTTCGACGCGGGCGCGGACATGTACCGGGACGTGGCCTTCCACGGAGGAGTCATGGCTCTGGGCTTCCCGGCCAATTGGTGGACGGCGGAGATCCGAGCCAACTACCGGCTGGGCAAGTACGGACCGTCCCCGGACGTGGGCAAATGGGACCTGCCTTGGAATGTCATCCATCACCCCACCTGCGACGATTTCTGGAAGGTACGAAACCCCGACTTCTCCAAGATCCAGGTGCCGGTATACAGCATTGGCATCCTCCACAAAGTGGGGATCCACCTACGCGGCAACATCCGCGGATACGAGGAGGTCAAGACGCCCAAGAAGCTGCTCCTCTGCCACGGCGATTTCGAGGGCGACGAGATGGCGATCTTCAACTCCCGAGAGATGCAGCTGCTGCACCTGCGCTGGTACGACCACTGGCTCAAGGGCAACGACACCGGCTTCATGGACGAGGACCCGGTGACCGTGTTCGTCCGTAACCAGGAGGTCTACCGGTCGGAGAAAGAGTGGCCGATCGCGCGCACCCAGTACCGCAACCTCTACCTGGCCCCGGGACCAAGTCGGGCGGTGGGATCATTGAACGACGGCGCTCTTTCTTGGGAGGCGCCGACTACGCCGGCCGAGGCTCCCGTTACCGTTGTGCCTGCCGGAGCCCCCTCAGCTGCAGACAGGCCGCGGACCGCTTGGGCCCCGGAGGATATCGCCGGTAGCGGTGAGACCGCCGCCACGGTGACGGCCGGCTCGACAAGCTACGACTACCCTGACCCCGACTGGTCGCATTTCTCGGGGCTGGGGACTGCCGTCATGGAGGATGGAGTGCCGAACCCGGTTCGGAAGATCCTGACCTTCACCAGCGAGCCGATGGCGGAGGATCTGGATGTGATCGGCAACATCGTGCTCAACCTGTGGGCTTCGTCCGACCAGACCGACACCGACTTCTTCGTCCGCCTCACCGATCAGCTTCCCGACGGCGACCAGGTACCCGGCATGCCCCCTCGGGGCCGCATGCTGACCCGGGGGTGGCTTAAGGCGTCGCACGTCTGCACGAAGGACGAGGCCAAGAGCCTGCCCTACCGCCCCTACTACAAGCACGACGAGCCGAAGCCCATCGAGCCCAACACGATCTACAAGTTCGAGATCGAGGTCTGGGCGACGTCCTGCTGCTTCTTCAAAGGCCACCGTATCCGCGTAGATCTGGCCTGCTACGATTCGAACGCCTTCGACTTCGGCGGTCACTACTACGGACTCAAAGTGGGGAGAGACACCGTCTACCACGACAGGGCGCACCCGTCGCATATCGTGCTGCCGGTGATACCGGCCGGTTAGAGAGGCATGCCGGGGACCCGGATACGGGCCCCGCGGACTCGGGCCGTCCGGCACACATGACGGGGCCGCTCAGCCGTGCTGCGGCTGAGCGGCCCCGAAGTCTACGCCCCACAGGACGTCGGAACTCCCCACCTCATGAGAGAAGACGTCTCAGGCCTTCCTGGTATTTCTCCAGCGTCTTCTCAACGATATCTTCGGGCAAAGGTGGAGCCGGTAATTCCTTGTTCCAGCGGATCGACTCGAGATAGTCCCGCACGAACTGCTTGTCGAAACTTGCCTGAGGCCCGCCTGGTTCGTAAGACTCGGCAGGCCAGAATCTGGAGGAATCCGGCGTGAGGACTTCGTCGATCAGGATGAGCTCGCCGGTATTCGTGAGCCCGAACTCGAACTTGGTGTCGGCGATGATGATGCCACGCTCCAGCGCGTGTTCAACGGCAAAGCTGTAGAGGGCCAGGCTTGCCTGACGTACACGCTCGGCCACGTCCCTGCTCTCCAGCGCGGCCGCCTCTTCGAAGGAGATGTTTTCGTCGTGCCCGGACTCGGCTTTTGTCGACGGAGTGAAGATCGCCTCCGGCAGTCGATCGGATTCGCGGAGACCATCCGGCAGGCCGATACCGCACACCGTTCCCAGGCTCTGGTACTCCTTCCAGCCCGAACCGGCGAGATAGCCACGTACGATCGCCTCGATAGTCAGCGGCCTGGTGTTCCGGACGAGTACGGTCCGTCCGTCCAGTTCGTCGTAATACCAATCCAACTCGGGGTACCACTCCGGGCCCGGATCGGGGTCGACGATGTGGTTGGCGATCAGGTGCTCGGTCTTCGCGAACCAGAAGTTGGACATCTGGGTCAGGATCCGTCCCTTGTCCGGAACGGGAGTGGGGAGAACATGATCGAAAGCGGATATGCGGTCGCAGGCGATGATGATGAGGTGTTCGTCGCTTGGTTTGTAGACGTCGCGTACCTTCCCCCTCTTGTGAAGCGCCAGGCCGCGTTCCTGGGATGCGAACATCGCTGCCGGCATCATCGCTATTCGTCCTCCTCATCTTGGGATTCGAAAACTGGTCGGACGGAGGCAAGCGGCCAGCGGGGGCTGCACGATCTCCGCTCGCAGTCGACAGCTTCCCGATCTAGATCATCGTCGTAAGCGTCCTCATAGTCTACCTGAGCTCTCACTGAAACCCCAGTCATGGACGTTCATCCGGTCGTCGAAGCCGTTTGTGGCGATCCTGGAGCTCGCGGTAACCTGCTTCCCCCAGGGGAGCAGTGCTCCTGGGCGAGCGACGTTAGGACCGCCGCGCGCGGTAGCGGGGGCGGGGTCGCTCTCGCGAGCTGCTGGATCTCGGCCCCGACTGACGGGCTGGGTAGTGGAAGCGACAGCGGAGGGCCGTGATCAGAACGGCGAGAGCCCATCTTCCGGTGTCTTCTCAACGGAACGCGTCGCCAGTACATAGACGCCCGCCTCTGCGAGGCTCTCGAAAACCCACCGGTCATCCAGCAACTCGCCGAGGTGCCGCACTCCATGCCCGGTAAGCACGTAGAGCCCCTGCGCCCCCGCGTTGGCGGCCAGCCGGACGTCCGAGGGATGGTCACCCACCACGAACGAACTTGACAGATCGAGACCGAAGTCCGCTTCTGCTTGGTAGAGAAAATGAGGCTTGGGCTTCTTACACCGACAGTCGTCGGAAGTCTGGTGCGGGCACACATACACGGCCCGGATGGCTATGCCTCGCTCAGCAAGGGTGGCGACGACGAAGTCGTTCACCGTCTCCACCTCCTCCATCGTCACGATCGACTGGGAGACGCCCGGTTGGCTGGTGACGATGAAGAGCTCGTAGTACTCCCCCAGCTTCTTGAGCGTGGGGACCGTGAATGGAAAGAACCGGACCTGGGAGACCTCTCGAACACAGCCGACATCCTCGATGATGGTGCCGTCTCGATCGAGAAAAAGAGCGGCATGGGACCGATCATGCTGCATCATCCCCGCCCTGTCGTCCTTTCTATGACGCGACCCTGGGGTCGTCCACGCCGGGCAGCAGGTCGGAGTAGTCGTCGACTGACCCGCCGTCCATGCAGCAGTCTATGATCGCTCGCCCTTTGCCGGCGAGCGAGGGCATACGATAGTCCTTGAGGTGCTGGAGGAAGAATTCTCGGAGTTGCGCAGCTCCAGCATCGAAGCCCTCCGGACCCACCTCCGGCTGCGTGTCCACCTGCAGGAACCAGTTGGCGATGGGAACGCCCTCGATCCTCATGCTGGTCAGACTGAAGCCGAGTAGCGAACACCGCGACGGAGCGAGCTGTCCCTGGCGGAATCGGGCGATGCCTCTCCGGGCCAGATAGTCGCGGGCCAGCCATTGCGGCATGAAGCCGGTATGCCAGGCCCCGATGTGTTGGTTGGGCACCAGGATGTAGCGCGTGCGGGTCGCCCTTTCAAACTGGTCGAGCAACAGGTTTGCTTGGTCGACCATGTTCTCGGTCGCGAACGGCCAGTAGCTGCCGACTCCCTCGCTGGCCATGCCCGCCGCGTCCACGATACTGGGATTGGCGTGACCACGGGGCGCGACCAGCCGCCAGAGCCAGGCCAAGGCAGGCGGCAGCACGTGGAACAGTCCGACGATGCCGTACGTAGGCTTCTCCTTGGTGCAAGGGGGGGTCCTCAGGCCGATGCTACGGATATCCACAGCTACGGGTTCGCTGATCACGCTTGGGATGATGTCTCGAGGGATGATGACCCGGGGATTGGGGCAGGGATTACCCGGGGAATCCATAGTGTGCTCCCAGATCAGCGCCCGTCCCCGCGGGACCGCGTCTATGTTTAAGAACAGCAGCGGCTTGCAAGGATCGGCGGTCAGTTTCTCCAGATCGGGATCGGTGCCATACGAGCGGATGTGATCGACACGAACGAACCAGGCATCTTCTGCATCGACGATCCTCAGCCTGCCGTCTTCTCGCTGGAAGGCCGGATGGCACATGGCCACGTCGTCGCAGACCGGCTGCAGTTCGCACGTCCTCGGGATCTCAAGGTAGCGCTCCTCTCCCGTAACGAGATTCTTCCCCTTGAGAAGGCGACCGTCAGCAACACGGTGTGGCTGCTCCAGCATCTCGCTCTTGCCGCCACCACTTGCTCCCTCGTGCATGAAGGTGATGACGTTGTCGTAGGGGGTGATGACCTTGACGGCAGAGCAATGGGCCGCCACCCACCTCTCCTTGGCTCCCTTACGGATGAGGGTTCCGTACACTCCTTTCTTCGCGCTGGGGCCGGGGTAGAGGTTATAGGAGAAGATCTCGTGCCGCCCCGGGATCCTGTTGTGTACCACCACCTGTTTGCCCCCGAAATGAGTATGTCGGAAGGGGGGGCGACCAAGATGAACACGGTGGGCTTGAAACCGTCGGGAAGATTCTTGAGCGGGATGATCCCCTGGAGCATGGCCAACCCGAGGCCGAAGAACGCCGCGTTGGCAGGCACAACGGCCACCGCGTTCGCGCCCAGGTCGGCGAAGCCGGTGCGGAAGCAGAAAGCAGCCAAATCCTGAGAACCGAGCCACTCCAGGGTCGCCTTCCGAACGGCGACGAAGTCTTGGCCGAACTGGTCCTCGTAGCGGGGCTTGTCTGTCGGACCCCGGTCGCCGATGTACAGACAGTCGGGATCGCGTCTTCTCATGTAGGGCTCGGTGTAGTTTACGGAGATGCCGTTGCGGACCCGTACCACGGTCGCCTCGCTGACCGTCCGGCCATCGGGAAGCGGGTACGTCACTTCCATGCAGTCGATCTCGCTGCCCCCGGTGGCCAGAGAAAAAAGCTCTTCCACGCTGTCCACCAAGCGCAAGCCAGGAGCGCCCGAAAGGGTGAGGGCCAGGTCCGCGGGCAGAGGTGGTAGATCGAATGCGCTCATGGTGCCCGGTATTGTAGCCGACAGGAGTCCGGACGCACTACCGCTCCATAGGCTATACTGCAGCAACACTACTACAGACTCGGTTGTCCCCCGCGCTCTTTACCAAGGACTCGAATGGATCAACTGCGTCTATGACCGCAGTGCGATCCTATTCGTGACGCACGGCAAGGAGCTTCATGAGTTTCTCCGACCTTGGCCTGCAACCAGGCCTTCTGAAGGCTGTCCAAACCCTCGGCTACACAGAACCCACTCCCATCCAAGAACAGGCGATACCTCTGGCCCTCGCCGGCCGCGACCTCCTCGGCTGTGCCCAGACGGGCACCGGCAAGACGGCGGCTTTCATCCTGCCCGCGCTGCAACTGATGGGTCGCCGCAGGACCATCGGTACGCTGGTCGTCACCCCCACCCGGGAGTTGGCCGGCCAGATCGAGGACGTGGCTCGCGACTGCGCGAAACACACCGGCCAACACGTGGCTGCTGTCTACGGAGGCGTCGGCTACGAACCCCAGATGAAGAAGTTGCGCCGCGGTGTCGAGCTTCTGGTGGCCACCCCCGGCCGTCTGCTCGACCTCCATCAACGCGGGGATGTCGATCTCTCCCACGTTGAGATACTGGTGCTCGACGAGGCCGACCGCATGCTCGACATGGGATTCTGGCCGGATGTCAAGCGCATCATAAGACTGCTGCCTCCCAAGCGCCAGAACATGCTCTTCTCGGCCACTCTCAACCGCGACGTGATGCGCGTGGCCGGGCCGATGCTTCAAGACCCCGCTCGGGTCGAAGTGGCCCCCAGCGCCACACCCGTGGAGGCCGTCACCCAGACCATCTACCCGGTGGCAGAGATGCAGAAGACCGACCTCTTGGTCCGCCTGTTGGAGAAGGAACAATTGGACCGCGTGCTGGTCTTCACCCGCACCAAACACCGCGCCGATCGTCTGTGCCGCCACTTGGAGCGGAGCCGCATCAACGGAGCCGCCATCCATTCCAACCGCACCCAGGCTCAGCGGCAGCGGGCGCTGGACGGTTTCAAGAACGGCACCTACCGCGTGCTCGTGGCCACCGATATCGTGGCCCGGGGCATCGACGTCGACCGCATCTCTCACGTGATCAACTACGATCTGCCGTCCGAGGCCCAGGATTACGTGCACCGCATCGGACGCACCGCCCGGGCTGGTGCATCCGGCACCGCGATCAGCTTCCTGGCCGCCGAGCAGGCCGGCGAACTGCGGGACATCGAGCTTCTCATCGGCTCGACCCTCCCCTGCAGAGACCTGGACGACTTCGCCTACGCCCAGCGGCTGGTCCCGAATCCCGACCGAGTCGCCAAGAAGGCCAAGCCCCGTCTGGTCTACAACGGCAGTGCCCGGAGGCGGAGTCGGTAGAGACCCAGATAATCGACGCCCGGATGTTAGGCGCCGACGCCAGTTTGACTCGGACCTGTCGGGGCGCCTTCATGGCGCCCCTCTGCTAGCATGGGCGCCATGAACACCGGCGGGGACGTCCGAGAGACCATCAGCGCGCGGGGACACGGGAACGCCCGCGACCACGTGCGCACCACCCTCATACTCTCGTCGGCCGCCGGCAAACCCGTAGGCGCCGTGCTTGGAAGCGTCACGCCGGAGGGCGCCGGGCCCCAGGCCGTGGAGCCGGCATGAGCATCGAGGTCGCCCGGGGGGACGAGATAGGCATCGTGCTGACGCTGATCGAGGAGTTGCTCGTCGAATTGGGCGAGGAGGGACGGGAATTCTCCGGGATCGATCGAGAGAAGCTACGCAGGGATATCCAACGCAACATCGGCACGGAGCCGGGTCCGCCTTCAGGTACCGCACGGTTTTGGGCTCTCCTGGCCAAGGATGAGGGCGGTACCGTTCTCGGAGTGCTCACGCTGTCGCGCAGCTTCGCTCTCTACGCCGGTGGAGAATACGGCGTGATCGATGAGATGTACGTCAGGCCGGAGCACCGGTGCCGGGGGATCGGGCGGGAATTGGTCGACGGGGCAGTGGCCATGGCGCGGCAGCAGGGATGGTTCCGCCTGGACGTCGCCGCGCCGCAGGACAGGCGGGGCGAGCGGGCAGCGCGTTTCTACGAGAAGCTGGGCTTCGAGTTCACGGGGCCCAAGCTGCGGCTTCTGGTGGGGTGCGGCGTTGACTGACTGGTATCGCCTCACAGCGGATGAAGCCCTCCGCGAGACAGGAAGCGATTCGCGCGGCCTGACCGAGCAAGAGGCCGAGCGGCGCATGGCCGAACACGGACCCAACGAGCTCGCCGAGGTCGGAGTCAAGAGTCCCTGGCGCATCCTGGGCGAGCAGTTCACTTCCCTGCTCATCGTCATCCTGATAATCGCCGCCATAGCATCCGCGGCTCTCGGTGATTACAAAGACGCCATCGCGATCATGGCGATCGTCATCCTCAACGCCTTGTTGGGATATCGACAGGAATACCGGGCCGAGAAGACGATGAGCGCGCTTCGCAAGCTGGCCACCCCGGTAGTGCGGGCACGGCGCGACGGCCGGATCCGGGAGGTCCCCGCCCGAGAGCTCGTTCCGGGGGACATCGTCCTGATGGAGGCGGGGAATCTGGTGCCGGCCGACTGCAGGCTTATCGAATCGGCCAGTCTGCGCGTACAGGAATCCGCACTTACCGGGGAGTCGGAGCCGGTAGAGAAGACCGTCGGGCCGCTTCGCCAGGCGGAGATCCCCTTGGCCGACCGGCTCAACATGCTGTTCATGGGTACCGCCGCCGCCTACGGACGAGCAGAAGCCGTCGTGGTGGCCACCGGCATGGACACCGAGCTCGGCAAGATAGCCGGGATGATCCAGGGGCTGGAACGGGAGCCCACCCCGCTGCAGAAGCGGCTCAGCCAACTCGGCCGCTGGCTGGCGGTGGGCGCTCTGGCGCTGGTGATCATCATCTTCGCGGAGGGGCTGGTGCAAGGCGAGGGTGTCCGCATCATGTTTCTGACGGCAGTGAGCATGGCCGTCGCCGCGGTGCCCGAAGGACTGCCGGCCATCGTCACCATCTCTCTGTCGCTGGGGGCGCAGAGGATGCTTCGCCGTCACGCGCTCATCCGCAAGTTGCCGGCGGTCGAGACACTGGGCTCGGTCACCGTCATCTGTTCGGACAAGACAGGGACGCTCACCGAGAACCGCATGACCGTGATCATTCTCGGCGTCTCCGGTGATGAAGTCGACCTCACGCAGGAGATGAGGCATGGACACCCCGCGCCCCTGGCGGCCGCCGACGCCGGCCGGGCCGCCCA
>JAZDLO010000037.1:0-6299 GCA_043801935.1 bacterium
GGGTTCGCCTCCTGGCTACGTGGGCTACGACGAAGGCGGTCAACTGACCGAGTCTGTGCGGCGCCGGCCCTACTCGGTCGTGCTGCTCGACGAGATCGAGAAAGCTCATCCCGACGTCTTTAACATCCTCCTGCAGATACTGGAGGACGGCCGGCTTACCGACGCGCAGGGGCGCACGGTGGACTTCCGCAACTGCATCGTCATCATGACCTCGAACATCGGCGCTTCCACGATCGCCAAGGGGCAGGTGTTGGGCTTCAGCGAGCCGGTGGAAGAGGGCGGTCTCGAATACGAGGAGATGAAGACCCGCGTCACCGGCGAGCTGAAGAAGATGTTCAAGCCCGAGTTCCTCAACCGGGTGGACGAGGTCATCGTGTTCCGCAAGCTCAGCCGCGCCGAGATCGCCGACATCGTGGCCCTGATGATGGCCCGGGTGGAAGACCAGCTCAAGGATCGGGAGATCGGTCTAGCCCTGACCCTGGAAGCCAAGGAACTGCTGGTCAACGTGGGCTACGACCCCACCATGGGGGCGCGCCCGTTGCGGCGCGCCATCCAACGTCACGTCGAGGACCTGCTCGCCGAGGAAGTGCTCTCGGGCCGGTTCCCGCGGGGCAGCACCGTGCTTCTGGATCGCGAAGACGACCACCTGGCGATCAGTGAGGTCATCCTCGGCGCGCCGGACGTCCTCGTGGCCGACGAGTCCAAGTAAGGCGGGGCGGCCCATGCCGCGCAGCAAGAGCTCCTTCATCTGCAGGGAGTGCGGGTACGCCTCCCCGGGATGGTTGGGTCGCTGTCCGGGGTGCGGTCGCTGGAACACCATAGTCGAAGAAGCAGTCCGCGCCGGGGCTGCGCTACGCGTCGCGGGGCCGCAGCCAGCGGCGCCCGCGCTCATACGCCTGGCCGACGTAGACCCCAGCGCCCAGAGCCGCATCGACACCGGCCTGGAGGAGTTGAACCGGGTGCTGGGAGGCGGTCTGGTGGCCGGCTCGGTAGTGCTTTTGGGCGGAGAGCCCGGTGTGGGCAAGAGCACGCTCCTTCTGCAGGCGTTGCTCGCCATGGAGACCCGGGGCGCATCCACGCTCTTGATCTCGGGCGAGGAGTCGGCTGCGCAGGTGAAGCTGCGCAGTGCCCGGCTCAGCGTAGCCGGCGGTGGATTGCGCCTGCTCATCGAGACCCAGACCGAGGCGGTGGTGGCTGCGCTTGAGCACCTGAAGCCGGCCGTCTGCGTGGTCGACTCGGTGCAGACGCTCTGGTCGTCGGAGGTGGGGTCGACCCCCGGCTCCATAGCCCAGATACGCGATGCCGCCGGTCAACTTCTGCGGGTGGCGAAGGCCAACGGGATCGCCCTCGTACTGGTGGGCCACGTCACCAAAGATGGCGAGTTGGCCGGCCCCCGGGTGTTGGAGCACATGGTCGACGCCGTGCTCTCGTTCGAAGGAGAGCGCGCCCAGCCGTTCCGCATCCTGAGGGCGGTGAAGAACCGCTTTGGCTCCACCAACGAGGTGGGTGTCTTCCAGATGGCGGAACAAGGCCTCAAGGAAGTCCCCGATCCCTCTTCAGTCTTCTTAGAAGAAGGCGATCTCCGGTCGGGGTCGGCGGTAGTCCCGGTGCTGGAGGGTACCCGCTGTCTCCTGGCAGAGGTGCAGGCGCTGGTGGCTCCCAGCAGTATGGCCATGCCGCAGCGGGTGGCGCGCGGCGTCGACCGCAACCGTCTGGCCATGATCGTAGCCGTTCTCAGCCGCCGGGCGCGACTGCCTCTGCTGAAATGTGACATCTTTGTTAATGTTGCAGGGGGACTTGTCCTCGAAGATCCCGCCGCCGACCTGGCGGTGGCTCTGGCCGTGGCTTCGGCCTGGCGGGATGGCAACGACGGCCAAGGCGTGGCCGCGTTCGGCGAGGTGAGTCTCACCGGCAAGGTGCGCTATGTGCTGCAAGGGGAGAAGCGCATCCAGGAGTTGGTCCGGCGCGGGTTTCCCCGGATAGTGGTCCCTGGTCGGAACGCGGAGGAGCTCTCCGGGACCGGGGGCTGGGCTTCGGGAGTGGAGCTGCGGGCGGTCGCCGACATCGGACAAGCGGTCACACAGGTGGTCAAAGGTGGTCAAGAACACGGCAGGGAGGAGCACGCGTGGGTAAACGGCCGCCAGCCCTAGAGGAAAGGCTTGTTGAAGCCCTGCAGATGATCGCCCCAGGCACGGTGATCCGTCAGGCGGTCGACAACGTCGTGCGGGCCCGTACCGGCGCCCTGCTCGTCTTCGCCGACGAGGAGGAGATCAAGCCCATGATCTCCGGAGGCATCGACATCGACGTCGAGCTTGCGCCGATGATCCTTTACGAGCTGGCAAAGATGGATGGCGCCATCCTCCTCGACCGGACCGGCACGCACATCATCCACGCCAACGTGCAGCTGATGCCCGACGCCACCATCGAGTCGCAGGAGACAGGCACCCGCCACCGTACGGCCGAGCGGGTGGCCAAGCAGATCGACGCTCTCGCCATCTCGATCTCGGCTGCCCGTGACGTGGTCACTATCTACTTGGCCGACATCCGCTACATCATGGACCCCATCCGCACCATCCTGGACAAGGCGAATCAGGCCTTGCAGACCCTGGAGAAGTTCAAGGCCCGGCTCAACCAGGTGTCGACCTCGCTCTCGGCGCTCGAGTTCGAAGACGCTGTGACTCTGCACGACGTGCTGGCAGTGCTGCAGCGTTCGGAGATGGTCTTGGTCATCGTCCAAGAGATCGAGCGTTACATCATCGAGCTGGGCAACGAAGGCCGGCTGGTCCAACTCCAGCTTGAGGAACTCATGGTGGATGTGCGCGAGGACAGAGCGGCTGTCATGGCCGACTATCTGCCCGAGGCTACGCCCGCCCGGCTGGAGGAGGCTCGGGACGCGCTGGGAGCATTGCCCTCCGAAGAGTTGCTGTCCCTTGGGCGGCTGGGCGAGGTCCTGGGCTACGCCCCCGATGTGAACGCGTTGGAAAAGCATATGAGCCCGCGCGGCTATCGCATGCTCCGCAAGATCCCTCGGTTGAACTACCAGGTGATCGAGGCCTTGGCAGGGCACTTCGGCAATCTGCGGGCCATGCTGGACGTGACCGTCGAAGAGCTGGCTGCCGTCGACGGGCTGGGGATGGCCCGGGCGCAGGACATCAAGGAGGGCTTGGTGCGTTTGCGTGAGCTCAATCTGCTGGAGCGATACGGATAATGTTCAACGTAGGGGACACCGTCGTCTATCCGCACCACGGGGCGGGCCGCATACTGGAGATCGTCGAGCAAGACTTTCAGGGTACACCCCGCCCGTTCTACAGCATCCAGATCTTGCACAACGACATGACGGTTATGGTCCCAGTGGATGGGGTCGAGAAGGCGGGGATCCGGGCTGTGATCTCCGAGCCCATGGTGGAGGAAGTGCTCGGCGTCCTACGGGACGATCCCACCAAGATGCCGAAGAACTGGAACCGTCGGATCAAACACAACCGCGACAAGATCAAGACCGGGGACGTGTTGGAGATCGCCGACGTGCTGCGCAATCTCGCCTTGAGGGATTCCGAGAAGGGCCTTTCCACCGGAGAGAAGCAGATGTATGGCAAGGTCAAGCACATCTTGGCCTCCGAGTTGATGTATGCCATGCGTATGCGGGAAGACGATGCCGTCCGCTTCCTTGACGGCATCCTCGCCGAGATTTGTGCTCAGCCGCGCTGCGACTAGGTTGACACAGGGAGAAGGGGCAGTGATCGTTGGCCGAGCAAAAGGGCGGTGAGCCGATGGTATTCGCCGTAAGACTGCTGCTGGCCCTCGTGGGAGGCGTGACCTGCTACGAGTTGGCGGTGGCCTTTCTGCCCGGCGCCGACCTGGCTCCGGTCCCCTACGGGCTCTTCGTGGCGTTGTGCGTCATAGTGGGGGTAGTACTGGGTGTCGTGTTGGGCGGCTTCCTCGGCCGGGCCACGACCAAACTGGGCCGGCGGCTCGACAGGTCCAGCTCGCTCCTCACCGCGAGCGGTCTCATTTTTACCACCATCGGGCTCATCGTCGGTCTGTGCATCGCTGCGCTCGGCGGATTGGCCATCAAGAACCTTCCCGTGGTCGGGCCGTATCTGTTGCCGCTGCTGTACGCCGTCAGTGGTTACCTGTTCGCCTACCTGGGTTACAAGCGGCACACCGATATGGCTCGCGTCTTGGGCTTCAGGGGACTCCTGCAGCAGCCGGGCGCAAAGCAGTTCATGGGCCCCAAAGTGCTCGACACCTCGGTGATCATCGACGGGCGCATCGGCGACGTGGCGGGGACGGGCTTTCTGGAAGGCGACCTGGTGATCCCCGGCTTTGTCCTAGAGGAGCTGCAGTCCATCGCGGACTCAGCCGAGCCCGGCAAGCGGGCCCGCGGACGGCGCGGGCTGGACACGGTGCACGACCTGCAGGAGGCGTACAGCCGGGTGATCATCATCGAGCGGGATTTCCCCGGCGTCGGCGAGGTGGACGCCAAGCTGATCAAGCTCGCCAAGGAGATGAAAGCCTGCATCCTCACCACCGACTACAATCTCAACAAGTTGTCGCAGATCCAGGGGGTGGAGGTGCTCAACGTCAATGAGCTTGCCAACATCCTGAAGGCCGTGGTTTTGCCCGGCGAGAGCTTGAGCGTGCGGGTGCTGCGCGAGGGCAAGGAAGAAGATCAGGGCGTGGCGTACTTGAATGATGGGACCATGGTCGTGATAGAGGGCGGCCGCAGCCGGGTGGGTGAAGAGGTGGAGGTGGAGGTCAGCTCGGTGCTTCAGAACCCGTCCGGCAAGATGATCTTCACGCGACTGGTCTCCTGACAGGGAGGTAGCATGGGCGGTTCGGGACTCAGCCTTGCTCTGGTGGTGGCCGCGGCAGGCTACGGCACCCGGCTCGACTCGGGGCTTCCCAAACAGTACGTGCCCCTGTTGGGCATACCCATGCTGCAGCGGACCCTCAGCGCGCTCAGTTCGTGCGTAGAGGTGGACGCACTGGCCGTGGTGGTCAACTACCAGGACGTGGAGTATTGCCGGTCCGAGATCACCATGGAGCGGATCGGCAAGGTGGTGCGGGTGACGGCCGGGGGCGACGAGCGGCCTCTCTCGGTGCGCAACGGTCTGCTGGCCCTCGCGGAAGCCGGCACCTGGGATCTGGTCGGGGTGCATGACGGGGCCCGGCCCCTGGTGACGTGCCTGGAGATCGGTCGGGCCATCGCCGCCGTGGCGGCCGATCCCACTCTGGATGGAGCGGTGTTGGCCGTACCGAGCAGAGATACGGTGAAGATCGTCGACGCCGCCGGCCTCATAGAGAGCACGCCCGACCGGCGTTACTTGTGGCGCGCTCAGACTCCGCAGATCTTCCGCTGGCAGGTGCTCATGGACACCTACACGCAGGCCGAAGAGGCCCTCCTGGGGGCGACCGATGACGCCTCGCTGGTGGAGGCGCGCGGAGGCCGGGTGGCAGTGGTGGAGGGCTCTCCCGAGAACTTCAAGGTCACGGACAGATTCGACTTGCGCCACGCCGAACAGATCCTGGCGGAGCGCAGGCGGTGACGGAGGCCGGACCCGCGCTGCGCGTCGGCCTCGGCTACGACGCCCACCGTTTCGCTCCAGACCGCGCGCTCGTGCTGGGCGGGGTAAGATTACGCGAGCACGACGGTCTGCAAGGCCACAGCGACGCCGACGTGCTGGTCCACGCAGTGATGGACGCGTTGCTGGGCGCGGCGGGGTTGGAGGATATCGGCCATTACTTCCCCGACAGCGACCCGGTGTTCGCCGGCGCCGACAGCCTGAAGTTGCTGGCGGCCGTCGCCGGTGTGTTGGGTGAGAACGGCTGGCGGCCGGTCAACGTGGACGCCGTGGTCATCTGCGAGGAGCCGCGGATCGCTCCTCACCGGCGGGCCATGCGCGGGCGTTTGGCCACGGCTCTCGGGGTGGGGATCGATCGGGTGGGGTTGAGAGGCACCACCACTGAAGGTATGGGCTTCACCGGGCGGCGCGAGGGTATCGCGGCCCAGGCGGTGGCCCTGGTAGAGCGGGTCCTGCCGCCGGATGCCGGCGGATAGGCCCGGAGTTCACGACTTAAGAGAGACTGTGAAGATGACCGACGTTCGCGTGCGTTTTGCTCCCAGCCCCACGGGGTCTCTCCACGTGGGCAGTGCGCGCACCGCCCTCTACAACTATTTATATGCCCGGCACCACGGGGGCACCATGGTGCTGCGCATCGAGGACACCGATCTCAAACGCTCGACGAGCGAGCACGACACGAGCATCATAAGCGACCTCGCTTGGCTGGGTCTCCAGGCC
>JAZDLO010000221.1:0-9991 GCA_043801935.1 bacterium
GCAGATGATGTAGTGTGCTTCCAGTTTGTCCACCTGCCTCCTCACCACCCTCCTCCGAAACACGCCCGTGAGTTGCCCACTGATCACGAACTCCACCATCGTCCCGATGCCGTACAGGATGGTCCCCACCCCGCCGAAGATCAGCACCACGGTGAAGATCGACCCCGCCCGCGACAAGGGATGGACCTCGTTGAACCCCACCGTGAAGATGGTGGTCACAGTCATATACAGGGAGTCTAGCAGGCCCCAGCCCTCGATCAGCCTGTAGCCGACCGTGCCTATGACCACGACCGCGAAGATCGCAGCGACGACCAACAGTCCTGTCTTGACCTCTCTTCGCATCCGACCGCTCCGTCCCTCCATCAGTGGTGGTAAGGCTCGCCGCGCTCGATCCGCAGGGCGCGATAGAGCTGCTCCAGGACGATGCACCGCGCCATCTGATGAGGTAAGGTCAGCGCGGAGAGCGACCAGTGAGCGCCCGCGGCGGCCAGCACACTCGCGTCCAGCCCGAAAGCGCCTCCCAGGACGAACTGGAAGTGGCTCTGTCCGTGCACTTTCTTATCGGCCAAGAACGCGCTCCAGTCCTCGGAGGAGTACTCGTGCCCTCTGCCGTCCACAGCTACCGTGAAGGTACGCCGCCGCAGAAGACTGAGGAGCGCGATGGCCTCCTTCGCCCGCACCTGATCGATGCCGAGCGACAGGGCCGTCTCCGGGGCTTCGAACACCTCCACGATCACGTAGGGCCGCAGGAGGTTCTCGTAATGCCGCCAGACCGCTTGGTATTCGCGCGAGAGGCGGCCCACACAGACAAGGGTCGCACGCACGCCGCGTCAGAGGAACGGGAGCTCACCCGTGTCGTCCACATCGAGCGCGTCGGAATCGCGCAGTCTGCGGAAGATCGGGTCCTTCAAGACGCTGGGCATGTTCCGCCACAGGCACACGTCGGGTTTGAGGTAGCGGCTCTTTATCTCGGGCGAGCACTCGATAGTGCACGTGAGACAGAACTCCTCGTCCACCGAGATCTTCTCGCGCTGAGGTCTCTCTCCCTCATCCACCCTGCGATAGGCTTCAAGAAGGAGATTCTCCACGTCGATGGAGGGCGCCACGGCGAACCGGATCGGCTGCGGCGGCACGACGAAACGAAAGGTCCCGGTGCTCCAATACATGAGCTGCATCACCTGATCGGCGGTGTGCCGGTTCACGATCTCGACCAGTGCCTCGCGCTCCCCCTTCGCCGCCTCGAGCAACCCTGCTACCACCGACTGTCCACCGTCCTCCGGTGGGTACCTCATCCAGCACTCCTTGGCCTTCTTCTCCGTCAAAGCCCCTACTGACACCAGCCGGGCCCCCAGAGCCTCATCCGAGAGAGGCATGCTGATGGCCTCGATCCGTCCGCCAAAAAGGTAGACGGCCCCGTACTCCTCGAAGTCCTGGATCTCGAGGACCCCCGTGATGCGCTGGGACGCCAAGAACTGCAGCACGCCGAAAAGCGGAAACTCGCGGATGTTGCCCCAAAGGATCATGAGCCAGATTCTAACGCAATTGTGACGGCCGGACCTAGCGCGCCCGCCCGAGTAGGTGCCGCCCTGATGCCACCACCGGACACGACTTGCAGCTGCAGGGCTTGACAACACCCGTCCGCCTCAGTACCTTACCTCCTGGCGTGTAGGGGGCGTCCTACATCTTCAGCGGTGCCGCGCCTACAATCGGTACCGACCACACCGTGCGCTGGGCCTGACGGTTTCCGTGCGCGGGTGGGGACCGGTCGAGAATCTCGCAATGGGAGGTAGCTGTGCTACACGAGCCCGCAGCAGTACGTGCCGTAGACGAGGCGTCTGCCTACAAGAGACGCCTTGGGTTGAAGATGTTGGCAGTCTACGGCACGATCTACGTCGCCTTCATCATCATCAATGTCGCCTGGCCCAAGGTCATGGGCACGATTGTCGTCGCCGGCTTGAACCTCGCGATCGTGTACGGCTTCGCCCTGATCGTCATCGCCTTCCTGCTGGCCATTTTCTACAACTGGCTGTGCACCAAGCAGGAGAAAACGTTCGAGGGTGAGGGGAAGGCCTGAAATGCAGGATGTAAAGGTCCTCGCAGTCATCATCTTCGTCGTAATCGTCGGCCTCGTCCTCTTCGTATCCTTCTATAGCGCCGGCCGGGCCCGCTCCGCCAGCGGCTACTACGCCGCCGGGGGACGGATACACTGGGGGGTGAACGGCATCGCCTTCGCCGGCGACTACCTGTCGGCGGCGTCGTTCCTCGGCATCTGCGGCCTGATCGCGGTCTCGGGTTACGACGGGTTCCTTTACTCGATAGGCTATCTGGCGGGCTGGGTGGTCGCCCTGTTTGTCGTAGCGGAGCCCATGAGGCGCCTCGGACGCTACACGTTCACAGACGCCCTGGACGCCAAGTTCAACAAGCGCAGCGTCAAGCTGCTGGCCGCCATCGCCACGCTCGTCGTCTCCATTTTCTATCTCATCCCACAGATGGTGGGAGCGGGCGTGCTTATCAATCCCCTCCTCGGCTTCCCGCACTGGGCCGGAGTGGTCATCGTCGGCGCCATCGTCATCACGATCGTGGCGACCGCAGGCATGACTTCCACCACGTACGTGCAGTTCATCAAGGGCGCGCTTCTCATCATCTTCGCGCTCGTGATCGTGGTGGCCCTCTGCGTGCGTGGTCTCTCGACCGCTCCCGACGAGGGAGGCAGGGTCGCCTTCTACCACTACAAGACCATAACCGCCACGGACACCAGCGGCACGATAGCCCCAGATGACCCTGCCTATGAAGTCCTCGGCCAGCAGGAAGCCAAGGGCATAACTTTCGTCAAGCTCGACAGAGACGGGATCGCCACCTGGTGGGAGGCAGAGAGCGGACCGTCGGGCGTCACCCTGCACGAGACACAGGAGTCGGTTGTCCAAGCTGACGGCACCAAGCTCGTCAATGGGGCCCCGGAGTCGTCGGCAAACAAGCTGAGACTCGTGGGTAACATGAGCGCCATCGCCGGCGACATGGACGTGAAGACCGGCCCATTGAATCCCTTCAAGTTCCTGGCGCTCATAGGTGACAAGGACAGTAAGATCAACCTCTGGAAGACGGCTTCGTTCACGGACGGCTCAGACAGCGTCCATGTCTACTACTCCGTTTCTGCCGCCGGTGACAAGGTATTGAGGCCGGGCCAAGCCTTCAAGATCGAAGGCAGGCTGTTGGATCGCGTCGACTTTGTCTCTCTGATGATCGCCCTGTTCCTCGGCACAGCGGCTTTGCCACATATCCTGATCCGCTACTACACCGTGCCCAGCCAGAGGGCTGCCCGCAAATCGACGGTGGTCGCCATCGCCGCCATCGGCTTCTTCTACATACTCACCCTCTTCTTGGGTCTCGGGGCCATGACCAACGGCACGGTGAACGTTCTCGACAACAACATGTCCGCGCCGCTGCTTGCGGAATCGTTCGGGACCTTCCTGTTCGCCATGATCTCGGCCATCGCCTTCGCTACCGTGCTCGGTACCGTCAGCGGTCTGATCATCGCCGCCTCCGGCGCGGTCGCCCACGACCTCATGGACCGGTTCGGCGGCTTGATCAAGAGCGACAAACAGAAGGTGTTCGCGGGAAGAATGGCGGCTCTAGTCGTGGGCGCCATCGCGATCCTTCTGGGGATCGCCTTCCAGGGCGTCAACGTCTCCTTCTTGGTGGGTCTGGCCTTCGCGGTCGCCGCTTCGGCGAACCTGCCCTGCATCATCATGATGCTCTTCTGGAAGCGCACTACTTCGAAGGGGATGGCGGCGTCCATTATCGTGGGGATCGTGTCCTCGATCGGCATCATCCTCTTCTCGCCGACCGCCTGGGAGCTCTACGGCCTCGCCGCCGCAGATGCGCCCATCCCTCTGAAGAACCCAGGCATCATCTCCATCCCTCTCAGCTTCATCGCGATCTACCTGGTCTCGAAACTCACCAAGCCCGATATGCTGGAGGAGCACACGCCTACCGGCTCCGCGCCGAAGCCCGCGTCGCAGACCGCGGTCGCTGACGCTGCAGCCGACTAGAACGACTCTGACCGGGGAGGGTGGCGCACGCTATCCTCCCCCGTCACCTCATCCACCCAAGAAGAACGCCGCCGGCTGCGGGTCCGCATCCGACGGCGTCTGACTTCCAAGGTGTGCGCCCCTAGAAGACGTCTTTCGGGCTAAGGGGATACCCGGTATAGCCCGCCGCGGAGTAGTACACCGCTCTATCGAAGAACCTGCCTAACTCGCGGTTGAGGTCCACCGCCCGTTGCAGGTCCATGGCAGACTCCCACACTCCGTGGGTTCGGGCGGACATCCATATCTCCCTCTTGAGCAGCAAGATGGCGCTTATCAATTCCGGCAAAGGTAGGCCCTGTGCGGCTCTCGTGGCTCCCAGCCTGTGGAAAAACTCTCCGATGTCGGACTCCGAAGGTCTGCCGCTGAAGTATTCGTCCACCTGGGTCAGGGCGAATTCGCTCGCATCGACCAGTTCCGTGTCGGACACCACCCCATACGAAGGCGTCTGAGGGCTACGCCTGAGGGCCTGGAGCCACATGCTGGCGATCTCTTCCCCATGATCGTGCACGAACGCTTTCGGCAGTTGACTGATTGGACCGAGAGGCAGGATGACCCGCCTGTAGACCTCGTTGAGTATCTGGGCACCCGCGGCGTACGCGGCCGCAAGCCCCGTGACGATACCTTCCCAGCCGGCGATCTTGCCCCAGATCGCTCCGCCACCGAAGTCGCGGATGGCCAGAAGGAAGAAGAGGATAGTCAGAAGACCGAAGACCACCTGTAGCGCCCGGTTCAGCTTGAGCGTGCCGATGAACATGTAGCCGCTGAACAAGCCCCAGAACACGAAGAACCAAGCCATGGCCAACTCGCTCGGGCTGCCGGCAAGTGCCGTATTAGGGAATATGGCCGGAATCAACCAGATCCCTGCCAGCGTCAGCCAGAAAGCACCATATGAGGTGAAGGCCAGAGTACCGAACGTGTTGTTCTTTCTCCACTCCATCACCCCGGCGATGATCTGCGCGAAACCGCCGTAGAAGATGCCCATGGCCAGGATCATCGAGTTCAGTTCGTAGAAGCCCGCGTTGTGGATGTTGAGGAGTATCGTGGTCAGGGCGAACCCCATCAGCCCGAGGGGCGCGGGGTTAGCGTTGGTATCAAGTAGTTTGGTGACTGTCTCGTTCGAGGTTATCGCGTTGGCCATCTACCTGTTTCCTCTCCATCGTGCCCGCGGGATCGTACACTTCTCATTTACCGTTGCCGCCGCTTATCGCCGAAGGCGCAGCCGGGGCGGCCGATACTATACCCGCGTCCAGCGGCAGTTGTCCACCGTCACGCGCGCGCATTTCCCCTCGTCCGAGCCGGTACAGCAAAAGGCGAGGCGAACTCCAAACGCAATCATGTAGAATGTGGACGCCGTTTGCGCCGCGCAGCATTGAAAGCTAGGTCAGAAGGAAACCAGACAGATCCCGTGACAGACATCATCCGGGTCGAGCTACACTGCCAGTCGTCCGCGAGCGATGGCGATCTGTCACCCGCCCACGTGGCGCGCATACTGGCTGGTGCCGGGATCGTCTGGGCGGCGCTGACCGATCACAACACCATCGCGGGACAGGAGCCATTCCGTGAGGCTCTCGAGAAGTCGGGCGTGAATGTTGTTACAGGTCTCGAGATCGATGCGCGCTCGCCGCAAGGACCGATGCATCTGCTAGCCTACGGATTCGACCTACAGGATCCGGCTCTTCTGCATTCCCTGGAGACCTTGCGCCATCCGTTGCGCGCTTCCGCTCGCCGGCTTGCCGCCCGAACCTCGTCCCTTAAAGGCCGTCTCGCGCCCTCGAGCAGACCATCCTCTCCTTCAGACGACGGGTTTGACCCGGACGGCACGCTCGGCACCGCCGGGGCGATCAGGCTGGTCCACCAGGCCGGGGGTCTGGTCTTCATGGCTCATCCGCTCGCGGCCCTTCGTACGATAGAGCGGCTCGAAGCTGTCCTGGACTGGCTCCAGCCCCAGGGGCTCGACGGTCTCGAGGCCTTTCACAAGCCGTATTCAGAAGACACCCAGCGGCTTCTTGTAGACGTGGCCGAGCGCCGTCATCTGCTTGTCGTCGCAGGCAGCGACTTTCATGGTCCTCACCACAAAGATGGGACGAGTCCCGGGATCGACATGCCCCTTGAGTACTGGAACCGCTTCGCCACGGCGATGGGGCTCGCCCAGGATTCGAGGTCTCCGGGCCCCGGTGGCCAACGACCTGGTCCTATCGGGGGGAAGAATTGAACACTGCCGAGCAGACGGATCGCGGGTTGCACTCGCGCAGCTGGAGGAGCTTCCTTCTCCGGATAGTCCTACCCGCAGTGTTGGCCGGCGTCCTCTTCGTGCTGGCCATCTTCCTGATACTTATCCCCGCCATGGAGCGCCAACTCATGGAAGGGAAGAAGGAGACGACCCGAGAACTGACCAGAGCGGCGGTCAGCATCCTTCAGGAGTACTACAGTGAGGAAGAAACCGGGCGCCTGACGCGGAAACAGGCGCAGATCGAAGCTGCCGCCCGGATCGAGCGACTCAGATACGGTGACGACGGCAAGGACTACTTCTGGATCACCGACATGCGCCCCACGATGGTGATGCACCCGTACCTTCCCGAGTTGGACGGCCAGGACCTGTCGGACTACGAGGACCTGCGCGGCAAGAAGATGTTCGTCGCGTTCGTCGAGGCCGTCCGCGAGAACGGCTCCGGTTTTGTCGACTACTACTGGCAGTGGAAGGACGATCCTGAGCGCATCGTCCCCAAGATCTCGTACGTGGAGGAGTTCAAACCCTGGGAATGGGTCATTGGCACGGGGATCTACGTAGAAGACGTGAAGCAGGGCATCGCCCGCGTCCAGCGCAGCCTCACCTACATCTCTCTGGCCATCGTGATAGTCATTGCGCTACTCCTCTTCTATGTAGCGCGCCAGAGCCTGAAGATCGAGAGGCGACGGAAGCTTGCCGAGCAGGGACTCAAGGAATCAAACGAGAAGTACCGGGCTTTGGTGGAGGCGGCCACCGAAGGTCTACTGATGTCTCTCGAGGGCAAGTGCGCCTATTCGAACAAGCCACTGCTCGACATGCTGGGCTACACGTCCGACGAGCTCGCCGACATGGAGGTCTCAAGCCTCCTGCTGGCCGAAAGCACCGGTGACCAAGACGCTCTCGCGGCCATCGAGTCCCTGTCCACCGGCGACGCCATCCCCGCGCCGTTCGAGGCGCGCCTGCGGAGCAAGGACGGGCGACCGGTCGAGGTCCTCCTCGCGGCCACACCGATATCTCTGGCCGGAAAGGACGGCTTCATCCTCATCGCCCGGAGTTTGAGCGGTCAGAGGGCCATGGAGGCGGCGCTGGATGAGACCCGCCGCCAGTTCAGCAACATGTCGAACGCCATCAGCCTCGGCATCTTCCGCAGCGGTTGGGGCCGGAAAGCTGCGCTGATCGAGTTCAATCCGGCGATGCAGCGCGTCCTCGGTCTGGCTCCGTCGGCCGATCTGACGGGAGCCGACTGGCTGGAACGCATCATCGATCCCGACGAACGCGAAGCGCTCGTCACCAAACTGAACAGGGACAAGGTGCTCGAGGACTATCACGTGGGGTTGCGCCGCGAAGATGGCGGACGGGCCGAGGTCTCCCTCTTTGCCGTGCTCGGGGGCACATATGGTGACCCTCAGTACTGCGACGGGATCTTCGAAGACATCACAGAGCAGCGCAAGAAAGAAGAGGAGCGGGAGGCTCTCATCGCTCAGTTGCAGACCACGCTCTTCTACCTGCAGGAGCCCATCGCGAAGATCGTTCTCCCGGCGGTCACCTTGGACATGAACAGGTCGATAACACGCGCAGCTTTGCTCATGACCAACAACGAGGCGGGGGCCGTCTTTGTCACCGGGCCGGACGGCGAGCTGATGGGGATAGTCACCGATCACGATTTCCGAGAGCGGGTGGTCGCCCCCGGCCTCGATCAGGTGGGGGCCATTCGATCGATCATGACGGCCCCCGTGGCGTCCATATCCTCAGATGCAGTCGTCTACGAGGCCCTCATCCGCATGGAGCAGAGACAGGTCGACCATCTGGCGGTCACCGATGCCGACGGGACCCTCGTGGGTACCGTCCGCCACCGCGATCTTGTCCGTTACCAGCAGTCCTCAACCCTCATCATCACCGAATCCGTCACCCGCGCCCGCTCCATCGAGGACATCATCGAGGCTCGGGAGCGTCTTCCCCAGCTGGTAAAGGCCGTGATCGACACTGGGGCCAACGTCCGCTATGTCAATCGCATCATAACGAACGTCTCCGACGCGGTAGTTCAGAGACTACTCGGCATGGCGATGGAGAAGCTGGGGCCGGCGCCGGCGCGCTTCGCCTTCCTGACACTGGGCAGCGAGGGCCGCGAAGAGCAGACCCTGCTCACCGATCAGGATAACGCGCTCTTGTACGAGGATCTCCCGCCCGACAAGGCTGAGGCAGCCGCTGAGTACTTCTTGGCTCTAGGGAATCTGGTGTGCGACTGGCTGGACCAAGTGGGGTCTGTGTTCTGCGAGGGTGGCGTGATGGCCAAGAACCCGCGATGGAACCAGCCCCTCTCTTCCTGGCGGGAGCAGTTCGCACACTGGATCCACAATGCGGACCCGCAGGAACTGCTGGAACTGAACATGTTGTTCGACTTCCGCTGCGTCAACGGCGAGCAGGAACTCGCTCGCGACTTGCGTCGATGGGTGTTCGACCAGATGCAAGCCTATCCCCTTTTCTTCATCCATTTCGCCCAGAATGCTCTGTTGTACAAGCCGCCGCTGAGCCTGTTGGGCAATATCCAAACGACCTCTTCCGAGGACGGCTCCAAAGCCCTTAGCTTGAAGGAGGCGCAGATGCCGGTTGTGAATTTTGCCCGCCTCTATGCCCTCAAGCATCGCATCGATTCGACCAATACGATAGACCGGCTCATCGAGTTAAAGGAGAGGGGGCTGCTCAGCCGAGAGTCGCACGAGGAGTTGGTGCCGAACTACGAGGCCATCATGCGCATGCGGCTTCGCAGGCAGGCCGTCGCCATCGGAGGGCAGCGCAAACCCAGCAACCTTATCTCGCCCGATGAATGGACGTCGGCGGAAGAAATGAAGCTCAAACAGCTGTTCATCCTCACGGCCGGGCTTCGTAAGAAGATCAGCTACGACTTCTTGGGTGGTATTGCCGGTTTCTGAGATCGCCGTCCGGAGAGCCGCCAGATGAGGCCCCGCTCGGGCGCGAAGACGAACGCCAGGACGAAGATGGCGGTGGCCACCAATACCATGGCCCCGCCCGAGGCCACGTTGAGGTAGTAGCTCGCGTAAAGCCCGCCCACAGCGGATATGACGCCGATCAAGGCCGACACCGCCATCATCACAGGCAGCCTGCGCGTCAGCAAGTAGGCGGCCGCCGGCGGGGTGACCAGCATAGCGGCGACGAGAGCCACGCCCACCGTCCGGAGGGCCACGACGATGGTGGCGGCCAGCATGAGGAACAAGCCGGTCCGAAGTGTCTGGGTGTGTAATCCCAGCGTCTCCCCCAGTATGGGGTCGAACGACACCACCAGCAGTCGCTTGTAGAGAAGCAGGATCGCCGCCAGCACAATGAACGCGAGCCCTCCACTTATCCATAGATCTCCGACGGTCACTCCGAGGACATTGCCGAACAGTACGTGGGTCAGATCGACGGCATAGGTGCGCATGGTGCTGATCAAGACCACCCCCAGGGCGAGGGCTCCGGCAAAGAAGATGCCGATAGCCGTGTCTTCTCGGATCGTGCCCGCCCGAGTGACGTAGCTGATACCTACGGCTACGATCAGGCCGGCGACGAGGGCGCCGGCAAGAAGGTTCGCCCCCACCAGGTACGCGACCGCTACCCCCGGCAGGATGGCGTGCGCCAGCGCGTCTCCCAAGAAGGCCATCGAGCGCAGGACGATGTAGCA
>JAZDLO010000242.1:0-5112 GCA_043801935.1 bacterium
GCCGGCGGCGGGTTCCTGAGAAAGCACGGTGCCCGCCGCGGCCTCATTGGGGGTGGCGGTCTCATCGCCGACAAGTCCTACGCCCAGGAGCTTTGCCCGGGCGGCGGCCACGTCCAGACCGGCGAGCGCGGGGACGGTGGCCGTGGCCTGAGCTGTCGAGACCGCCAAGGTGAGTGTTTCCCCCTGGAGAAGGCGGGTGCCGGCGGCAGGGCTCTGATCCACCACCGTGCCGGGCGGCTCCAGGGAAGCGGCGTCCTCGAGGGTAGAGATCTTGAACCCGGCCGTCTCCAGGACTTCCCGAGCCTCGGCCAGCGGCAAGCCCACTACGGCCGGCACCGTCACCTCCTTGGGCGCGTGGAGTGCACAGGGTTCAGTCGGCTGCTTATCTGCGCGAAAGAGCTCCTCGACCACCGTAGGGCAGAACTCGGTAGGCAGCTGGTGAGACTCACTGCAGACCGCCACCGAAACCCAGCCATCGCCGGCCGGCGTCGGGAAAGCCGATACAGGGGTCCCCTCCAGCGCCTGTTTCATGAAGGTCGCCCAGATGCGCGCGGGGAAAGACCCCCCGGTCACCTTGATGCCGTGTACCTCTGTCATGGCCTTCTGCTCTTTGGGATAACCGACCCACACGGCAGTGACCAATTCAGGCGTGTAGCCCACGAACCACGCGTCCCGGTAACTCTGTGTCGTGCCCGTCTTGCCTGCAGCCGGTCGGCCGATGTCGGCCGCCGTGCCGGTACCGGAGGTGATGACCGACTGGAGACAAGATGTGGCGATAGCAGCCAGCTCCGGGTCGAGGACCCGCGTGCGCTCCTCAGCGTTCTGGTCGAGGACCCTGCCAGCCGAGTCCGTCACGCGCACGATGGCCACAGGGAACGAGGTCTTGGACTGATCGAAGGTCACCAGCGAAGAGAGGCGTTCCCCGCCGGTGGCCAAGGTCGCGTAGGCCATGGCCATCTCGAGCGGGCTCACCCCGGTGGTCAAGCCCCCCAAGGCGATGGCCGGGTTGGCCTCTTCTCCTACCGACGTGACGATACCCATGTCGTAGGCCGTCTTTGCCACCTCGTCGGCTCCCACATCCATCACCAGCCGGGCATACACACCGTTCGACGAGCGAGCGGTGGCCTCGGCCAGGGTCAGGGGTCCCTCGTCGGTGGAGGAAACGTCCCAAGGGCCGCTCGGCAGCTCGATCGTGATCGGGCCGGAGTCATAGGTGGTGCTGGGACTCATGCCCTGCTTCAAAGCAGTGACCAACACGAACGGTTTGAAGGCCGAGCCGGGTTGACGCCTGCCTTGCGTGGCGAGGTTGAACTGCGATGTGGAGAAGTCTGCGCCACCTACCATGGCCACGAGCCGCCCGGTGCGCACGTCGATACACACCAAGGCCGCGGACGGATCTCCGGGCTCATCGAGGATACCGGCGATGGCGTCTTCGGCCTCTTGCTGCAACTTCAGGTCGACGCTGGTGTAGACACGCAGGCCGCCGCTTAAGACCGTGGAAGAACCGTAGCGTGAAACCAGCTGCTCGCGTACCATCTCGATCCAGTACGGGACCTTGACTGTTTCCTCACCCGCGGCCGCTGCCAACTTGAGGGGGGCGGCAAGAGCCCGTTGTAGCTCTTCGCTGGCTATGTAGTCCTGCTGGTACATCTTGTTCAATACCAGGTTGCGCCTGGCGAGGGCGGTTTCCGGGTCCCTCCGGGGAGAATAGGCGGAGGGTGCCTTCGAAAGGCCAGCAAGGAGCGCGGCTTGGTCGATGGTCAGGTCGGCGGCGTGCACGCCGAAGTATGTGCGGGCCGCGGCTTCGACTCCGTATGCACCCTCGCCGAAGTAGATGATGTTCAGATACTCGTTCAGGATCTTCTCTTTCGACCACTTGTTCTCGAGCTGGTAGGCGAGCGCCGCCTCTCGCAACTTCCTGTCGAGCGTCTGGTCGTCATTTATGTAGGCGTTCTTGATGAGCTGCTGGGTGATGGTGGAGCCGCCCTGGACGATCTCGCGGTTGCGGATATTGGCCCAGAACGCCCTGAGGATCGCCAGAAAATCCACACCGCTGTGTAGGTAGAAGCGTTCATCCTCGACGGCCACGACCGCGTCCCGCATGACCTGGGGGATCTGATCGGCAGACAGGACGTCCCGGTTCTCAAGTCCGTGCAGCTCGGCGAGGAGGACCGGGGATTGAGAGTCGTCGTAGATCCTGGTCGTTTCCGGGGAGGAGATGTCACCGGCCAGCTCCACGGAGGGAAGTGTCCGGGCCACGGCCACGTAGAACCCGGCCAGCGTGGAGAGAAGAGCCACGATGACCAGGAGGAAGGCGAACAACGTGCCCCGCAGGACCCGGCGCCCCCGGCCGGGCCGGCGTCTTCTTGCTGCCTTTGTGTCCGTCGCCATCGTGCGCTGATGTTACACCAGGGCGGCCGCCGCCATGGTATGCTCCCGCCCGGGAGGTGGCCGATGGAAGGCAGAAAGATACCGGTGGATGTGCCCGCCGCCATACGTGACGAGTATGAAGAACTCCTCCTCGGCAGCGTGGACGTGCTGCCCGCCGACGAGCTGCTTCACCAGTTGGTACGGGCCAAAACGGAGGGGCGGCCCCTTCGGGTGAAGCTTGGTGTCGATCCCACTGCTCCCGACATCCACCTGGGCCACACGGTGGTCTTGCGGAAACTCGCGCAATTCCAGGCTTTCGGCCATCGGGCGGTCCTTATCATCGGGGATTACACGGCCAAGGTCGGCGACCCCTCGGGGCGGTCGAAGCTGCGACCGCGCATCTCAGACGAAGAGATAACTGCCAACGGGATGACCTACGTCGAGCAGGCGGCCAAGGTCCTCGATATGGACGCGGTCGAGCTCACGCGCAACGGAGACTGGCTGGGTCCGCTCCGCATGGACGAGGTTCTGCGGCTTACCGCTACCGTGACGGTAGCTCGCATGCTCGAGCGGGACGATTTCTCCCGTCGCTACCTCGCGAACGAGCCGATCTCCATGCTCGAGTTCATGTATCCCCTTTTGCAGGGCTACGATAGCGTGGCCGTCCGGGCGGATGTGGAACTGGGGGGGACCGATCAGAAGTTCAACCTGTTGATGGGCCGCACCATCATGGAGGCCTATGGGGCGCCGCCCCAGAGCATCCTCACGGTCCCACTGCTGGTCGGCACCGACGGCGAACAGAAGATGTCGAAGACGTACGATAATTACATCGGCGTCAACGATCCTCCCGACGAGATGTTCGGGAAAGTCATGTCGATCCCCGACGCGCTGATGGTCGCGTATCACAGCCTACTCACGGGCGCCGGACGGCGTGAGGTGGAGGCTCTCGAACGTGGGCTGCAAGACGGCAGCTACCATCCGGCGCAGGCGAAACGAGACCTGGCAGAGAAGCTCGTGGGCCTCTACCATTCCTCCGCCGCCGCGGCCCAGGCGCGTGCTCACTTCGACCGCGTGTTCAAAGAGAAGGAGAGGCCCGAAGTCCTACCCGAAGCGGCCATTCCTGCTGAGGCGGTCCGCGATGGGCGGGTGTGGTTGCCGCGCCTCCTGAGCGCACTCGGGCTGGCATCGTCGAACGGCGAAGCCAAGCGGCTCGTGGAGCAAGGGGGCGTAAGGCTCGACGATACGGTGCTGGAGGATCCGGGCGCGGAATTCGCTCCGGAAACTCTGCGTGGAGCCGTCTTACAGGTGGGAAAACGTAAGTTCGTGCGTCTCATCTAGGCCGACCTACATCTAAAGTCGCATGCGTCCAGGGCGTCACTGCCCATAGACTGCGCCCAGGCGACGGATGATGCCTCATACGGGGAAGGCCAGATGAAGAGCGATGACGAATGTGATCGTCCAAGAAAGCGCAGCACACGGGACGTGCCGCGCTTCGTCGGTGTGGCCGCGCTCGCGCTGTGCCTGGGTGTCTTAGGCGCTGGGGGGATCGATTCCGGCTGCGGAAGCGGGCAAGAACTCCTCGGCCCCGTCTCTTCCGAGGCGTCTACCCCCACAACGGCGAGCGGTAGCTCGTCGGTGACGACCGCGAGCGGCACGGCGGCGTCGTCTGCGACCGCTGCCACCGCTGCCACCAGTGCCCCGTCGCCCACCGCCGTCGTAGCCGGACCGCCGTCGCTCTCGGCCATCGCCCAGGTATTTGCTGATATCGCGAAGCTGACGGCGCCGACGCCCACCTATGGACTCGTCGAACTGCCGGCGGGCATCAGCATCCCCGCGGACTGGTGGCCGGTGCTGTCCACGACCGCCCCCGGCGATCACGGGGGGCCTGTTGTCTCCAATCCCCGGATCACCGGGGAGATCCCCGGTGCCCAGGAGGTGCAATTGGTCCTGAGAATGAGTGATGGTTGGCTGGTGGTCCTGGAGAACTTCCGCGGCGACCTGGGGGACGTGACGGGTAGTCCGGTGGGCCGAGTAGCCGGGCACATTGCGACCCTTTATGCCCTGAACGGCGGCGTGTTGGTCCAGTGGAGCGACCAGGGGGCCTGGTACGGGGTGTTCGGGCGCGGGGTTCCCTCCACCGACGTCGTGCGGATCGCACTCGGTATGACGCTGGTCGATCCAGGCCATTGACAGAGTGGGGAGTAAGGTCTAAGATATCTCCCTCAAGATGATGCAACTACTCGTGGACAGCACAAGCGACCGGGCGAGGGCGCGCGGATAGGCTAGAAGACGATAGCCGCCGTTCTCTGAGTCGCCTGTGCATGTGACAGAGCGGCTCGTTTCATTTTGAGGGAAGGTTGACGCAGCTAACCGCTGATGCTAAGCTTCCCGGCCGCGCCTAAGAGCGCAGTGGTCTTTGAAAACTGAACAGCGTTGTCGGATCGGACTATTTCGTGGTCCGGTCTGCCAGCAACGAATCATGCGAGGACGTCGTCTTCTAGTGGGATGGCGATTCTCGACCCCGTCTGCAACCGGCCCAGCTGGTTGTAAGACATACTTTGAGAGCTAACTTAAGCTCTTCCAAAAGTTAGATCCGGACGCAAGTCCGTATCGCAATACTTCACGGAGAGTTTGATCCTGGCTCAGGACAAACGCTGGCGGCGTGCCTAACACATGCAAGTCGAGCGTGAAAGGGGCTTCGGCCCTGAGTAAAGCGGCGAACGGGTGAGTAACACGTGGGCA
>JAZDLO010000036.1:0-11746 GCA_043801935.1 bacterium
GTAGTGGTCGATCACGACGTTCCGGGCAATGGTGTAGAGCCAGGTGGAGAACTGGGCCGGCGAAGGTTCGTAGCGCCCCATGGCCGAGAACGCCTTTTCGAAGATCGTGCTCGTGAGGTCCTCCGCTTCTTGCCGTACTGAAACGCGGGACGTCACGTATTGGAGCACCTGGGGGGAGTACAGGCGATAGAGGTCGCCAAACGCGGTTGCGTCGAGCCGGGAGGCTTGCCAGGCTAGACGTCGAACCTCCTCAGCCGCCGTCCGCGCTTTGCGAGTTTCTGTGATCGAGTGCGACATACATGATGACTATCGGTCCGCGGAAGACCGGGCTTGAGGGGCGGCGCTCGAGGGAATCCGCTCAGGGACCGGCAAAACCAGAAAGGGGCGGCGGCTCGAAAGCCGCCGCCCCTTCTTCAAATGCCTGAGAAGGCCTGGACGCTCGGTCTAGAACTCGGTGGTGATCGTGCCGGTGGTCGAGGTCGACGGCGGCTTCGTCGTGCTGGTAGTCGACGAAGGCACAGTCGTAGTCGTAGTCGTCGTGGCCGTGCCCACCTCGATCTGCCGCGGCACCATGGGGAAGGTGCTGATGAATGTGTCCTTGTGGACCACCGTGCCGTCCGGCAACGTAACCGTGCGCACTACCCTGAGCTGCTTGCCCGATTGGCCGCTGAGCCTGACGACCGAGGTCCCCTGACCGAGCGACGGGTTGGGGATGGTCACTTCACTGCGGCCCACCACGTTGTAGAAGTCGCTGGTGGTATACGAGACCTTGCGGCCCTCGCTGGTGCCGTAGATGTTGAATGTGCTGGTGATGCCGTTGGAAGTACCCCTGATCCAGATGTACTTCTTGGTGTCGTTCTTGAACCGCAGGTTGGGGCCGTTGGCGCTGACCGTGGCGTCTCTGCCCTTGGGATAGTGGTCGATGTAGATGGAGTGGTTCTTTCGTTCGACCACTTCCAGTCCCGCAAAGAACACTGCGTTGAAAAGCGTGGTCGACACCTGGCAGATGCCGCCGCCGAACACGTCCTCCAGCTTGCCCGGACCCACGATGCCGGGAGCGGTCCTGTACCCGCGGGCGGCCGTGCGTGGGCCGATCTGCTTGTCGAAATTGTACACTTCACCGGGAGCAAGCATCACATTGCTGGCGTAATCCACGGTGATCTTCACGTTGACCTGGCGATCGGAGCTCCCCACCCACTCGGTCGTATAACTGGACAGCTTGTCTTTGATGCCCATGGCTTCGGCTTCCTCGGTGGTGAGATCCGGCTCGGCGGTGGTCACCGCCACCTCAGCCGTGCGCCCGCTGGTCCGAAGGGAGGACGCGGTCAGGGCTTCGGCCGTCTTTTCCGGATCCAACGCCTTGCCCAAGACCGCTGGGATGACCCAGGCCTTCTCTCCGTCGCTGTCGAACGTGGCGTCGACCGGTTCCGTCGCCACCTCGTCGGCGATGCCCTCGAAGAAGAGCCCCATCTTCTCGGCCGAGATATAGGGGACGAGGGTGGAGACGCCGTTACGATCCTCGGAGGCGAAGTCCATGTAGGCGGCTATCTGTTCGGGAGTCAGGCTCCAGATGCTGTCGCCGTCTTTGAGCACGAGAGAGGAACCTATCATCGTCTCGGCCTGGTCACGGGCCTCCTGGTTGTCCTCGGCCTGGACGGCCGGTTCTTCGACCATCACGGGCACCACCAGCTCAGTGGTGTGTAGCGTTACCAGCAATGCCTCGAGCTGCTCGTGCAGTGTGTCCTGATCGACCACGCGGCCTTTCTGGCCCTCGATGACCTTGATCTTGCCGCCCTCGATAGCCAGGCCCGCATTCACGGGGGGCACATCGATTTCCCGAGCCACCCTTTCCAGGAGCTTGTCCATCATCGCGCTATCGACAGTCCCCTCGAGGGGCACGTCGGTGTCGCTGAAATACAGCTTGAACCGTCGGCCCAGATCGACGAAGAAGTTGCTCTCTCGGGAGACCGCCATCGCGGCAGAGACCGCACCCTCCACGTCGATGTCGGTCCCCACGTCGGCGGGCATGACGTTCCAGGTCTTGCTCCCGCTGGTAAGGACGATCGCACTGCCCTGGACGTCCTCGACCACCTTGCCGAGTTGCGCCTCGGCCTCATCACGCGTGAGCCCCCCCACGCCATGGCCGGAGACACTGACCCCCGCGTGCACCTTGTTGTAGTACACGGCGGAGTCGATTAGGATGGCAAGCACGAAGAGGGCGATTATGGACCCGACCGCGACGAGGATGCGAAATCGCGTACGGTTGGGTTTGTCTTTGGGGGTTACTCTAGGCTGTCTCAAGAAGGACTGACTCCTGAAATCGAGGACGCTACAGAATAGCAGATGCCGTGGGGTCATCAAAGGTTCCCCGGCCATCGCTTTGGGTTCTTTCCACAAGTCTTCTCCCAACGCGGCGCAAATCCTCTTGCCGTCTCCCCACCGTGCCCTCGAAACACTTTGAGCCGGAGATGATCCGGCCACCCGCGATATCCGCGGTCGCGACGCCCGCCGACGCTAGGGACCTGTCCGAACGATTGGACGCAGCGGTGGGTCGTGGCTTTGTTGGAGCAGGCCTGGCCCATCGGACGGACCTGGCCGCCCGGCTGGCGCGCACGTTGCCGCAGGCCGGCTCGGGAATGGTTCCGGACGCCATCTCTGGAGAGACGCTCGCTCGGGCCTTGGGGTTGTCGCGTGCCGCCGTGCACAAACACGTGGACCATCTGCGCACGCTGGGTTTCACCATCGGATCGCTTCCCGGCGCGGGCTATCGGCTCGAGCGACCCTTCGCGGACTTGGTCGCAGGCGAGGCGGTGCTGCCGTTCTTGTTCGGGCTGGTCTGGCCGGAAACACCGTGGATAGCAGGACTCCCCTATTCGTATCTCCCGTGCTGCGAATCGACGAATCTCAGCCTCAAGGAGCTCGTGGCCCCGGGGCCCGACGTGGGTGGGCGCGCGGTGGATATGCCGGGGCCCCATCCGGCGCCGGACGTTGAGGCGGGGCTCGGTGCGCTTCCCGCTGGAGCGCTCGTGGTGACCGACGAGCAGACCGGCGGCCGAGGACGTCTGGGACGCGTTTGGTCGAGCGAGCCCGGCAACGATCTGACGTTCTCCGTGCTACTGCGTCCCTCCCTGGCGCCGGCGCAGGCGCATCTGCTCTCTCTGGCCGCGGCGCTGGCCGTGGCCGAGGTGCTGGAGACGCTTCCCGACCTCGCTGGCCGGGTCGCGGTCAAGTGGCCTAACGATGTGCTGCTGGGGGGGGAGAAGGTATGCGGCATCCTTCTCGAAGGCTCGATGGACGCCGATCGCCTGCATTGGGCCGTGGCCGGGATCGGGCTTAACGTCAACAGCACTCCGTCGGCTTTGGTGGCCGCCCTGGCGCCGGAACAGGCAGAAGCTTGGGCCGGGCGGCCTCACCCTGTTTCCCTGCGGGAGAGCCTGGGCCGCGAAGTGCCACGGGCCCCGCTTCTAGCCACCCTTCTCGTACGGCTGACCAGCCGCTGGGCCGACTTGGAAGACGACCTTGGCCGCGATCCCGACGAAGGGCCTTGTCTCGATGGCCGCACCGGTGCCGGCGGTCCGGGCGATTCGGGCGCCGCCCGCGTTCTCGCGGCGCTGCGGCAGCGCGACGCCCTGGCCGGTCGCCAGGTGGAGGTCCTGTCGGGACCGCGGCGGCAGGGGCGGGAAGTGGTCGCGTCGGGGGAAGCGGTCGGCATCGGGCCGGAAGGGCAACTGCTGGTGCGCGTCGCTTCGGGCGAGACCGTGGCGGTCTTCGCCGGCGACGCGACTTTGCGGGCCGTAAACTAGGCCACGGCTGACGGTTGACAGCCTGCCCCGACCCTCGGTAGACTTCGGTCGGCCGGGTACGCCCTGATCTGTCCCTGGCGGACAGGTTCGCGACAGGAGGATCGGACCATGAAGGCGAGCATGAAGGCGATCGCGACGGCTGCAGGAAGCGCGACGTCGACCGTTGGACGGACGAGCCTCGCGCGACCGTTGACCCTGCGGGCGGGGCTGGTGCTGGCGGGGATGGCGGTGCTTACGGTCGGGGCGTGGCTTTCGGTTCCTTTCTACCCCGTGCCGCTGACCATGCAGACCTTGGCCGTGCTTCTGGTGGGCGGGCTGTTGGGCCCGACGCTGGGCGTCTCGGCCGTGGCCGGCTATCTGGCCATCGGGCTGATGGGCGCCCCGGTCTTTCATAACGGCTTGGGCGGTCTGGCCATACTCGCCGGCCCCACCGGCGGGTACCTGGTGGGGTTCTTGCCCGCCGCGTTTCTCATGGGGCTCGCCGTGCGCTGGGCTCGGACCGCGACCGGCGCCCAAGCGACCTCCGAGCGGCGGGCGGATCGCGGCCCCGGGGCGGAGCTTGGCCGGTCGAGTGCCCGGCCGGGCGGTTGCAGGGCGCCGGCCCGGGAGTTGGCCGTGCTCGCGGCGGGTGCCGTGTTGGCCAGCGTCGCCATCTACGTTCTCGGTGTCCCCTGGCTCGCGTTGTTCACCGGTGGCAGTCTCCGTCATGCGGCGGCCGTCGGCGCGGTCCCCTTCGTTCTCGGCGACCTGCTCAAGGCGGCCGTAGCTGTCGGGGCGGTCCGCCTGGGCGGAGCCGCGCTTTCCAGGAGAGGACTGCTACCTTTCTAGACTTCGTTGTCCCCGGCCTGTTCTTGCCGAGGCCGTCTCCGTGACGATATGCTGCACGCCGAAATGTCCGGCAGCGAAAGGGAACGGGCCAGGATTTGACCGTCCTCCATGCTCTCATACTCGGAGTGGTGCAGGGATTCACCGAGTTCCTCCCCGTGTCCAGTTCGGCCCACCTGGTGCTGGTGCCCGAGTTCTTCGGTATCCCGGCCCCGACGCTGGCCTTCGACATCCTCGTCCATCTGGCCACGCTCGTGGCCGTGCTGGGCTATTTCATCAGGGACGTGGGGCACATCGTGCTCTCGGTCGTGGCTCCCGCTCGCATGAGTCGTCGGGAAGTCAAAGCTTGGCGGCGTCTCCTTGTCTGGCTGGTGATCGGCTCCATCCCCGCGGCCTTTGCGGGATTCCTCTTCTCCGACTTCTTCGAGGGATTGTTCTCGAGCACCCTGTCGGTGGGCATCTTCCTGATAGTCACCAGCCTGCTGCTGTGGGGGGCCGATCTTGCCCTGGGTAGAGTCAATCGGCGCCCGGCGCAGCTCGACAAGATGCGGGCCGCGGACGCCCTTGTGGTGGGCTGTTTCCAGGCCTTGGCCATCGCTCCCGGTCTGAGCCGTTCGGGGGCCACCATCGCGTCCGGAGTGTTTCTCGGGTTCGACCGGCAGACCGCGGCGCGGTTCTCGTTCTTGCTCAGCATACCGGCCATTCTCGGGGCCTTCATCTTCAAGTTGAAGGACGTGAGTGGCGCCTTCGCCGGCGCCAGCGGGCTTGCCTATGGACTGGGGGCGGTGGCAGCGGCGATATCGGGGTTCGTGGCCGTGTTCTTCGTCATGCGCTACGTCAAGAACCACCGACTGCGTCTGTTCGCCGTCTACACCCTGCTCCTGGGCCTCTTCGTGATCGTGCTGTCGGTCGTATAGATGCGGCGCGTATTCACACGGTGGGTGACGGCGGCGTGCCTGGCTCTCGCTATCGCCTTGCTCTGGGCGGGGGTGGCTTCGGCCGCTTCGGCGTCGGTGGTCCGTCGGGGCTCAAGCGAGCGTAAGCAGATCGCTTTCACCTTCGACGACAACACCAACGTCACCCGGGCGCTGGCCACGCTTCGGGCGCTCGAGCGCCACGAGGTCCCGGCGACCCTCTTCGTCATCGGCTCGTCGGTGAAGGCTTATCCCGCCATCAACCGGGAGATCGTCAAGGGCATGACACTGGGCCTTTTCGAGGTAGGTGACCACACGTGGTCCCACCCGGTGCTGCCGGGGCTCTCCGCGGCGGGCATGGCCACCCAGATCGGTGGGGGCACCGACGCTTTCCACGACGCGACCGGGGCGCGGACCGTGCCTCTGTTCCGTCCTCCGTACGGCTCGATCAACTCGCAAGTGGCGGCGGTCGCCGGCAGCGAGGGTTTCTGCTACCTGATGCTATGGGACGTCGATCCGCGCGACTGGGCCGGCGGCTCAGCCGGCACCATCGCCGACCACGTGGTGAGCCACGCCCATAATGGGGCCATCGTGGTCATGCATCTCTCCGCGCCTCACACGGCCGAGGCCATTCCCAGCATCGTCTCGCGGTTGCGGGCCAAGGGCTATGAGTTCGCGACCATCTCCACGATGCTCAAGGGAGACCGGCTCTTCCTCGACGCGGATACGGGCACCGATGCCGGGCAGGCCATCGCCCGGATGGCGCAAGAAGGCATCATGAACGGCTACGACGGCAACTACTTCGGGCCGGGGGACACCACAACCAGGGCGCAGGTGGCCAAAGTGGCCACCCTGGTCGGCGGCCTCCATACCGGTGAGGTAGAAAGGGTCGGTTCACCCACCTTCCCCGACGTCCCCCTGCTACGCGATGCCCAGGGGAACGTTGTCGCCTATCCCTTCGACTTCGTGGAGGAGGCGGCGGCCGCCGGCCTGGTGGTAGGCAAACCGGACCCGGGGGGAACGCTGCTGTTCCAGCCCAACGCCCCCATTAGCAGGGTACAGCTGGCTCACATAGTGGCCCGCATGGCCCGGGAGCTGAAGGGCTATGGATCCGAGGCGCCGGGCGAGGGGCAGGCGCCGGTCCTTGCTTTCACGGACGTCCCCGAGTATGCGGCCGCCGACGTCGCGCTGGTCGCCAGCCTGGGTCTGATGTCAGGATATACCGCGCAGAAGTTCAGCCCCTGGGCAGGGGCGCAGCGGGCTCACGTGGCCCTGGCTATGAGCCGCTACTTGGACCTGCCGGCGGTGTGGCCGCCAGACTGACGGTCACGGCCAGCCCGCCCGTCGGGGGTGCCACCAGCTGTACCGAGCCACCGTGAGCGGCCGTCACCGATCTGACGATAGAGAGACCCAGCCCGAAGCCGCCTGTCTTTCGGCTGCGCGACTTGTCCGGCCGGAAGAAGCGATCGAACAGGCGGTCGACCTGGTCGGGAGGCACCACCGGTCCACTGTTGGCCACGTGCAGGATCGCTCGATCTCCCACAACGCTCGTCTTGACCGAGAACCAACCGTCCCGCAGGTTGTGGCGGATGGCGTTCTCCACGAGGTTGCCCACTAGGCGTTCGAGGAGGGCCCGGTCGCCCTGCACGGGCGCCGGTTGCAGGTCGAGCTCCAGGCGAAGGCCAAGGGCGTCGGCTTCGTCGGACAACAGCTCCACTTCGCCTTCCGCCAGCTCGGCCAGGTCGAGGTCGACCAGGTCGGGCGAGGTATCGGCTCGGGCGAGCACCAGGAGGCCGTCGATGAGCTTCTCACTCCGAGCCACGGCCTCGCCGACGGCGGTACCCATCTCTTGCAGCTCCGCCTGGGAGAGGTCGGGGTCGCTGAGGGCCACGTCGATCTCCGTGCGGATGATGGTGAGGGGCGTGCGCAGTTCATGCGACGCATTGGCCACAAAGTCCTTCTGTGCGGTGAAGGCGGTATCGAGCCGGGCCAACATGCCGTCGAAGGTGTCGGCCAGCTCCTTCAGTTCGTCGCGCGGCCCCCTCAGGCCGATGCGCTCGTGTAGCGTCGACTCCGACAGTCTGCGTGCGGTGCTGGTGATGGCGTGCAGCGGTCGAAGCATGCGGCCTGCCAGCACCCAGGCGAGACCGAAGGAGATCACCGCCATGATGGCCCAGGCGAGGAGCGACCTGATCCACAGCTGCCGGAGCGCTTCATCCTTGAGCTCCCGCTGTGCCTCGTCGAGCAGCCGCGGGAGGGGAATGCCGTTGATCTGGACATAACGCTCCACTTGCCCGGGCAGGCCGGGCACGCGGCCGAATTCCAGAGCTCCGGGGGGGATGTCGAAACGCTTGGCTACCGCCGCCCGAGCCTTCTCCGGTGCCGGGGTGAGGCTGTCCCGTACGAGAAAGAAGTTGAGGGTGATGAGAAGGATCCCGGCAAGGAGGAACAGGCCCCCATACCAGAGGGTCAGCTTAAGACGGATGGTGAGGCTGCGGCGACTTTGGGACTCCGAGGGAGACGTCACGCCGGCCGGCTGCCGGGGCCCGGTGGCGTGCGAAACGCCCACCGAGCAGGCGGTGCCAGGAGCGCCGGCCGCCTCGACCGAAGGAGGGAAGTCGGCCGCGCCGTCGCTGGGCGCGCCCGCGGGGGGCTCCGGGGTCATATCTTGTAGCCCACGCCGGCGATGGTCTCGATGAGCGGGGGATCGCCCACCTTGCGCCGCAGCGTCATGATCGTGACTCTCACCACATTGGTGAAGGGATCGGTGTTCTCGTCCCACACCTTCTCCAGCAGCTCTTCCGCGCTCACCACCCGGCCCTTCGCCGACAGCAGCACCTCGAGCACACCGAATTCCTTCTTGGTCAGGCCCAAGTCGCGGCCTGAGCGCTGGGCCACGTGGCGGGCGGGGTCGAGCAAGAGCTCGCCGGCGTTGAGGACAGGGGGCAGCGGGGTCACTGCTCGCCTACCCAGAGCTCGGATACGAGCCACCAACTCCTTAAGGGCGAACGGCTTGGGTAGGTAGTCGTCGGCCCCTAGGTCGAGGCCGGTGACCCGGTCTTGGATAGAGCCGGCCGCGGTGAGCATCAGGATCCGGGCCAGGGATTGGCGCGCGACCAGCTGCCGGCAGACGTCGTCACCGTGGACCACGGGGAGATTGCGGTCGAGAACGATCACGTCGTAGCTGTTGATCGCGGTCTTGACCAGAGCCGTCTTTCCGTCGAGCACCACGTCGACTGCCATGCCCTCGCGGCGCAGGCCGCGCGCGATGGTCGTGGCCAAGCGCTCCTCGTCTTCGACCAGTAGGACCCGCACTCCCTCTCCTGTTCCCGCCACCCGCTCTGTGATTATGCAGCGAACGAGGGCTCCGGCACTGCGGCGATGATATCGCGTGTCGGTCTGCGTGGAGTGTACGCGACTCTACATAAAGCCCTCGTAAGCACGTGGCCAAGGGTCAGGATGCCGTTGCTGGCGGGCGTTGTCGCCGCGGATTGGAGCATACCGGTCATGAGCGGAATCCAGCCGATAGTGTACGCTTAGGCGACCTTCCCCAGCCACCTACAGGAGCACGTGAAATGATCAGGATCGACCTCGAGAGCCACTTCGCTACTCAAGCCTGGCTCGACGCATTGTCCGCCAACAAGGGATACCCTCGCTTAGAAGACGGCGGGGAGAGGCTTTCCCCCGAGGTATGGAACTCTCTGGCCAGGAAGGCTGAACTCATGGACCTGGGTGAAGGCCGCATCGCTGCCATGGATGAGGCCGGCATCGATTTTGCCTATCTCTCCCACACCTCCCCCGGAGTGGAGGCGTTCGACCCGGCGGTTGGGGAGAAAGTGGCAGAGAACGCCAACGATCTCCTGGCTGAGGCCGTCGCCAGGTACCCGGATCGATTCGGCGGTTACGCGACCCTGGCGCCCAAGAACGTCGACCATGCTGTCAAGGAAATGGAGCGTTGCGTCAAGGTTCTCGGCTTTCGGGGCTGGAACACCCACTCTAATTTCGGGGACTCGTATCTTGACGATCCGAGATATTGGCCTGTCCTGGCCAAAGCCGAAGAGCTCGATCTCCCGATCTACCTGCACCCGGCGATTCCAATGATCCCCGAGATCCGTGAATTCGGCTTCGTGTTGGCGGGCCCCACTTTTGGATTCGGCGTCGAGGTCGCTTTCGTGTTCATGCGGATGATCGTGCGGGGAGTGTTCGACGAGTTCCCCAATCTGAAGATCATCATGGGGCACTACGGTGAGGCCCTGCCGTTCCTGGTGAACCGCGTCGACTGTGCGTATCGGCAAGGGAAGGGCGCTCCCAATCCCGAGTTCGGGCCGGGAAGCAAGAAGTGGCCCAGCGAATACGTCATGAACAACCTTTGGGTCACCACCAGCGGCAACTATCATCCCGCCGCCTACTATTGCTCTCGCGACGGGGTGGGTTTGGACAAGATCCTGCTGGGCTCGGATTTTCCGTATGAGAAGATGAGGGCTTGCACCGATTTCCTGGCCGGTTTGGAGCGACCCGAGCAGGAGCTGGCCGCGGTCTACGAAACGAATGCGCGCGCCCTGGGCTTCTAGTCTGCAGGGGACAGGCGGAACGGTGGGGCCGCCGATGTCGGCTGCCCCACCGCCGGCCGAAGGCCCTGGGCGCTCGCCGGCGGTCGCGGACCCGTCTTTACGACCTCCTTATCCCGGGTCCGGTATCATCGCGCGCAAACCGACCCCAGGGTTCGTTGCGGCAGCTTGTGGGTAGAACTTCTACGCCGTGCGGGCCAAACGTTCTATGAGGCTCTCGGCCGGGATCGGGTATGAGAGAGAATCCTTTCGGGAGGCGCTTACTATGACACTGATCGAGGCGGGCGCTCGTCGCCGAAAACGGCAACGTATGAGACGGGCAGTGATAGAGATGGTGGTCGCTCTCGCCCTGGTTGGCGGAGCCGGCTTCGGTCTGAGCGCGTGCACCATCGTGACCGGCACCAGTACGACGTCCACGGCGTCACCGATAACCACCGTCGCCCAGGCTACCGATACCACTGCTGCAACCGGAACCACCGCTACCACCCCTACCACCTCTACCACCATCTTCACCGGTGGCGGCAACGCTGATGGGCTGGCCAGCCCGGCACAGGCGGCTGCCGCTAAGCTGGGACCGAGCGTCGTGAACATCGCCATCAGCGGGACGGCCCAAGGACCCTTCGGTCAACAGCAGTACGCCGGCGAAGGCTCTGGGGTCATCTACACCGCCGACGGGATGATCCTCACCAACAACCACGTGGTGACCGACAACTCGGGCGATCCGGTGGACAGGATGGACGTGACGCTTGCCACCGGGGAAAGACTGCAGGCCACCATCGTGGGGCGTGATCCTCTGACCGACCTGGCGGTGATCAAGGTGAGCGCCAGCACGCCACTTCCCGTGGCGACCTTCGCGATCGCCCAGCCGAACGTTGGCGAATACGCCATCGCCATCGGCAGCCCCCTGGGATACGAGAACTCGGTGACCCTGGGGATAGTTTCCGGTGTGGTCCGGAGCATCGAGGGCGTGGGAGGGACCGAGGGAGTGGCTCTGAACAACCTCATCCAGACCGACGCGTCCATCAGCCCCGGGAACTCGGGAGGCGCGCTGGCCAACGCGAGCGGGCAAGTGATCGGCATCAACGTGGCCTACCTGCCGCCGGGGCAGACAGGAGCGGTGAACATCGGTTTCGCCATCCCGTCGGTGGTGGCCACCCAGGTAGCCGACGAGATCATCAAGACCGGCAAGGCCACCCACGCCTACCTTGGAGTGGGCACCCAGACGGTGACCGCCGACCTGCAGCAGCAGTTCGGGCTCTCGCGGTCGTCGGGGATACTGGTGGCGGAGGTGACGTCCGGCGGTCCAGCCGACAGGGCTGGGATACAGCAGGGTGACATCATCATCAAGGTCGACGATGAAGACATGGTCGTGTCGAGCGACGTGCTGGTGGCGATCAGGGACAAGAAACCCGGGGACAAGGTGCAGGTGACCATCGACCGGAATGGTAAGACGTCGGTCATCTCGGTGGTCTTGGAAGAAAGACCGGCAGGTCTCTAGGGGGATAAGGGGCGGCTGTCAGGCCGCCGGGCGTCGTCGGCGATCTTGAATGACCGTGAGGCGGGGGGTAAGCCGCAGCGGTCCCGGAAGCCCCGCACGCCATTCGGCTGCACAAAGTGGGCCGCGACCGCCGGGCCC
>JAZDLO010000040.1:0-14548 GCA_043801935.1 bacterium
ACGGAGGCCCCGAAGGACCTCCGTCTGGTTGTGCTGCAAGCGTGTATCTGTTCCGGCCTATGTCTGAACGGTGACCTCGTACTGTTCACGCACAGGCGGCGCGCCAAAGACGCCCTTGAACTTGTCCAGTTGCTGCTGGTAGTAGCCACTGGACTCGCCCACCGTCATGTCGGCTTCCGTCTCCCACATGGTTATGGAGATGCCCTTGCCTGTGTTGGGGTCTGACAGCATTAGTAGACCTTTGCATCCCTTCTGCTGCTGGGCAGCCGGAACCACAGAATCCCGATAGATGGCGGTTGCCTCGTCCATCTTGTCCGGCAGAATCTGGACAAGCGTCACTCTTGCCTGCATGGTCTCGTCTCCTTTCTTGAACGGGGTGCGATTCACGCGGAGTCGCACATGGGGTTGAAACTAAGCAATGGGGGGCATGGTGAGCCACAGTCTCGGTCTCGAAGGATGTACACCTCCTCTTCGGGCATGGCTCATGTCGGGAAGGGGCCGATGCGCGAGCGTAAACTCATGCAAGACCCCGTACAGGTGGCCTTCCCGAGTAGCAAAAGGGGGAGATTTGGTTTCTCCCCTTGTAGTTTGAGTATAGGCCGGTTCCCTGCCGCGTCAATCGTTATCAGGAGGTGAGTGCTCTGGGCTGTTCGAATTCTGTAATTGGCCCACGAGAAACACAGTCCATCCACTTTCTCCCATCAGATTGCCTACAGAAGGGTCGGCATTGTTCAGGGCTTTCACCAAATCCCAGGAAGCAACAATTCCCCCCCAGAACTTTTCAACTTTCCAACACCTCATAAGGCCCCACGAATGACTAAAGGGGGGTCAGATTTCAATCCGCGGAAAGGGGTCAGATTCTAATCGGCCTTGACAAATTCTGGGGAGGAAATACCAGCTAACAAAGGCTTTTGCCTAGGTGGAGTTCTCAGCGCTAGAACAACTTGGGAGCGTTTCATTTCGCAAGGAACTCAACATTCCTCGCCACAATCCAGATGAAGACACCTTCAGATTCGGACTTCCGGCAACTCCCTCAGCGTCTTCCGCACCTCATGGTCCAGCACGTAGGATTCCAGGGCACTCACTACTTGCGACCATCCCAAAGAGCAGGCCACCAGAAGCTCATCCAGGAGATTGAGACGCTCTTCGTCGGAGAGGGCTGTGGACAGACGGGACTAGATGGGATGACTACTTTCGCCAGCGAAGTACTGACTTCAATCTATCAGCGGGTTGGCGGTAGCTAGAGGTGATTCTCGCTGACTAGGCGTGACCAGGTGGTAATGGCCCCAAATAGCCCCCGAGCAAACTACGAAACCGAAGGCCATGGGTTCGAGTCCCTTCAGGCACACCTAAGAGAGCTCTGCGAATGGCTCAGGGTGCACAAGAGACGGAGGCCCAGTAGGACCTCCGTCAGCTGTGGGTCGAACTCTCGGGTAGAGGTCTTTAACTCCGAAAATCCTCCCCCATGGGCGCGGCTGCTATCGCATAGATCCCTTCGAGGGGAAGCGCAGCGCCTTGCGCTGCTGCGGCGGCCATGACCTCACGAATGGCATCTGCGTCTCTCGCGTCCCACTCACAATAGAACTTGCCTTCCTCGGGCAGATACCAGCTGCGAACCCAATAGGCATCGGCAGTGCAGTTTGCCTTTACGGCTCTCCCTACCGGCGTCGCCGCCTCCAGGTCCATGTCTCCCCCCACCGGGTGAACGGCCACGAATTTGCCCATCATGTGCCTCCTTCTTCTGAACTTGAACCGCCGCACTTCTTTCTCTGCCGTGCGTCGTGCCTGTCAGGCAGCGGTTCTATCAGGTCAGGCTACGCCATCTTCTTGGCCATCTCCATGGCCTGCTCTGCGGTAACCACTGGGAGCACGGTCCAGGAAATGACATCATCCCAGGCCCCTGTGGCGGCCAGCACGGGACCGATATCGTCCGCCTCCGCGATGGAGACCACGGCGGGATTGGCGGACGGAGTGATGTACTCGGCCACCGACTTCAGTCCTGGAGGATAGTCCCAGGTTAACCTACGGGCCATCCTTTCCTGGCTTGTGCCTGCCCGCACACTACCTATCGCCACGAACAACATGGCAGCCTCCTTTGGCCAGGTCGACCTAGAGCGGGTGCGCGGGCGTGAACTCGTGCAAGGCCCCGTCCTTGTGGCCTCCCCGAGCACTAGATGGGGAGTATCGCTTACTCCCCGTATAGTTCCAGTATAGGCCGATGTTCCTCTGGGTCAATCGGTGCGGTGGGGTGCGCGCCGCAACACTCGAGGGGGATTTCGGTCGACATCGTGTGTCGCGCTGGTTGACACGGAGGCCTGCCGGTCTATGCTGTACCCATGTATGGCAGGGGTGGTCCCCCGTTTCCAGGAGGAGGGTCAAAATGGCCGAGCAAGAGATCGGGATGGTGACTCACTATTTCGACAAGATCGAGGTGGGGGCGATCCGCCTCACCAAAGGCGGCCTCAAGACCGGCGACAAGATCCACATCCAGGGACACTCGACCGACTTCCAGCAGGCGGTGGAGTCGATTCAAATCGAGCACGAGGCGGTGTCCGAAGCCAAGCGCGGCGACGAGATCGGGATCAAGGTCGACGACCGCGTCCACGAGCACGACAAGGTGTTCAAGCTGGGGGATTGAGCCCCGCTTCGAGGCCCTCGACGCCTTCGACGCTGCCCTCCCCCCACGGCTTGGCGCGCGATCACGCGTATCGCACGTGATCCTAACGCTCCCCTTATGCCCGGTCTGCTTAGTTTAGGGTGAGCACGTATGGCAAGACTCTTCCAATGGTGGTCGTCGCGTACTACTATTACAGGTGGCGCACAGGGTTCCGGTTCGACAGAAAGGTGGCTTGCGGTACGCGCGGGCTCAGGGGCAAGGCTGACTGTTCCTCCTCGAACGACGTCGTTCATCGCCTCCGAGCCCAAGATCCTGTTTCTCAATGCACAACTGCACAACGGAGGTAAGCAATGTCAGACGGTCCGATCGAAAGACGCAACGAAGAGGAAGAGCCCACCATCCTGCACGGTAAGGCAGTCAGCCGGCGGGAATTCCTGAAGGTCGCCGGTATTGCCGGCGCCACCGTGGGAGTGGGCGCGGGCCTGGGCGGCCTGCTCGCGGCCTGCGGCGGAGAAGAAACCACGACAACCACTACTGCGGCCGGTGGCGGCGCCACCACCACCACCACCGCTGCCGAAACCTCCACGACGGTCAGTGCGGAGCCGGAGATGGGCGAAGAGGTCAAGCTGGGCTTCGTGGCTCCGCTAACCGGCCCGCTCGCCTCGTTCGGGGTCCCCGACACCTACTGCGCCGACCGCTGGAGAGAGGCCATCGGCGACGGGATGGTCCTGGGCGATGGTAAGAAGCACGCCATCACCATCGAGGTGGCCGACAGCCAGTCCGACTCCAACCGGGCGGCGCAGGTCGCCGGCGACTTGATCAACAACACCCAGGTGGACATGGTCCTTGTTGCCTCCACGCCGGACACCGTCACCCCGGTGGTGGAGCAGTGTGAAGCCAACGGTGTCCCGGTCGTCTCGACCGACTGCCCGTGGCAGACCTACCTGGGGCAGAACAAAGAGTACAAATGGTCGTATCACGTCTTCTTCGGCGCCGAAGACTGGATCAACGAGCAATGGTCCATCTTCGACAAACTCGCGACCAACAAGGCCGTGGGCGGCATGTTCGACAACACCGCCGACGGCAACTACTTCAGCGCCGAGGTCCCGCCGTTCCTGACGAGCAAAGGCTACACGGTCACCGACCCAGGCCGCTTCCAGCCCGGCACGGAAGACTTCACCCAGCAGATCGCGGCTTTCAAGAAGGCGGGCGTAGAACTGATCACCGGCAACATGATCCCGCCGGACTTCACCAACTTCTGGAAAGCGGCGGCGCAGCAAGGATTGGCCGTCAAGGCCTGCATGGTCGGCAAGGCCATCCTTTTCCCGCAATCGGTGGAAGCCCTGGGCACTATTGCCAACGGCCTCCTCACCGAGCTGTGGTGGCACCGCACCTTCCCGTTCACCTCATCGCTCACGGGTGAGAGTTGCGCCCAGCTGGCCGATGACTTCGAGGCGAAGACGGGGCAACAGCAAACGGCTCCCCTCCTCCACTATGTGGTAGGCGAGATGGCCGTCTATGCTCTGAAGAACGCCACCGATCCGAAGAACAAGGACGCGATCCTGGCCGCCGTAGAGACCATGAAGTTCGACAGCATCGTCGGCAACATCGACTTCACCGCGCCCATCATCGCTGCGACCGGGCCGGGCACGGCTGATTGGCCGGCGGGTCCGGGCCATAAGACTAAGAACGTCTATGACCACGGTCTGGGCGGCGCCCAGTGGCTGATGCTGGGAGGCAAGTGGCAGTTCGAGTCGGTGCCGGTGGACAAAGCCGGTGCACCCTACATGCTCGACGACACGATCCAGGCGCCGATGCCGCTGCCGATAACCTAAGACCCAGACTACCCACTCGACCACCGAAAAGGGGCGCCGCAAGGCGCCCCTTTTGCTATTCCGGCCGCCATCCGCTGACGGCGTGCAGACGCACCTCTGCCGATACCCGCAATATGCGACTCTTGCCCTCAGACAGTCAGGTTCCTGTCAGGTTACGGGCATTGACTCCACCGTAGAGCCGTGTACAATACATAGCAGAGTCCCGAGAGCTCAGACGCAGCATCTGAGGAGCTTACAAAGGGGCCCGCAGAGGAAACGCGGAGGTAAATGGCCGCGGAGTACAGCGAAGCGGGAGCGAAGTGAGAGCCGTTGACGATGAAAAGCGAGTGCACTCGGGGCTCGCTTTTTTTTCGTTCATTTCCCTCGGTTCTGGGGGCCCTAGCTTCCGGCTTACGCCCTTCCCCCAGGGGCGGCGCTCTCCCGCAGCTTCCTCGCGGCGCCCAGTTCGTGCGCCGCCGCAGTCTCGTGTGGAGGCAGCCTGATTGACCGGGCAGCAGATCGGCCTATACTCGTACTATATCGAGACGAAGTAGCTCCGCGTACCGGGCACGCGTGCCCGAGGAGGAGGTGTGTTTCCGTGAAACGGACCGTCGGCGTGCCGGCCATCGCCTGGCTGCTATTGACTCTTCTGGCGACAACGGCTTTCCTGGCCGCCGGATGTGGTGGGTCGGACCAGAAACAGGCCAAAGCAGACTTGGGCGCGGCGCTCACCCAGTTCGAGACCGCGGTCGCCGATCTGCAGAAGCTAGGCGCGACCTCGACCGTCGCCGATCTCAAAAAGGGCAACGAAGGCCTGATCGTGATCTACGACAACGTGATCCAGGCCGCTGTGAAAGTGTCCGGGGCCGATGTGACCGAGTTCGAGACGGCTTGGAAAGCTTTGCAGGACACCGTGGCCGCCATCCCAGACGACGCCAGCATCGTGACCGCGGCCATACAAGTGGGACCGAAGATCCAGCCGGTCGTGACGGCCGAAGCCGCCCTGAAGGCACTTGTCGCTCCTTAGGGAGAACCTGACCGCCCCGGTTCCTCTACGAGTCCTGCGAACTGAAACTCCGGTTGATGGCCAGCCCGATCACCACCAGGACCAAGGCAAAGGCCAAGAGGGCGATCGCCAGGCCCGTGGTGAGTTCGCGGATCCAGGCCACCGCCATGCCGATCACCACACCGCTGATGACCAGCATCACCCCGAGGGTGTCGAGAGTCTTCTTTTTCGGCCGATTCGTGAGGGCCTCCTAAGCACGGCGCGAGAGCCTGGCCGCAACCTAACAGCATGACCGGTCAGAGTCAAGGGACACCAGCGACCGGGCCGGCGCGTTGACTTTTCCCTGCTCGCGTGGTTACTTGGGGCCTGCGCCACGGGGCACAAACGAAGAGGGAGCCGGTAATGGTCGAGCGTGAAGAAACGGAATCCAACAAGGGGTACAGCCGACGCGAGTTCCTCCGCATAGCCGGCATTGCCGGAGCGACGGTGGGCGTCGGGGCCGGCCTCGGGGGTGTTTTGGCAGCCTGCGGTGATGAAGTGGAGACGACCACCACCACCACGGGTGCGGGCGCGACTACCACGACAACGGCGGCGGGCGCGAGCACCACGGTCAGCACCGCGGCCGAGATGGGTCGAGAGATCAAGATCGGTTGGGTCGCTCCTTTGACCGGGCCGCTTGCATCCTTCGGCGTCCCGGACAAGTACTGCGCGGAGCGCTGGGCTGAAGCCGTGGCCGACGGGCTGGTCTGCGGCGACGGCATGAACCACCCCATCAGCATCATCACCAAGGACAGCCAGTCGGACGGCAACCGAGCCGCCCAAGTGGCCGGCGACCTGGTCAACAACGACAAGGTAGACATCGTGCTGGTGGCGTCTACGCCGGACACCGTCAACCCGGTGGCCGACCAGTGTGAAGCTCTCGCGACTCCCTGTCTGTCGAACGACTGCCCGTGGCAGCCGTACTTCTTCGGACGCGGCGGGGACCCGGCCGTCGGGTTCAAGTGGACCTATCATGCGTTCTGGGGTGCGGAGGACTTCATCGCCACCGTCAACTCCATGTTCCAGAGCGTCCCGACCAACAAGGTGGTAGGTGCCCTTTGGCCGAACGATGCCGACGGGAACGCCTTCAGGCCCGCTTGGACGCCCTTCCTTGCTGAGAACGGGTACAAGCTGATCGATCCAGGTGCCTATCAGAACGGGACTGAAGACTTCACCCAGCAGATCTCACAGTTCAAGAACGCCGGATGCGAACTCCTCACGGGCGTGGTCATTCCACCGGACATGACGAACTTCTGGAAGCAAGCCGCGCAACAGGGCTGGACTCCGAAGGTCTGCGCCGTCGGCAAGGCCTTGCTCTTTCCGCAGTCGGTGGAGGCGATGGGTCCCATCGGAAACGGCCTTGCCACCGAGTTGTGGTGGCACCGAGACTTCCCGTTCAAGTCCTCCCTCACCGGCGAGACCTGCGCGGAGCTGGCCGCCGACTTCGAGGTGCGGGCCGGCATCGAGTGGACCCCGCCCTTGCTCCACTACATCTGCTTCGAGATGGCGGTCGACACCCTGAAGCGCACTACAGATGTCGACGACAAAGAGTCGATCATCGCAGCCGTAAAGACCATGAAGCTCGAAACGATAGGCGGTCCCATCGACTTCACGTCTCCCGTGGCCGATGGCACCTTGCACCCGGTCCCCAACGTATCCAAGACCCCGCTGGGCGGGGCCCAATGGCTGATGTTGGGCGGCAAGTGGCCATTCGAAGAGGTCATCGTCGACAACACCCAGGCACCTATGGTCACGGTGCAGCAGCCGCTCAAAGCTCTGCCGATCACTTCCTAGGCAACCTCCGACCGTATCTCCGGGGCCGCGCCTCTTACGAGGCGCGGCCCCTTTTTTCATGCCGGTCGCCGGGATTCGTCCGCCTGTTCCCGGCCCTCGTCCGCCTGTTCCCGGCCCTCGTCGGACTGTGGGAGGCCCTCGGCGGACTGTGGGAGGGCCTCGGCGGACTGTGGGAGGGCCTCGGCAGGCTGTGGAGGGGCGTCGGCGGGGGCGCCGCCCCTTTCTTGCACAGACCGGCTCGCGGGAGGCCGACTCGTAGGGGACGGACTCGTCGGAGGCCGACTCGTCGGGACCGGCCGGCCCCACCGCCCGCGAGCCTTACGCCAGACGTTTGCCAACCCCTCCACGGCGGCGGCCGCCCGGGGCCCAAAGTCGGCAAGCCCCGGCTCTCCCAGTCCGGCGACCGGGATCTCCAGCACCGGACACCCTAGCCGACGGGAGATGTCGACCGCTGCCGGGAGGATCCGGGCGCCCTGACCTTCGGGAGAAACCAGCAAGAGATCAGGCGACCGCTCGGTCAACACCGAGACGAAGCGGTCGAAGGTCCTTTCGCCGACCGAGGTCGGAGCGAGTACCATCTCGGTCGCGCCACAGGCCGGAGGATCTTCTTGCGGATCAAGGGCGTGCACGGGCTCCCAACCCGCAGAATCGTTGGGGAGCCGCCAGTCCGAGATCGGGGCCGCAGCGGCATGCACCGGAACGATGATCAGGTCGGCAGTCAGACGGGCCGCAAGCAGGCGGGGCATCTCAAGCACCGAGGAGTCCGCCTCCGAATCGATCACGGCGAGGATCCTCGCTTTGCGGGTCTGCAACTCCTTGATGGCCTCGTCGAGCGTGAGCGGGTGGCCGTCGGAGGTGCCTTGTGCTTCTCCGACGAACTTCACCGCCCAATGGACCCCCATGGGCCCGATCAACTCGAACACCACCACGGCGGCCAGCACCGTAGCAAGGATCGTCTGTCCGCTGACCGGTAACGTGTCGCGGGCCAGGATCCCCAGACCGACGGCCGCACCAGCCTGAGGCAGCAGACTCACCCCCAGGCCGACGAACGGGTGGGATTGGGACTTCTCTTTTCGCAGCACCCAGGCCGTCGCCAGAGGACCGGCGAGCTTGCCCACGGCTCGAGCCCCAACGTAGACGGCGAAGAGCAGTCCGATGCTGGCCAACGCCCTTATATGCAGACTGGCGCCCGCCCAGAGGAAAAAGATCGCCACCACGGGGAACTCCAAAGTGCCCATAGCGGCAAAGGCCCGATCTCTATCGCGGACTTCGCGAGTGAGATTGACCGCCGTCGCTCCCATGGTCAGCCCGGCCAGGAGTACGGAAAACCCCAGATACTCGGTGATGCCGACCACCAGGAGCACATGTGCGAGCACGAACATGGAGAGCTCGTGAGACGAGCGCACGTGCTTGATGAGCCGGGAGACCACGAACCCGACGACGAAGCCGATTGCCACCGACGCGGCCATACCCATCAGCTGCTCGGCGTAGAGAGCTCCGATAGCTCCCCCGGTCTCCATCCCGATGACCAAGGGGAGGAGAAGGGAAAAAGCCAGAATGGCGAAGAAGTTGTCGCTGGCGATAGCGAAGCCGAGTAATCTAGCGAAGTTGCCCTTGGCCCCGCTCTCCTTGAGAGTGCTCATGACCGTGGCCAGCCCGGTCGTGCCGGCTATCGCGCCTACCGGCAGAGCTACTTCCAGACGTCCCGTCAACAACCAGGCTCCCGTCCCGACCAAGACGACCGGCAGCGCCGTCTCGAGGCCCACGGCCAGATAGTGGCGTCCGGAGAGACTGCGTATCTCTGCGAAACGGAGCTGTTCGCCCGCAGCGAAGGTGATCATGCCAAGGGCGATCGGCTCTATGATCCGCAGGGACCCAAGCACCGAGGAGTTCACAAGGTCGAGACCTTCGGGACCGGCGAAGATCCCCAGCAAGAGAAAGGTGGTCACCACCGGCAGGCGCAGCCGCCGCGATAGGCGGATGGCCAGGTAGCCCAAGTAGATGAGCACACAGGCTATGAGGAGGAGTGTTTCCAGGGAGCGTCTCTACTCGGGGCCGTAGCAGCGAAAAGGGTTCTCCACTGAATAGTCCGCTATCACTTCGTCGTAGTCATCGAACCAGAGCGCCTCGGGGTTACTGCGAAGCACCAAGAAGCGCCCCTTCTGATCTGGATCCGCGGCGCGATGGTAGCGCATGTAGATGTGGTCCTTCGTACGGCCCAGCACGTGGACCTTCCCGGTCGAGTGAGACATCACCAGCCGGGCACGCTTGGCCAGGCCCGAGCAGTTCATGCGGGACTGCTCGAAGATCTCCAGGGCCCTCTCCACCGGCACCAGGAAATGCCGGTTGCCTTGCGTGGGCCGGCCGATGAACACGTAATAGGGGGCGACTCCTATATACGACAGCTTGTTGAACAGCTCCGCCAAGACCGCGGGATCATCGTTCACTCCGCGGAGCAGCGGGGTCTGGTTGGCGCTGACCATCCCGGCATCGTGGAGGAGGGCCATCGCGTGGACCGCTTCCTTCGTCAACTCGCGCGGGTGATTGAAGTGCACCATGATGTAGATGCGGCGGTCTTCGAGACTGTAGCGCTTCAGCATCTCGAGAAGCGAGGGGTCGTTCAGCACTCGGTACGGGTTGAACACCGGCATCTTGCTGCCGATGCGGATGATCTTCACGTGATCGATGTCCCGGAGTTCGCTCAGTATGTGGTCCAGGTGTTTGGTGGACAGCATCAAAGGATCGCCGCCGGTCAGCAGAACATTGTTGATCTCCGGGTGCTCGCGAATATACTTCAGACCTTCGCTCACGTCTCGGGAGGTTTCCACGCTGTCGTGCATGAACAGACGCTTGCGGAAGCAGAAGCGACAGAAACCCCCGCACACATCGCTGAGGAGCAGCAGAGCGGTGAACTCGTATTTGTGCTCGAGACCCGGCGCCTTGGCGTACAGGTACTCTTCGGAGGCATCCAATCTCCCCCAATCGACCAACTCGTCCTTGCTCGGGATCGCGATCCTGCGGATCGGATCGTCCGGGTCGCTCCAGTCGATCAGTCCCAGGTAGTACGTGTTGGCCCGGAAGGCATAGCGTTCCGCCACCGGGGCCAACTCTTCGATCTCGGCGGGAGAGAGCTGCGGGATCTGCCCAAGGCGGGTGACATAACGCGCCTTGTCCATCTCGCCTCCTTTCCTTTGCCGGACTGGCTAGCTCGTCTTCTTCAGCCAGACGACGATTCGGTCGATTCCCTGCACGACGTTGTGACAGTAGTTGCGGAGAAATGCATCGGTCAATTCGGCCCGGCCCCCGATCTCCCGGGCGGCGACGAGCGCTCGGGCGCCATCGAAGTCCACGTAGGCCAGCCTGAAACTCAATTCCTCGGGCGGCCGTCCGAAGGCCGAGCCGGGGAGCACCGCCACCCCGGTCTGCTCCAATAGGGCCTCGCAGAGCTGCGGTCCCGTCCTGATCCCTCTCGCCGCAAGTCTCTCTCGCAGAGGAGAGAAATCTGGAAAGACATAGAAGGCGCCTTTGGGCTCCGGTACCACCGCCCCCGCCTTGCTTAGCCGGGACCAGGCATAGTGGCCCAGGCGACGCAGGATGCGGCGAGTGTGCTGCAGGTATTCCTCGATCTCGATACCACCGCGAAAGGCCCTCACGGCCGCGTGCTGGATGGGGGCGCTCGTCGACGTGTACGTCTCGCTGGCGACGACCGCCATCGCGTCCAGGAGCCAGCTGAGCCCCCGGGGGAATGTGAAGGTCCCCAGCCGCCACCCCCCCGCCCCGCACCACTTGCTCAGGCCGCTACTGATGATCGTCCCCTCCGGGTAGAAGCGGGCCACCGACACGTGCTGGCCCCGATGGTGCAGCTCCGCATATATCTCGTCGGAAAGGAGCACGACGTGGTACTGGCGCGCGACTCGAGCCAAGGCTTTCAGCTCCGTCATCGTATAGGTCGACCCGGTCGGGTTCGAGGGGTAGTTGAGGATGACGATCCGGGGCCGACTGGGATCCGATTGGCAGACGCGATCCAGATCCTGGGCCACCAGTTTCAGGTCGTTCTCCCACCTAGTGGGCACCCAGCTTATGGGCCGGCCGATGATCCGGGCCTGAGGCGCGTATGACACCCAGCTCGGAGTGGGGATCACGAGGTCGCCGTAGTAGACCAGCTGGAGTATGAACATCAGCTCCTTGGATCCCGGGCCGATCAGGACGTCCTGTGCGGAGCACTCGATACCGTTCCTGAGCCGATGATAGTTGGCCACCGCATGGCGCAGCGCCCGCAGACCGCGCACCGGGAGATAGTCCTTCTCATGGGCGTGCTCCTGAAGCTGCTTGACGACCACATCCGGTACGGGGAAGGGGGATTGACCCAGCCCAAGTTTGTAGACCAGACGCCCTCCCTCGAGCAGCTCCTTCGCACGCTCGTTGATGGCAAGCGTGGCTGAGACTCGCAGCCCCCGGACGTTGAGATTCAGGTCTTTCGGAGGGGCCGAGTGTATTCTCTTCCTTGTCTCTGCCATCGACACCTCAGGGTCGTCCGATGTTGAGATCTTGCCGAATCGGTCCGGCTGAACGTCCCCTAGGGTACAAGAAGCCGTCCCCGGACGCCAGTCAGCTCGGAGTGGGAAGCCCTGGCCGGGCCTTGTCCGCGCCGACCCCCGATACTACTCCGGGATCACCGGCAAGATCAGGTGGGATGGACGCTCCTTATCGAAGTAGACGGTGTCTTCGCCCACCTTGAGGCCGTAGTAGTGGCCGCCGAAGTCCAGGGCGTTCGAGTCTCCGTTCGCCAGGTCGAGACGCAGCCGGTGCCCCTTGAGGAAACAGTTGGCCGTACCCCAGACCTCGATCTCGTACTTGTAGATCTTGCCCGGCTCGATGGGCTCGGGCTTGTCGTGCCGGTAATACGGGCGGTAGGGCTTGCTGAGCGCCGGATCCTTCGTTAGGGCATGCGAGGCCTTGAGCCACCCCCGGGTGAGTATGCGCCCCGCGGGCGGCATGCCGGGGGCCTGCATCTCGTCCGGGAACTGGTCCCAGACGCGTACCAGGAACTCGGTTTCGGTCTGGTCGGATGAGGCGTAGAGCACCAGCACGGTGTTGCCGATGACCTCGGTGTCTTCGGCCATCGGGGGCGTGGTGAAGGTGAGGATCTTCTTGCAGGGGTTCAAGGCACCCTTGTCCATCACCGCCGTCCCCACCCCTGAGAAGCCCGTCCAGTCGGGGTCGGGATATGAGTAGGTGAAGGAGTCCTCCTCCACCGTCGGCTCGTCCCAGCTCAGGCTGCCGTCGTTGAGCGAGACAACAGCGCCGGATCTTGCCCCCGATAGGTAGAGCTTGGTGTACTCGGTGCGGGCCAGCGGCCACTCGTTCTCCCGCCGATAGCGCTCCCTACCCCGGACGAATATGTTGAGGGCCGGTTCGTCCATGATGCCGGTGTCGTTGCCCTTGAGCCAGTGATCGTACCAGCGCAGCAGCCAGTTCCGCACTTCGATCGACTCGAAGATGGCCACTTCGTCGCCCTCGAAATCCCCGTGGCAGAGCATGAGCTTCTTGGGCGTAGAAACTTCCTCATAACCGCGGAGGTTGCCGCGCAGGTGGATGCCCACCTTGTGCAGGATGCCGGCACTGAACACCGGGCAGGTGATCTTGTTGAAGTGAGGATTGCGCTCCTGCCAGAAGTCGTCGCAGGTCTGGTGATTTATCACGTTCCAGGCGAGGTCCCAGTCGCCCTGGGTTGCGTCCTCCGCCTTGCGCCCCACCCGGTAGTGGCCGCGTAGCTCGGTGATGTGCCAGCCGGCCGGAAAGCCGGTGGCCATGATCCCGCCGTGATAGGCCACATCGCGATACATGTCGGCCCCGCCGTCGAAGGGCGCGATGCAGGCCAGATGAGGCGGCGCCTGCGCAGCCGCCATCCATTGGGTCCACGCGTAGTACGACTCCCCGATCATCCCCACTTTGCCCGTGCACCAGGGTTGAGCGGCGATCCATTCGATGACGTCGTAGTGGTCGCGCTGCTCCTCCAGGCTGTGCCAGCGCCACTGACCATCGACCGACTTGCCGCTGCCGCGGATATCGTGGTTGATGTAGCAGTAGCCCCGCTCCACGAACCATTCGATCTTGTTGGTCTCGCGCATGTGAAAGGTGGGCACCGGCGGCAGGTAGTAGAGATCCTTCTGGTACGGAGACGAGGCGTACAGAGCCGGGAACTCTCCGGGAGCGTCCGGCCGGTAGATGTCCACTGCTACCTTGACCCCGTCGCGCATCTCGATGAACACGTCCTTCTCCACTGTGACCTTGTACTGGGGCTTGCTCAACTTGTCCATGGGGAAGCCTTCGGGGACCATCGAGGCCATGACCTCGGGAACGAGGATCTCGGTGTACATGCAATCCCTCCCAGTCTTGCGAACGATTCGCCGGCGGCGCCGTGTCGCCACCGTTCAGCGTGGCCTGGCCGCCGGGTGGGCCGCGGTATTTCGCTACCTGCCTAGGTGACCACCGACCACGGTAGTCTGTCAAGTCCTTAGGGCGATCGGTCCCAATGGCGATCGGTCCTGGGGGCGATCCTCAGACTTCGGTTCTCTCTCCGTCTTCGGAGGCGTGACTCCGCCGGAGCGGCACCTCCTTGAGAAAGAGCACGACCACGAAACCCACAGCGCTGATGATGGTCGCCAGCACGAAGAGATCACTGATGGCGAACTCCAGACTGTGCCGCACCACATTCATGAAGGAGTCGAGCAGGCTCTGTCCCCGACTCCCGAATTGGCCGAACAGTTCCGTGAGCTGCACCTTGGCTTGGGCCGACAGAAGCACTTGGGGATTGTTGAGCTGATCGGCCGTGGCCGGATCGGTAGCCAAGCCTTTCAGCTCAGCCGGAAGCGAGGCGGCCAGCGACGAGGCGAACCGACTGTTGAGGATGGTGCCGAACACCGCCAATCCCACCGTGGCCCCGATGGAACGGAAGAACTGCAGCCCGGCGCTGACCTCGCCCAGGCGGCGCGTCGGATACTGGTTCTGGACGATCACCGTGAAGGTGCTCATGGCGATCCCCATGCCCAGTCCCATGACGATCATGTAGCCGACCAGGGCGCCGGACGAGGTGCCGCTGCCCATGCGGGAGAGCAGGTACGCTCCTCCGGTGACCATGGCGAAGCCGAAGACCACGACGGCCTTGTAGCGGCCGGTCCGGGCCAGAAGCTGCCCCGCTCCTATGCTGGCGACGATAGCGGCCAGCATCATAGGCATGAGGATGGTGCCGGAGTTGGTGGCCGTTTTGCCCATCAC
>JAZDLO010000042.1:0-11232 GCA_043801935.1 bacterium
GGTGCCGACCAGCTGATCTGCGGCGATCCGGCGCATACCGCCGAGCTGTTTCCCATCTCCGAAGCTACGCATGTGGTCATCGTGTCCCACGGGCACCTGCACGACAAGGATGCGCTCCTCTCGGTCATCGATTCCCCCGCCGCCTACATCGGAATGATCGGGAGCGCCGCCAAAGTGCGGACCGTCTTCGCCCAACTCACGGAGGCGGGGGTGGATCCCAAGCTACTCGACCGGGTCCACGCCCCCATTGGCCTGGACATCGGGGCGGAGACTCCCGCCGAGCTGGCGCTCTGCATCATGGCCGAGATCGTGGCGGAAAACTACGGAAAGCTGGCCGGGCTCAAGAGCGCGGGCGCCGAGCGCGGGGTCTGACGGTGGCGGCTGTATCCATTATCTCCGGGACTTCGGTCGAGCGCCCTGTGGCTCTGGTCAAGGGGGCCGGGGATCTTGCGAGCGGGGTGGCTGCCCGCCTTCATCGGGCTGGGTTCGCGGTAGTGATGACCGAGATCGCCCGCCCTACCGTCGTGCGGCGCGCAGTGGCTTTCGCGGAGGCCGTCTACGAGGGGCGAACGACGGTCGCAGGGGTGGAGGGAGTCAGGGCCGAGGACGCGGGCGAAGTGCGGCCTCTGCTCGAACGAGGAATGATCCCCGTCCTGGTCGATCCGGAGGCCGCTATCCGGCATGAGCTTGCCCCCTCCCTCCTGGTGGATGCCATCATGGCCAAGCGCAACCTGGGCACCTCGATCACCGATGCGCCCGCGGTGGTGGCCCTGGGGCCCGGATTCACCGCCGGCGTGGATGTGCATGCCGTCATCGAGACCAAGCGCGGCCACACTCTGGGGCACGTGATCGACCGCGGAGGGGCTTTGCCCAATACCGGCGTCCCCGGGGAGGTGGGCGGCTTCGGGGAAGAGCGCGTGCTCCGCTCACCCACATCGGGAGTGTTCGCGGGAGAGCGAGAGATCGGCGCCGCGGTGGGAAGAGGCGAGATCGTGGGTCACGTTGGGGACTCTCCGGTACGCTCGCGATTGGACGGAGTGCTGCGCGGTGTGCTCCGTTCGGGGCTGGAGGTGACCGCCGGTTTCAAGGTAGGCGACGTGGATCCGCGAGCCACCCGGGAGCATTGCTTCCTGGTCTCAGACAAAGCCCTGGCCATAGCCGGCGGGGTCCTGGAAGCTGCCTGCGCGCTTCTGGGAGGCGTACGTTTCGTAGTCGACCACTAGGTTCGGAGGAGGTTCGTAGTGAAGTCCTACACCACACTCATCAAGGGCGCTCGACTGGTCGTTGAGACCTGTTTCGCCGTGAAGGCAGGCGACGCGGTGCTCATCATCTGCGACGAGGACCACCGGCGCGAGGCCGAGGCTATGGGCGGGGTAGCGGTGTCGCTGGGCGCCTACCCGGTGGTGGCCGATATCTCTCATCATGTCAGCTCGGCGCTCGCGTCGATGAAGGTCCCGATGGAGCCGGCCAAGAACCTGGCCGCCGCCATGGAAGCGTCGGATGTCATCATCATCACCACCAATCTGGAGTGGGCCAACCGCTTCGCCCATGTGAACCCCGTGGCAGCCAGCGTGAACAAGGGGGCTAAGATCGGCTCGGTGGAGGAGGGCATGGCCGATTGGGACCTCACCAGAGAGGACATCGACCAGACCGTCGCCCGGGCCGAGAAGCTCATGGCCGCACTGGAGGGCGTGGAGTGGGTGCGGGTCACCAACCCGGCCGGTACCGACGTCAAGGTATCCATCAAGGGCCGGCCGCCACTCAAGGTGGTACCGATCAAGGGAGCCGGGGAGATGATGGGCCCGGTGCCCCTATGGGGCGAAGTGGCCTACGCCGCGGTGGAGGACAAGACCGAGGGTGTCATCGTGGTCGACGGCATCATGCTGGGCGTGGGGGTCTTCGGGTCGCTCAAGGACACCATCACCTGGGTCATCAAGGACGGCCGGGCTGTGGAGATAACCGGCGGCGCCGAAGCCGAGCGGCTGCGTACAGTGGTGGCCGGCTCGGACGCGAACGCCAACGTGGTGGCGGAGTTCGCCATGGGCACCAGCACGAAGTCGCCAAGAGGCTCGGCATCGGAGAAAGGTCTCCTGGGCACGGTGCATTTTGCCCTGGGCGACAACTCTCACTGCTACCCCGGGGGGTGTAGCCACAGCAGCCTGCACCTCGACGGCAACCTGCTCAAAGTGACGGTGGAGACCGATGACGGTCGTGTGCTCATCAAAGACGGGGAGTTGGTGATCTGAAGATGGATGTGGAGACCGCACTCAAGAAGATCTCGGTCGTCGACCTGAGCGATGGCAAGCGCACCGACCTGCCCGATGGGAGCTGGGTATGTGAGCTGGCCTCCGGACCGCTGAACGGGGCCGAGCGGACCACCATGGGCTTTTCCACGTGGAAGCCGGGAGCTTCCACCAAGCAGATGGTGCACGAGACCGAGGAGATGGCCTACATCGTATCGGGCGAAGGAAAACTCTCCGTGGGGGACAAGTTCGTCTCGTACAAAGCCGGCCAGGGGGTGCTCATCCCGGCAGGGGTCCCGCATGGGGTGGTCAACGATTCGGACCAGGATATGACCATGGTTTACATCTTCTCTCATCCGCAGTACCCGCCGACGAAGGCGGCCGCAGAGTAGGCAAAGGGGCGGGTGGAAGGACACGATCCTGGGCCACGGGGCATCAGGGGGAGAAAGGGCGGCGGGAAGTGATCGTAGGTTGCTGTACTGAGCTCAAGAACAACGAGAACCGGGTGGGACTGACGCCCGGGGGCGTCTGGGCGCTCGCCCAGGCCGGTCACAAGGTTCTCATCGAGAAGTCGGCTGGGCTGGGTAGCGGCTTCTCCGACGACGAGTACCAGGCCAAAGGTGCGGAGATCGTCGACCGGGCGGATGATGTCTGGGCTTTGTCGAACATGGTGGTGAAAGTCAAAGAGCCACTGCCTTCGGAATACCGGTTCTTCCGGGACGACCTGGTCCTGTTCACGTATCTGCATCTGGCGCCCGTGCCCGATCTCACTAGGGCGATGCTCGACAGCGGCATCGTGGGCGTGGCCTATGAGACGGTGCAGCTGCCGAGCGGCGAGTTGCCCTTGCTGGTGCCCATGAGTGAGGTCGCCGGTCGGATGGCCATAACCGAGGGAGCCTACTATCTGGCCTATCCCAATGGAGGTCTGGGCCGGTTCATCGGCGGGGTCCCGGGAGTAGCTCCGTCGGAGGTACTGATCATCGGTGGCGGGGTGGTCGGCATCAACGCGGCTAAGATGGCCGCCGGCCAAGGAGCCAGGGTCACCATCCTCGATCTCGACGCCGACCGCATGAAGTATCTGGACGATGTGCTTCCCCCCAACTGCGTGACCGTGTTCTCGGATAGGTCGGCGCTGGAGCACTATCTGGTCTGTGCCGACCTGGTCATCGGGGCGGTACTGGTGGCGGGGACCGTCGCTCCGAAGCTTGTGACCCGCGACATGCTGCATCTCATGAAGCCCCGCGCAGTGGTCGTGGATGTGGCGGTAGATCAGGGCGGGTGCTTCGAGACCACTCGTGCCACCACGCATCAGGATCCCGTGTATTACGAGGAGAGCGTGCTCCACTACGCGGTTGCCAATATGCCGGGCGCCTATCCGCAGACCTCCACCTTGGCCCTCACCAACGTCACCTTGCCTTACGTTCTTGCCCTGGCCAACAAAGGGGTGGCCGGGGCGGCCAAGGAGGACAACGCTCTCAGGTTGGGCATCAACACCTGGCACGGGAAGCTTACCTGCGCGGGTGTGGCCGAGTCACAAGGTTTGGCCTGCGATCTGATCGACGGGTTGGCCTAGACGGAGTCGGCGAACCCTACCGACCCGGGGGCCGTGAAGCGTGGCCGTCGGGCCCCGTGGGTATTCTCCCCATGTGAACGTGACGGCTAGATTACTGGGGACGGACCGGAGCTTCCTTCCGGCGGGGGCTGAAGGAAGCTCCGTCACTCTGGAGTTCGCCAGCGACTATGTGACGCTGGGAAACCTGCGGACAAAGCTGGGTATGCCGCCGGACCTACCTCGCATCGCGTTCTTACGGGGTGAGCCTATCGGCGACGATCATGTGCTCTCCGACGGCGATGAAGTAATCTTGGTGACCCCGGTGGGAGGTGGATGACGGTCGCCGGCGTGAAGCCCGACGGACGTGGTCGGACCGGCCGGGGTCTCACCCCCGGCACAGGCGCAGGATCACATCTCGGTAGATGTCCACGCATCGACGCAGGTCGGCGGCGGGCACGTGTTCATTGGGCTTGTGGATGTTCCCTGCGGCTTGGCCGGGACCGAAGATGACGGTGTCCATGCCCGCTTCCTGATACACAGGGGCTTCGGTGGTCCCGCTCTTCAGCTCCGGTTCGAGGGATAGGCCGCGCACGCCCAGTTCGATCATCAGCGCGGCCAGCACGTGGGAATCCTCGTCGGCACGGAAGGGCGCACTGTCAAGGACCCGTTCGGTGCGGAGCCGCAGCACTTCCCAGTGTGGCGGGCTCGGTCTCTCGAGGGCTCGCAGGGCGGCTTCGTGGGCCTCGAGCACCTCGGCAGGAGCCTGCCCCGGGAGCCTCCTGACATCCACGACGTAGGACAAGCGCGCTTGCCCCGCACGGACCAGGCCGTTGTTGACCGTGCTGTAGGGAGGCTCGAATCCAGGGACGCCGAGAACACGAAGCTGCTGCTCCAGATTCCGAGTGAGAGCGTGGACGGCAAGCAGCACGCCGGTCAGCTCCGGCGACCAGACCTCGGTGTCGGGTGCCCGAACCGGCTCGACGAGGCAGACGATCCCGGCCGCCGCCGCTTCGGGGGTCAGCATCAGATCGGCCTCGGGAGGCTCGGCGGTCGCTACCACGGCTTCGCATCCGGCCGCCACCTTGTTCGCTACGTCACCGCCCCGGACCGACACGATCGCCGGGGCGTCAGCGCCGGAGCCGGTGCGCCGGTCCGGGGCATGCCTATCGCCCGCCAGCGTGGCCAGCGCGTCGAGACAGGCGCTGTTGGCCGAAGCACCTCGATGAGGTTGGGACGAGTGAGCCGCGACGCCCGTGAACACCAGGCGCCAGCAGGGCAGGGAAGGGAGCGGCACGGGCGCCGGATCGCTCCCCTGGGTGCGGAATTCCGCGTAGCCCTTGTGGGCGGTGCAGGGCCGCAGACCGGTGGGCTCGCCCACCAGCACGCGGCGCGGGACGGCTCCGCCGCCCCGCGCCCGCAGCTCGCGGACCAGCAGCTTCGCTCCGTAGCGACCGCTCTCCTCTCCGTAGGTGCCGGCCAAGGCGACATTGTCGCGCAACTCCACGTCGCGGAGGGTGTCGAGGGCAAGGAGTTTGCACAACAGGTCGAGCTTCACGTCGGCCGTGCCCAAGCCGTAGAGCAGGTCCTCGCGTTGGGTGAGGGCGAAAGGGTCGCCGTCCGTGGCCGTCCACAGCGAATGGTCCCCCGGAGGGACGGTGTCCGTGTGAGTGGCCAGCAGGAGGGTATCCCGATCGAGGGGTCGGCGAGAGGCCAAGAGGTTGTACTGGCGGACGCCGTCGCGGGTCTCTTCCTGGAGTGAGGTCTCCAAGCCGGCAAGATGGCAGAGGGGCAGCAGGAACTCGATCAGCTCTAGATTCGAAAGAGCCGAGCTGGTGTCGATAGCGATCATTCGCCGAGCGAGCGCTAGGAGATCGAGGGTCGTCGTCCGCGCCGTCCTTTCGCCATGGGGCCAGGTGAGCGGGACCGTTCCCGGCGATCCTGGCCCGCGACTGCCGGTCGTGGTTGAATGTAGGCTGGAAGGGAGAGTTTTGCAAGATGGATGGATGGCCATGAGAGATGGAGGGCCTCGTCGGTGGAGGTCGCGGAGGCTGCTCATCCTCGCCGCGGTCCCGCTGATCGCGACGATCATGGCCACTGGGGCCGCGGGCTGTGGGTCTGGTTCGACCGCAGCCACAGCACCCGGAGGTCTGCCGGGACGGATCTCCACCACCGTCAGCCCCATGATGGAGGCGTACTATCGGGCTCACCCCGGCCTCGTCGACGGAGTCCTGCAGCCGGCTCCAGCGACGCCGGAGAAGATCTTGGCCGACATCCGTAGCGGTCTCGACCACGAGCGCGACATCTGGCTTCCCGAGTATCTTCCGGACGGATTCGTGCTTGCCGCGCCCTACAACGGCGACGGCAGCGGTTCCGCCTATCCCAATCCGTATGCTTGGGGCAGGGGTTACGGTGTTACCTACACCGATGGCGCCGGCTACATCATGGTGCTGTCCAACTCCGACGACGATCTCGCCCAAGGGGAATGGACAGCGCTTACAGAGACCGTGGCCGGACGCCATCTGCGCCTGCAGAGCGGCTCCGGAGTGACGCTGGTGGCCACCAGCGACGACGGCGACGTGCCTCTGCTGGTGGCGGGGGCGGGTTTTGCCGGTGAACGCTTGGCGGCAGAGCTGATCCGGGTGGCTACGAGCCTCCGTCATCACTAGTCGCACGCAAAAACTCCCTGCACAATGGCCTATTATTGAACGTTCCCTTGCTCGTTCTAGAGTTTGTGACGCCTTTCTCTAGGTGCTATAATCACTCGCTGGTGTGCCGCGCCAGCCTGCCCACTCATTTCTCTTCCACGGCCGCTGGTCGCAGTGTTGCGCATGCCCCGGGCCGTCTTTCCCAGTGAGGAGGGTTGGTTTGATCCGATACGACGCAAACCAGGCAGCGTTCTATCGGGAGAAGTTGATCAAGAGGGTCGAGGCAGACACCCGAGACTGCTACCAATGTGGCAACTGTTCCGCGGGCTGTCCGGCTGCTTTCACCTTCGATTACACTCCCAACCAGGTGATGCGGATGCTCCAGGTAGGCCTGGTCGATAGGGTGCTTGACTCGAAAGCAGTCCAGCTCTGCGTCCAGTGCCTCACGTGCACGGCTCGCTGCCCCCGGGACATCGACATCGCGGGTATCTTCGAAGACCTCAAGACCATCGCCACCGCTCAGGAGCGGGAGGTGCCCGAGTACGCGAAGACCTTCAACAAGGCCTTCATGGGCGCAGTGGCCCGCTTCGGGCAGCTGCCGGAGCTCTATATGATGGGCATGTTCTATCTGGGCACGATGAAGCCGAAGATGGCGATGGGCGACGCCGGTCTGGCCATCCCCATGGTGATGAAGGGCAAGATGCAGTTCATCCCCCGCAAGGCCAAGGGTGCCGACGAGGTGTCCCGCATCTACAAGAAGACAATGGAGAGGGCAAGGGCGCTCGCGAAGGCCGAGGCCAAAGCTGTCAATGCTGAGGCCAAAGCTGCGCAGGCCGAGGCTAAGGCGGCTGCCATGGGGGCCAAAGCGGAGATCGGTGCCGCGGCAGCGCTAGGGACGAAGGGCACTGCCGGCGTCGCGTCAGGGAGCGAGGTGGCCGAATGAGCCTCGCGTACTATCCTGGGTGCTCCCTGCGCCACTCTTCCGCCGAGTTCGACCGCTCCACCCGCAAGGTGCTCGCGGCACTGGGGGTCGAGTACGAAGATGTTCCCGACTGGACCTGCTGCGGCTCCACGCCGGCGCACATGATGGATCATCTGCTTGCCCAAGCGTTGGCCGCGCGCAACCTGCGCCAGGCCGCACTGGTGGGCGAGGAACTCCTAGCCCCCTGTCCCTCGTGCTATCAACGTGAGAAGAACGCCGAGATAGAGATCCACAAGAGCGACACTTTCAGGGCGGAGGTCAACGAGGTCCTCGACAAGCCCTACGAGGGCCGGGTCAAGGTGTTTGCGCTACCCGAGTATCTGACGAAGTTCGTGGGGGAGGAGAAGATCGCTTCCCTTGTCAAAACCGACCTGTCCCAGCTCAGAGTGGTGCCGTACTACGGCTGCCTGCTGGGCCGGCCGAGCGAGCTCACCGGTGAATGCGACAACGAGCAGCCCATGATGATGGACCTGTTGCTGCAAGCCGCGGGCGTCGACGTGAAATGGTGGAACTACAAGACGGAATGCTGCGGGGCGAGCGTGGGCATGCCCAAGATGGAGATCCAGCGGCAGCTCAGCGGCAAGGTGCTGCAGCAGGCTCTGACCGCCGGCGCCGACGCAGTGGTGGTGTGTTGCCCCCTCTGTCACGTCAACCTGGACCTGAAGCAGGCTCAGATCAACAGCTATCTCGGCACCGACTACGAGGTGCCCATCCTGTACCTGTCGCAGGTGCTGGGGCTGGCTCCGGGCCTGAGCGCCGACGACGTCATGTTGCGCAAGAACGTGGTCGACCCCGAGCCGCTGAGCAAGAAGGCCATCGCCGAGGCGGCGGCTGTCAAGGCGGAGGAAGAGCGGAAGGCGACCGAGAAAGCGGCGAAGGCCGCGGCGCGGGAGGCCAAGGCGGCGACGCCGGTCGCCGCGTCCACGGGGGCCGGGGCCACCCAAGACGCGACCGTGGAGGCGAAGCCATGAGGATCGGAGTCTTCGTCTGCCATTGCGGCACCAACATCGCCGCCACCGTCGACGTCGCCGGCGTCACCAAACGGGCCCTCGGTCTCAAGGACGTCGTCCACGCTGAGAACATCATGTATACCTGCGCCGAACCGGGCCAGGCCGCCATCCAGCAGGCCATCAAGGACAAGAAGCTCGACCGCGTGATTGTGGCGGCCTGCTCGCCCCACATGCACGAGGTGACCTTTCGGCGCTGCGTCGATAACGGGGGTCTCAACCCCTACCTGTTCGAGATGGCCAACATCCGCGAGCACTGCTCCTGGATCCATACAGACATCCCCGTGGCCACCGAGAAGGCCTGGGACATCGTCAAGATGGCGGTGGCCAAGGCCCGCCGGCTCGAGCCTCTGTGGTCCAACGAGGTGGAGGTCAACAAGGACGTCCTGGTCATCGGCGGTGGAGTGGCCGGCATCCAGGCTGCCCTCGACCTGGCCGACGCCGGCCTCAAGGTGACCATCGTCGAGAGGCAGACCACCATCGGCGGGGTCATGGCCCAGCTCGACAAGACCTTCCCCACCATCGACTGCTCCGCCTGCATCCTCACGCCCCGCATGGTCGACTGCGCGCAGCACGAGAACATCGAGGTCATGGCCTACTGCGAGATCGACAAAGTGTCCGGCTACGTGGGCAACTTCACCGTCGACATCCGCAAGAAAGCGGCCATGGTCGACTGGACCAAGTGCATCGGGTGCGAGATCTGCGTTCAAAAATGCCCGTCGAAAGCTCCCGATTCCTTCAATGCCGGGCTGGAGCTCACCAAGGCCATCTACATCCCCTTCCCGCAGGCGGTGCCCAAGCGGGCCGCCATCCAGGTCGATCACTGCCGCTGGTTCACCCAGGGCAAGTGCCGGGTGTGCGAGAAGGTCTGCCCGGCCGACGCCATCGACTACGAGCAAAAGGAAGAGATCGTCGAGAAGCGGTTCGGCGCCATCGTGGTGGCCACCGGCCTGGAAGTGTTTCCCTGGGAGCAGCGCTACCACGAGTACGGCTCGGGCAAGATCAAGGATGTCATCTCCGGCCTGCAGTACGAACGAATGCTGAACGCCTCCGGTCCGTACGGCGGGCACGTGCACCGGCTCTCCAACGGTGAGGATCCCAAGACGGTGGTCTTCATCCAATGCGTCGGCTCCAGGGACGAATCGGTGGGCCGGCCGTACTGCTCCAGCGTGTGTTGCATGTACACCGCGAAGCAGGCGCTCCTGACCAAAGACCACTGCGGCATGGACACCGACGTGTACGTTTTCTACATCGACATCCGAGCCACCGGTAAGGGCTACGAGGAGTTCATCAAGCGGGTGCAGACCGAGTTCGGCGTCAAGTACGTACGCGGCCGGGTCTCCAAGCTCTACGAGGAGGACGGCAAGGTGATCGTGCGCGGCTCCGACACTCTGCTGGGCGAGCAGGTGGAGATCGCCGCCGATCTGGTGGTTCTCGCGAGCGGCATCATGGCCGCCGACGGGATCGTGGAACTGGCCCAGAAGCTCAACATCTCCTACGACGAGTTCGGTTTTCTCAAGGAAGGCCATCCGAAGCTCCGTCCGGTGGAGACCAACACGGCGGGCGTGTTCTTGGCCGGCGCGTGCCAGGCACCCAAGGACATTCCTGCCACGGTGGCGCAGGCCTCCGGCACGGCTTCCAAGGTCATCGGCCTGCTGGCCAAGGACAAGCTCAAGACCAGTCCGATGATCGCCATCGTGGGTCAGAAGGACTGCGTGTCTTGCTGGAAGTGCATCGATGTGTGCCCGTTCAGCGCGCCGGAGAAACTGGAAGTGCGCCCGGGCGATTTCAAGAGCCATGTGATCGAGACGGTCTGCCAGGGCTGCGGCGTGTGCGTCGCCACGTGCCCGGTCAACTGCATCTCGCTCAAGGGCTTCCCGACAGACGCGATCCTCGACCAGATCGAGGAAGTCCTCGTCTCATAGAAAGGCGGTGAAGATGGCCGAAGCAGCGCAAACAACCAAAGCCTCCGGCACCGCCCCGAGCACCGCGCCCGAGGGCAGCTCCGCGGCCGGCACGGCCGCCCCGGGAGGCGACCGCCCTGTCAAGATCATCGGCATAGTCTGCAACTGGTGCAGCTACGCCGGCGCCGATACCGCCGGTGTCGGCCGCTTCCGGCAGCCGGCCAACATCCGTCTGGTGCGCGTGCCGTGCACGGGCCGGATCGACCCGCTGTTCGCCCTGAAGGCTTTCGAGAAAGGCGCCGACGGGGTTCTCATAAGCGGCTGCCATCCCGGCGACTGCCATTATTCCGAGGGCAACTACTACGCCCGGCGCAAGTTCGAGCTGCTCGAGCGGATGATCCACCACCTGGGCATCCCCGAGGAGCGTTTTAAATGGACCTGGGTCTCGGCGTCCGAGGGCCAGCGCTGGCAGAAAGTGGTCACCGACTTCGTGGCCGGGGTAGTAAAGCTCGGGCCCCGCGAAGGGAGGGCCCTGTGAGCCGGCAGGACCACATCCGCGAGTTCGCCGCCGCCGCGCTCACCGCAGGTCGCGTGGACTACTTCATCGGTTGGAAGTATGGGTTCAACCAGTCAGAGGTCGTGCCCGCGTTCGTCAAAGACCCGGCCGATGTCGAGCAGCTGGTCTGGAACCCGCTCTGTCACCATAACCTGGTGACCTTCCTCAAGCGCAACATGCCCGACCCGGCCGGCGCCAAGATCGGCGTCTGCGTGAAGGGCTGCGACAGCCGCACGCTGGTGGCGCTGCTCCAGGAAGAACTGGTAGACAAAGACAAGCTGTACGTGATCGGCGTGCCCTGCGATGGCATCGTCGACCGGCGCAAGCTCGAGAAGCAGTTCGC
>JAZDLO010000051.1:0-7094 GCA_043801935.1 bacterium
TGGCCGGCATCGCAGTTGAGGGCCATAGCCAGGATCTTAGCGGTGGAGGTCTTGCCGGTGCCCCGCGGTCCGGTGAAGAGATACGCGTGGCTGACGCGGTCGTGCTTGATGGCGTTGACGAGCGTACGGGAAACGTGATCCTGCCCGATGATGTCTTCGAAACGCGCCGGCCGGTACTTGCGATACAGGGATACTGACATGCGCCGGGTGGCTCCTTGGTCGCGCTTGCCGAGTGGCGCGATTATATCAGTCGTCCTCTTGGGCTCGGCGCAGGAGGACGTAGTGGTCGTCGCGGATGGTGGCGGCCAAACGCTCGATCTCTTCCTCGGGGAGGGCGAAGTGGCGGGCCGTACTGTAGAAGATCGCGATGGACGTCTCGAACTCCTCGGGGACCACATCGTCCGCCCCGAGGATGTACAGAGGCTGGACCTCTGAGAGGAACCGGGTGCGGGCGATGATGTGGAGAGAGGGACTCAGCCGGCGGAGCTGAGCTACGATGCTCCGGGTGGCCGCCGCGTCGCCGATGACCACCGCTGCCGCACGAGCCCGTGTAGCGCCCGCCCGAGACAAGACCGCCTCGTTGGTCGCGTCGCCGAAGTAGATAGGCTCCGCGTGAGCGGTCTCCCGCCGCACGGTCTCGGGATTCATCTCAACCACGGCATAGGGGAAGCCGAACTCTCGCGCGGCCCGGGCCAGATTCCTACCGTTGAGGCCATAGCCGACGATGAGTAGATGGTCGGCGAGAGCGGGGCGGTCGGCAGCCTTCATGGTCATTCCCACGGTGAGCCATCGCGGGAGGCGCAGCTTCTCCACCAGACGGTAGACCCGCCCCGCTTGGGCCATCACGATGGGGGTGACAGCCATGGTGAGCACGGCCACGGCGAGGAATCCTTGCTCCAGGTCGCGAGGGAGGAGCGAGTGGCTCGCCGCCACCGCGGCTAAGACGAAGGAGAACTCTCCCGCCTGGCTGAGCCCCATCCCTGTCCCGAGCGCCAACCGCAGGGGGTAACGGAGCGCCACCACGGCGATGGTCCCGGTGATCGTCTTGACGATCATCAGGCCGACGACGAAGAGGACGACCATCCACCAGTATCCGGCCAGGAATCTCAGATCCAGCAGCATTCCCACCGACACAAAGAAGAAGCTCACCAGCAGGTTGCGGAACGGCATGATGTAGCCGAGAGCCTGGTGACTGTACACCGATTCGGAGATGATCAGCCCTGCCAGAAACGCGCCGAGGGCGAGGGAGAGCCCCAACCTGGCCGAGAGGGCGGCGATCGCGAAACAGATGGCCACCACCGCCATGAGGAACACGTCGGCGCTGCGGCTCCGGGCAGCTTCGTACAGCAGACGTGGAGCCACCCACTTCGTAACCACGATCACCGCTGCGATGACGCCCACGGCGACCGCTACGACCGTGATCGGGTTCCACGAGGTCGCCAAGCCCGTGCCGGCGAGGAGGGGCAACACCAGCATCATGGGGACCACCAGGATGTCCTGGAAAATGAGAATGCCGAGCGTGTTTCGGCCCAGAGGGGTGTCGAACTCCCCTCGCTCGGAGAGGGTCTTGATGACCACGGCCGTGCTACTGAGGGCCACGAGCATCCCCAAGACCATCGACTGTGGCCCCGACCGGCCCAAGGCCAGGGCGACCCCAGCTCCCGCCGCCCCAGTGAGTAGTACCTGCAGAGGCCCGGCCACGAGGATCACCCGGGCCAGCCGCATCATCCTGCGGAAGGAGAACTCGAGCCCCAGGGTGAAGAGGAGGAATATCACCCCTACCTCGGCCAGCGCCTGCACCTGCTCGCCGTCTTTGATCAACCCGAACGTGTTGGGACCGGCCAACGCCCCTGCCACGAACAGACCGACGAGCGTGGGGAGATGCAGTCTGCCGAAGATCAGTGTGACCACGACCGCCACGGCCATTACTATGACGATGTCGGTCAGGGTGGCGGTGGTCATTGGGCGGCCATCTCCAGATCCCGGGGGACGAGAAAAGACCGTGCACCCACCTTCGAAGGCAGACCTCCGAGCGCCCGCCGGTAGCCGGCTCAAGCCAAGCTACCCCACGGCACATGGAAGAGTCCGCTTAGGGCTGCTACCTTCCGGTCCTGACCCGGTTCGCGGATTTCCATTGCGCAGGACCTGGCCGTCAACACCACACGCCGACGTCAGACCTCACAGGCCCGCTCCTGGGGTGGGGATTCAGCCCCGCTGAAGCGGATTGCGGGTACAGGGCACCGCTAGCTCCCCACCTAGCACGGTCGCCGCGAGTATACAGCAGGCCATCGGACTAGCGAGTGCCTTCCGGGGGCCGGCGCACGCCCGGGCCGCCCAGCCGCGCATCGCCGTCTAGGTGGAAGTCGTGGCGGGCGTGATGGCCGTCGCCTCGTCAAGCAACGGCGCCAGCCGGGCGATGAACTGGTCAAGTAGGGTGGCTGCTTGGCCGGCGTTGTCCGAGGGCCTCCCCAGGGTGGCGACGATGGCTTGGGCATCCGTCAGGGTCTGCGCTACGGTACCGGTGGCCACGTTCCTCCCCAGGTTGACCGTGGAATAGACGTCTTTCATGGCAGTGTCGGCCAGCTCCATGTCGCCCTGGTCCAGGGCTTTGCTGCAGGTCAGGGCTTGGATGCGGGCCCTCAGCCCGAAGATGATCCCCATCCGAGGATCGTCTTGACCGACCTGCTGGTCGCTGAGAAAGGCGACCAACTGATTCGCGACTTTGGCGGTCTTCGCCAACTCTTTGTCGTCGGCGGTGAGCTCTATGGGGGAGGTGGTAGTAGTGACGCCTTGACTGGTGGTGGTGCTCGTGCCGGTGCTCGCCTCCGAGGCGGCGGTGGTCGCTTGTCCGGACGGGCCGGAGGAACAGCCGGCGGTGATCGCCGCAAGGACGAGTAGCAGCAGCAGACAAACCGTCACTGCTCGTGCCATCGGCATGCGGATCTTCACAGCGGTCTCCTTCGGGACATATGGCGGAGTGGGAGGGATTCGAACCCTCGAGACGAGTTACCCCCGCCTACACGATTTCCAGTCGTGCTCCTTAAGCCAACTCGGACACCACTCCGCGCGGCGCAAACGGCTCGAAGCAAGGCGCGATTATAGCCTACGGCCAAGTGGGCTGCCCGCCCACGATCAAGGTCCAGACGATCAGTGTCACCCCGGCCAGGAACGTGCCCGGGACGATCAACGCTCCGATGGGATCCCGGGTGACCTCAGAAGGGGGGAGGGTCCAAAAGCTGACGGCGCTTAGTACCACGCTGGCTCCGATGGCGGGGATTATCTGCCTTCCCTCTACTCCCAGATACACGATCACAAAGCCGTAGGTAGCCAAAGAACCCAGCACGAAGAGCAGGCGCTCCGTCCCCGATATGCGCTGCCCGGCGCCCTGGCCCAGGACGAGGATGACCAAGCTGGCAAGGAAGAAGCCGAGCCCCAACAGGAGATAGCCCAACCGCACGTCGAGAAAGGCGATCTTCGCGGCGAACTCGCCCTGCGCGAAGATCTCGGGCATCGCCTGCTGGACGGCATGGCCGGCGATGTGAATGCCGTGTCCGGTAAGACCGATGCCCAAGCCCAACCAGAACGTCCAAGCGAAGGGGCTGGAGATGACGGAATAGACATTGAGGGATCCCCGGGTGGACTGCGTCACCACCAAGAAGAGACGGGTGAAGGCGAAGGCGCAGAGGGCGGGCAGGACCACCAAGAAGACCAGATCGAAGGGCGTGAACGCCCAAGACCCAGCAGGGGTGGCCGCCCCCGCTCGCAGACCCTGGAACAACTCCCATGCCACCAGGGATATCATCAACCAGAAGACGCTCCGGGCCACCGGAGCGGTCGCCCTCACCTGGCTCATGCTCGCTCTCATTCTGGTCCTCAGCCCCTCCTGGCGGATGATCGAAGGCGACGCCGCTTCGGCCGCCCGGCGGGAGATCGACCGCGGCGGCGGGCGCAGGGGTACTTGCGGCTCTCACGGCCGCCCCGGCCATTCTATCGCGGTTCGGATGCGGGGGGCGGCGAAACGCGCCCCGCCGCCCACCGCCGGCCTCAGACGATGAAGGGGAGGAGGGCCTTCCGCTCAGGCGGATAGTCGGGGAACTCGTCTCGATACCAACAGTGGGTCTTGATGGCCCGGGGAGCCAGGTTGGCCACCGTCCAGACGAAGAAGGCCAGGGCTCCCGGGTTCCAGCAGGCGAGCGCCCAGCCGCCCCACTCGACCATCTCGCCCAGGTAGTTGGGGCAGGAGACGAACCTATACCCGCCTCCGTACGGGATCTTGTAGCCGGTCTCACCGCTCCGGCGGAGGCCGATGAGCACTCGGTCGGAGTGTTGGTTCAGTGCGTACCCGAACAAGAAGAGGAGAGCGCCTACGATGAATCGAGGATCGAGGAGCCACGAAGTCTGCAGCTCCGGCCCCAGGGCAAAAAGGTAGCGGGCGTTGAGATACCCGTTGCCCACGTTGAAACAAGCCCCCATCGCGATCACCGACACGGTGATGCTGGGTCGGCTGCTGCGCAGGCGGAAGGGATAGATCAGCGAGCGGTGCACGTAGTGCGCCACCCAGAACACCAGGAAGACAAACGCCACCGGACCGGACTTCCGTTCGCTCACACCGTAGATGACGAGGAAGGTGATCAACGAGGGTGATTCCATGAGCACCCAGCCCCAGCGTGCGCTCATTCGCGGACCCCAGCCGCCGCGCGTGAAGCGGCCGTAGGGGGCGGTCACGAAGAAGAGGGCCAGGAAGGTGACGACCGCGAGGGCCATCCAGGCGATGACGAGCCAGTGATAGAAGGTCGATTCGTCCACGGCTGGACTTATACCATCCGGCGCGCCCTGCATCCAGGGCTGCGTCCATCATCTCGCATCTAGCGCCGCCCGGCGCGCGCAGTGTACGCTGATGCGATGCAGCAGATCGTGACTATCATCACGCCCACGTTCTTCACTATCGCCCTGGGGTACCTCTTCGGTAGGCTTAGCCGCTCAAGCTCCGCGGTGTTGGTCGACGCGGCCATGTACATCGCCGTCCCGTGCCTGGTGTTCACCTCAATGCTCTCCAGTCCGATCGTGGTCCACGAAGCGGCCCGAATATGGGCTTCGTGCCTCCTCATCATGGCCGGGACGTTCCTTGTGGCCAGGTTCGTCTTCGCTTTCGGCCGCACCAAGCACTCGGCACTCTATCTTCCGATCGTCTTTGGGAACGCGGTCAACATCCCCTTCCCCATCATCTTCATGGCTTTTGGCGCCGAAGGTCTGGCCAGCGCCGTCCTCTACTACATGCCGAACGGCATACTGATCTATTCGCTCGGCATCTACATCGCCGCCGGTAACTCGGGACTGAGGCAGGGTCTCAAGACGACTGTCCGCATCCCTCTGGTCTATGCGGCTCTGCTGGGTCTCGCACTCAATCTGGCCGGCGTGACCCTTCCTACTCTCATGATGAATCCACTCAAGCTCCTGGGGCAGGCGGCCATCCCCCTAGTCTTGTTGGTGCTCGGCATGAACCTCTGCCGGATCCGGCCGTCGCACCTCTCTCTGACCCTGATGGCAAGCGTACTCCGCGTGGGTGGGGGCTTTGCCTTCGGCCTGCTGGCCGTGTCACTGTTGGGACTGACGGGGATCCCAAGGGCGGTGGTGATCTTGGAGTCAGCCATGCCCTCTGCCGTCTTCACCGCCCTCGCAGCCACGAAGTACAAGAACGAAGCCGAGCTGGTCTCTTCGGTGGTGTTGGTGACCACGCTTGCCAGCGTGGTGGTCATTCCTGTGCTGCTGTACTACCTTACGTAGGGTACGCGTCGATCGGAAGGAGAGTACCCGTGGAGATCGGGCATCGAGACCACGCCAGGGATGGTCGCTCGCACGAGGACCGCGTCCCCCTGCTCCGCTCGGGCGCGCCCTTCCGGACGGCGGCCGTCCTCTTCGATTTCGACGGTACTCTCACCAGACCGGAACTGCTCGACTTGGCCGCCATCAAGCAGGCTATGGGCTGTCCTCCTGGAAAAGGAGTGCTCGAGTATCTTCGCGACATCGAGGATGTCGGCGAGCGGCGCCGCTTCGAGGCCGTCATGCTCCGGGCGGAGGCAGAGGCTGCCGACCATTCCGAACCCAATGTCGGAGCCGAAGGTCTGGTCGGTTTTCTCCGCGAGAGAAAGGTCCCCATGGCCATCATCACGCGCAACGCCGGTGCGACGGTAGAACGGGCACTGGCCCGCTTCACGGGGGTAGATCTTGCCGATTTTGCCCTGATCGTCTCGCGTGACCTTCCGATGAGTCCCAAACCTCTCCCGGACGGCGTGCTGTATATCGCTGAGGAGTTGGGGGTGGAGGTCGGCGAGTTGCTGGTCGTCGGTGACCATGACTTCGACATCGAGGCGGGCCAGCGGGCTGGGGCCCTGACGATGTTCGTGCGCAACGACCCCGATGAGCCTCTTCCCGATACCCAGTCCGACTTCGTGGTACGGGACCTGGAAGAAGCGCGCCGGATCATCCGGTACGGCCTGCCCCTCCCCATGGGCAAGTTGCCGGCCGATCTCCTGCAGGACGGCCTGGCGGGGATCTCCGCGGCGGACCCCACGGTGCTCGTCGGCGCCGGGATCGGAGAGGACGCGGCCGCCATGGACGTCAGGGGAGCCGATGTATTGGTGTTGGCCTCCGACCCCATCACCCTGGCCACCGACTCACTGGCACGCTACGTCGTACTGGCCAACGCTAACGACGTGGCCACCAGCGGGGCTACCCCTCGGTGGCTACTCGCCACCCTGCTGTTCCCGCCAGGCTCCACCCCGTCGGAGGTACTCGCGGTGGCGCGTGACATACGGGAGGTCTGTACGGACTATGGCATCTCGCTATGCGGCGGTCACACCGAGATCACGGACGCGGTCTCCCGGCCGCTGGTGGTAGGGACTATGGCCGGGACCGCTCTTGCGACGCACCTCATAGACAAGCGGCTTATGCGGGAGGGAGACCGGATCCTGCTGACGAAAGGGGTGGCGATCGAGGGCACAGGCCTCATCGCCCGGGAGTTCGGGCCTCAGCTGGCTCGAGCAGGCATGACGGAGGCCGAGATAGCCGAGTGTGCCGCTTTCTTGGAGAGAGTG
>JAZDLO010000061.1:0-3210 GCA_043801935.1 bacterium
GGCTTCTCCGCGTTCACCTCGAACAGGCAGGCCAACTGCGCCGCCCAGGCTACCTCCGCTCCCTCCAGCTTCTTCACCCGGGTCCCTCGAGCACGTGGTCCACCAGACACTCGGCCGCATCCACCCCCGTGGCGGTCTTCAGCGCGCGCCAGCCCGGGATGGTGTTCACTTCTAAGACCGTGTAACCCCCCTCTTCCCGGGGCAGGATATCCACCCCTGCATGCTCGGCGCCCAGCGCCTGCGCGGCGCGTACGCTCAGATCCACGATCTGCTCGTCCGCCTCGATGGCCTCGCCCTTGGCCCCCTGAGCCGCGTTGGTCTTCCAGTCCTTTCCGCGCCGCATCATAGTCCCAACCACCCGTCCGCCCACCACGAAAGCGCGGATGTCCTCGCGGCCGTGAGGCACGAACTCCTGGAGACAGTGGACGTACCGCCCCACGTCCAGCGCCCGCAGGACCCGGTAGGCCGTGTCTACGTCCGTGAGCCGGACCATGCCTCTCCCCTCCGACCCGAAAAGAGGCTTGAGAACCACGTCGCCGCCCAGCTCATCGAAAGCCGTCAGCGCCTCCTCCCACCGTTCGGTGACCACGGTGCGCGGCGTGGGGAGCCCGGCGTCTTCAAGAAGTGAAGCGGTGTAGTACTTGTCCACCCCCCGCTCGATAGCCGCAGCCGAGTTTATGACCCGCACGCCCAGGTTCTCCAGCCGATGCAGCGCGTCCACGCGGAAGATCACCTGCTCCAGGGAACCTCCGGGGATGGCGCGCACGAGGACGATGTCGTACTCGTCGAGGAGAGCATCGAGGACCGCCACCCGAGGGTCCCCTGCCACCCGAGCGGTGAGGCGGGTGATCGAGAAGCACTCGGCCGCGATCCCGCGCCCGGCGAAGGCGGCCAGAAGCGCCTCGGTGTGCCAGCCTCCCTTCTGTCCGAGGATGCCGACCTTCAAGCCATGGCTTCTTTCACCATGGTGGCGTTCACGCGGCCCGCTCGGAAAGTGCGGCCGCTGGTGGCGTTGGTGAGAGACAGCTCGGCCGGGCTGAAAAGCAGGGGGTCGATCTGGTAGAAATCGCCCCCATAGCGTCGGAAGAGCTCGCCGAAGGGGAGACCGTAATCGCGGGAGGCGCTCGAGGGCAGGAGCTCCATGACGCTCTCGATGGCGGCATCATCGGTCTGCACCGTGTACCAGGCGCGCCCGCCGTAGAGCACCGCGTCGTTGGTCCGGCCTATAGCCTCAAGGTCGTCGGCCGCGACCGGGGCCAGGGGACAGGAGCCGAAACCGGAGAGGACGGTATTGATGTCGAAACCCACCTCGTGCATCTTGTGGAGACCGGTCTCCACGATCCGCGCGGCTATCTGCACGGAGCCCACCAGGCTGGCGGTGGGAGCCGCCATCAGGAACAGATCGCCCGAAGAGACGTGGCACTTGTCGGCGATCCAGGCAGCCACCTCCGCAGAGGGCAGCTGGCGGGTTTCCAGCGTCAGCACCGCCACCGAGGCCGGGTCACGATACTCCACCGTCTGGAAGAGAGGCTCCCCCCGGTAGAGAGACCGCGCCGGTCCGGATCCCATGGCGAAGTAGGGCCGCGACGTGCCTTCGCCGGGGACGTTCACTGCCCACCCGGCGTACTGGGCCGCCATGCAGGCCAGCACCGGATGACTCACACTGACTTCCACCCCGGGCAGAGCCGACCCCTCGAGCTCGAGCGCCCGGAACTGGAGGTCCCCGAGACCGCCCATGCAGGCGTGGGAGAAGAGCCGACCTGCTTCCAGGGACCCGGGGGTCTCCACCCCGGCGTCCACGACCGTGGCGCCGTTGCTTAGGCGCGACACCTTCACACCCACCAGTTCCGCATCGGCCATCATCCGCCGCACGATCCCTGCTGCTATGTCATTCAGGCTGATCATGGACAAGGATCTCCCCCTTTCCCAAGGCGTTCATGTCACCCACGTACCGGCGGAAGAAACCGTCCATCAGATCCACGTCCACCGGCAGCCCCCACTCGGCCAGGCGGCGCGCGTAGAAGCGCAGGAAAGCGGGCTGATAGCGGCAAGCGTAGCGGAAGGTGGGTAGCAATTCCGGAGCCTCACCCAGAGCCACGATGGAACCGCGCTTCATGCCCGCACCGGGGCGTGCTCCCAGGCGGCCGCCCACGATGACCGAGCCGGCGATCATGTTGCCGCCGGCAAATTCGCCCACGTCTCCCAGGACCACGATCAGCCCGCGGCGCATGCGGGCGCCTACCTCCCGGCCGGCGTTCCCGCGTACGTAGATGGTGCCTCCCAGCACTCCTCGCAGCTCGCCCGAATAGCCGGCGCCCACGAAGTGCCCGGCGCTTCCCTCCACGGTGATACGTCCGCCCTTCATGTGCGCACCGGCCCAGTCTCCAACATCCCCCTGTACCGTGATCTGGCCGCCGGACATGTATGCGCCCAGATGCGGCCCCACCGTACCCGTCACCGTGACGAGCCCCCTGGACATGCCGTACCCGATCTTCTTGACGCAGCGGAGGTCACCGCTGACGGTGATGTTGTCCCCGCCTGCGCCGTCTACTTCGAAGAGGTCTCCCAAAGTCACCCGCCGCCGACCGTAGAACGCGGGCAGAGCCGAGATCTCGGAGAGACCCAGTCCCAAGAAGCGATCCGGAGAGATGCTGTCTGCTTCCACCGGGATCGAGCTGGATTCCTTGCGCCGTAGCGTCACCATGCCCCCGTCCGGCATGGGCGTCGCATCTGTCGAGCTTCCCACTGGTGTTACCTCCTTTCCCAACTACGTGTGACCGGTCTTGCCCGCCTCACGTGCCCACCAGCTTACGCAGGTGGAAGTGGTATTTGCCCAGCGAGCCCCCATAATTGCCCGCCGAGATGCTCACCACCCCCGGCAGACAGGCCTCCCTCACGCCCACCCGCGTCGCCTCGCCGATGGCCTCCTCCGTCAGCCCGTCGATGACGATCTCGAGGACGGCGTTCACTCCTGGGGGCAGGGCGGTCTTCTCCTGGCGCCGGACGGTGGGGCAATAAGGCGTGTTGCTGGAGACATGCTGCCCCTTGTACTTGGACGACACCTTGCTCCCGCTGCGCACGATGCCTCCCGGGAAGGGCATGATCACGCCCGGCACCGCGCGCATGGCCTCGACCGCGGCTTCGGCGGCGGCCAAAGCCACCTCGAGTTCCTCGGCCAAGATGAAGAAGTTGCCGCCGCCCACGGCCTTG
>JAZDLO010000072.1:0-6111 GCA_043801935.1 bacterium
GGGTTCTTCCCTTGGTGGGCGTGGCCGTTTCGTCCCGCGGGGTGGGGGGCCCCGAGGGGCGCGCCGCGGGGCCCCCGACTCAGGCTTCGTCTCGTCTTTCGGGTGCAGTGAGGGCAGAGCAAAGCCCCGATCCGGTGAAGCAGAACCTGGCCAGCGAGGGCGGGTCAGTCTTTTTGGGGGGCTTCCGGCGGGGCCATGTCCCGTATGAACAGATCGAGAATGCTCGCCGAATAGCCCTCGCTGATGTACTCCTCCCGGCTCATGAGGCGGGCGATATCCTCCGACCAGGCGAAGACGATGAGCTGCCAAGCCGCCAGCATCGGATCCATATCCTGGCGGATAGTGCCCTGTTCCTTGCCCTGCTCCACCAGCGCGGCGATCTCCCCGAGCACTTGCAGTTGCTGTCTGCCGAAGCGCGAGGCGAGGTCTGAATCGCGGGGGGCGAGGACGAACTCGAACACCGGAATGACGAAGCCCAGCTCCGCTGCCATGAAAGATGAGTGAGCCTGGCCGGTCTCCCTGAGACGTTCGAGCATGTTGGGATTCGACGAGATCCTAAGCCAGCGCGAGACTCGTTCATACACAGAATCCATCGCGGCGACAAGCATGTCGTTCCTGCTGTCGAAGTGGGCATACAGAGCTTGTGCGGTCACACCGACGGCCTCTGCTATCCGGTGCACGGTGGTCCCGTTCATGCCGTGTTTTCCCAAGAGCCTGTAGGTCGCCTCGCCGATCTCAGCCCGTCTCTCGGCCTGGGTCCGCCGGACGCGCTTGTTCGATTCGGGCTGCTCGTCCCCGGACGGCTCTATCTCTGTTGACACCTACCAAGCTCCCTGCTAGGTTTGACGTTACTTGATTGACATCAATTCAATTATGGCATAACTCATACCAGGGAGGAGGCATACGGAGCGGTCGCACCTTCGGGATGACGACGTTCCAGCTGTGCCGTGCGGTTGTTCGTAGCCCCGTTGCGTGAGTACTCGGCCCACCAGGGGCGACACGGTCGGCTGCAGAGGTAGTCCAGTGGCGCAAATCTAGAGATTGGAGATGAGATGGCCCTGAAGGAACCGGTCTACGACAATATGATCCAAGAGCGCGACGTGATGGTGAAGATGAGGGACGGGGTGCACCTGGCTGTCGACGTCTACCGGCCCAAGGCCGCGGGTAAGTACCCGGTCCTCTATGCGTGCGCCGTGCATAACAAGGATCTGCAGCGGCCCGAGGTCGCTGAAGCGTTACCGCCCCAGCCGGCTTACGCCAGCCTGTGGTACGGCGTCATCGAAGGCGGCGACACCAAACGTCTCATCGCCAACGGGTACGTTCACGTGATCGCCGAACCTCGGGGGGTAGGCAAGTCCGAGGGCGACTACGGCGACGAGGAGTGGGACCACTATGACATGATCGAGTGGATAGCCGCTCAGCCCTGGTGCGACGGCAAGGTGGGGATGATCGGGATCTCTGCCTATGGCGGCGAGCAGTTTCGGGCGGCCGCGCAGCAGCCGCCGGCCCTCAAGGCCATCTTCCCGTACGACTCCATGGGCTGCTACAGCGGCATGTGGAGCATGAGGGAGTTCCACCCCGGCGGCGTCTTCCACATGATGCCGTACCTCCTGGGCATGTTCAGTTGCGTGCACGAAGGTTGCGGCCGGCCGGGCCCACTTCCGCCGGAACTGGAGGAGAAGTGGGAGTGGGCCATGAACAATCCCGACTACATGATGTACGCCCATCTCTGGAACATCCTCACCCAGAAGGGGCAGCGGAGCGGGATGACGTTTTGGACTCTCATCGACCCGTACGACTACACCGAGCTCCTGGAAGAGAGCGAGAAGAAGTTCGAGAAGATCAAGATCCCCTACGTCTGCGGCTCGTTCGCCGGCGCCTACACCTACAAGATGCACTGGCAGGGCGCCCAGCACTGGTTCATGAACGCCAAGGGCGTGCCGAAGAGAAGGCTGGTCCTCAACCCGCCGGCGCACCTCGAGCGGCCTTTCCATTCGATGCACGACGAGATCATCCGGTGGTACGACTACTGGCTCAAGGGCATCGAGACGGGCGTCATGGACGATCCGCCGGTGAAGACGTGGATCATGGGCGAGAACAAGTGGCGGACCTTCTCCGACTGGCCGGTGCCCGAGACCCAGTGGACCAAGTTCTACCTGGACAGCTGGGAGAGACTGACCACGGAAGAGTCGCTTCCCCACGAGCAGACTCAGAGTTACAACCCGGATCCCGACGTCTTCACCCAGATGCCGCTCAAGAAGACCATGAAGGTGGAAAGACTCCGGTATATGACCGAGCCTCTGCCGGACGATCTGCTGATCGTAGGCCCCTGTTCGCTCACCATCCACGCGGCGCTCGACCAGGACGACACAAACTGGATCGTCGCGCTCAGCGACGTGGGCCCGGACGTGTCCGTGCGTACCCAGCGCGAAGGCGAGCGCTTCGTGCCCGACGATCTACCTGAGCGCGAGTTGACCCGAGGCTGGCTGAAGGCTTCGCATCGGGCCCTCGATCCCCAGCGGACCGAGCCCTGGGCTCCATTTCACAAGTTGACGCGCGAAGCTCAGCAGCCGGTGGTCCCCGGCGAAATCAACGAGTACCAGATCGAGCTTCTTTCCACGGCGAACATGTTCCTTCGCGGACATCGCATCTGCGTGGACATCATGAGCTTGGACGTGCCCACCGGCACCGCCGGCTTGAGCAACATCGAATACATAGGTAACCACGTTTGCAGCAGCAAGACCGTCACACACGGCGTCTACCACAACGCCGAATACCCGTCGCACCTGCTGCTGCCCGTGATACCGCTGACCTGATGGGATAAGGCCGGGACAATCGACTGACATCGTCCCCCTCTCTCCTACCCTGGGTGGGGTTCCTGCGCCCCACCCAGGGCTTTGTCTGCGCGAGTCCCACCGTGCCCCCTTGTCGTTGAGGCCGAGGGGCCTCTTCCGCCCGCCTCTATTGGTAGGTATCGGGTGCCCCGACCGCGCTTCCGGACGCGGCGCCCAGCAGCGGCGCCATGAACGTCCCAAGGGTATCCTCCATGGCCTTCTCGAGTGCGGTCCACGGTTGGACCGAGGCGGGTGGCTCCACGGTGACGGGCTCGTTGATGTCTTGCAGAGATATCATCGCGCTCAGGATTATCGCGTTGAGTCCATCGGCGTCCTCACCGGACGGGGGCGTCATGCGCGCACCGGCCGTGACCTTCAGGACCGCAAAGCTGTCTTTTGCGATCCAGAGATCGGCCGCGAGGTCGGTGAACATCGCCTGCAATTGCTTCTGCATCTCCTGCAGCTCGCCGGCACTCGGCAAAGATGAGGCTGTTCCCATGAGCCCGTCTCCGGACCCGGAGGGATCGAGGAGCTTCATGAGCTCTCCGCTCTGCATAAGCCCGACCACGTCGGCCATCATCTTCGCCAGATCGGGCGAAGCGGCTAGATGGTAGACGGCGGCGCCGTCGATCGTCTCTTCCCCGACGAGCCGCAGATCCGCCATCCAGGTGGTCGGGTCGAGGCCCATGTCGGCCAGCAATTGCTGGATCTCCGTCACCTTGGTCACTTGTCCGGAAGCATCGCCCAGCATTTGCTGCATCTCCGGCGGCGCCTCATACCACTGGTCCATGAACCGGAACCAAACCTTGTCGCCGAGCAGCTTCATGCCGACGTCCCTGACCTGTCCGGCCACAGAGACACTCACCGTGAACTCTCCGGCCCGCTGGTCGCTCTCGAAGGCCAGCGTCCCCGACACCTTCATGGGTTGACCGACGAGTGCCATGGCCTCTTCCGGCAACTCCACGCCGGGGTCGACATCGAACGAAACGGCGACCTCGAAGCTTCCCTTCGCGCTGACCATCTCCTGGGAGGCGGCGACCGCTTGTGCCAGGATGCCCTCAGGGGATAGGTCGGCGGAGGCCGGTCCGGCGGTCTGGGCGCTGGTTCCGCAGCCGGCGGCCCCTGCGAGAAGCACGAGCGTGACTACCATGAATAGAGCTATCGACAGCCTTCGCACGGTGACTCCTTTTGTTCGCCCGGCATCCGCGGGTCTCTGTGTGGTCCGGCACGCAGGCTTCGTGCCGCCCAATACTTGCCTATTGGCATGTTATCGGCGGAGGGCGACCGATGCTTCAGTGTGCGGCGCCGGTCGTTAGGCGTACGACCTTGGGCTGGATCGATCCGATGGGGTAGGATGACGGCCGGACACAGGTCGAATTGAGGAGGATCGATGCGAGTACTGGGCATCAACGGCAGCCCCCACAAGGACGGGAACACGTCGGTCATGCTGGGGTGGGTGCTGGACGAGCTCGAGGGGGAGGGCATCTCCACCGAGCTGTTCCACCTGGCCGGCAGGCCCCTGGCCGGCTGCATCGATTGCCGCAAATGTTTTCAGACCAAGGACAAACGCTGCGGCGGATCTCCCGATGCGCTGAACGAGGTCATCGAGAAGATCCTCGACGCCGAGGGGGTGGTGATCGGCGCTCCGACCTACTTCGCCAATGTCTCGGCCAACGTCAAGGCCCTGCTGGAACGGGTGGGAATGGTGAACATCGCCAACGATTGGATGCTGAAGCGGAAGGTGGGCGCCGCGGCGATCGTGGCCCGCCGCGGCGGGGCGATCGACGCGTTCAACGCTGTGAATCACCTGTTCTTGCACGCGCAGATGATAGTTCCCGGCTCCTCCTACTGGAACATGGGATACGGCTGGCACGGTCGGGATGTCGAGCAGGACGCCGAGGCGGAGCAGACGATGCGTACTCTCGGTCAGAACATCGCCTGGGTGCTGAAGAGGACCGTTTCGGATCCTACCGACTAGTCATCCGTCCGTCGCCCGGCGGGCCTTGCTCAGAGTGCCCGCATGCGGTTGTTCCGGGGATTGTGCTCGACCTCAGCCATCCCCAGAGCCTCCATCACCGGCGGGACGTAGTTCGCAAAGCGACCGCGGAGACCCTTCTTCAAGCCGTACCAGCCGCCCACGGGGTTCTTCGGCGACCGGGCCCACGCCTCGACGGTGCCTTCCGCGGGAGTCTTCTGCTCATCGGCGCTGCCCAGCGGCATCCAGTCACCGTGGGCCTTGAGCATCGCCTGGAGGTCCGGAAGGCAGCGGAGTAGGTAGCGGACCTCGGTCTTGGAGGCCACCACGACCAACGCGGGCGGGTCCGTCGCCTCGTCGCGATACGCCTGGATATCCGACTGCCCGCCGGGAGTCTTGACTTGCCACGGGTCGTCCCGCGTACCCGTTCCCTTCACGTCGTTCTCTGCCATCTCACGCTCCATTACCGAAGGTTCCCAAGCTCCGCACTACCCCAAAGAACGCCCTGGGCAAACCCGGATGGAGGTGTCATACCTGGTATTGCGTACTATTGCCCGATATGCGAGAATACCCCCCGGGGTTTAGATGCGCGGGGCCCGGGGTTTGCTGGAGGCTTCAAGCGATGACGTTCACGGTATGGCAGGGAGGTCCCGATCCATGAAGCAACTGCTGGTTATCGGCGCCGGAACGGCGGGCACCATGGTCGTCAACCGCCTTCGACAGGTGCTCGACTCGGAAGAGTGGAAGATCACCATCGTCGACCCGCTCGAGACTCACTACTACCAGCCCGGCTTCCTGTTCATCCCGTTCGGCATGTACAGCAAGAACGATGTGGTGAAGCCCAAGCGCGACTTCATCCCCCCCGGGGTGGAGATGGTCAAGGCCGCGGCCGATGTCATAGAGCCCGATCACAACCGCGTGAAGCTTGCGGACGGCCGGCTCCTCAACTACGACTTCCTTGTGATCGCCACCGGCGCGCAGACACGGCCCGAGGAGACCCCCGGCCTGCAGGGGCACGAGTGGCATCAATCCATCCACGACTTCTACACGATCGAGGGCGCTCTTGCCCTGGCAAAGCACCTGCGTACCTGGCAAGGTGGTCGGCTGGTACTCAACGTCGTCGAGAACCCTATCAAGTGCCCGGTCGCACCGCTTGAGTTCATCATGCTGGCCGACTGGTTCTTCCACGAGCAAGGCATCCGCGATCGGGTCGAGCTGATCTACGCTACGCCACTTTCGGGTGCCTTCACCAAGCCCATCGCTTCCAAGCACTTGGGCGACATCTTGGAGCAGAAGGGCATC
>JAZDLO010000096.1:0-6517 GCA_043801935.1 bacterium
GGCCAGCTTCTTCGAGCGGCCACCCCGGCCCGGCATCACTCCCCTCAGCCCGGCACTGGCGCAGGCCCAATCGGCTCCGCCGGTTGCTGCTCAGGCGTTGGGGCCGGGGGCCCACCGCCCCGACGTGTTGTTCGCGTCAGATATGCTCGATCTGCCGGTCTTTCTGGCTGCGGTCGAGCCTGAAGTGGCTCGGGCTCCGGCGATAGTCTATTTCCACGAGAATCAACTCACCTATCCCCTGCCGCAGGGCGTGGACCGCGACCTGGGCTACGGATTCAAGAATCTGGCGGCAGCCGTGGCGGCGCAGACCGTCCTGTTCAACAGCGACTATCACAGGCGAGAGTTCCTGGAGGCTGCCGCGAGGCTGCTCCAGACCATGCCCGACGAGATCCCCCTCTGGGCCGTGGAAGAAGTGGAGGCTAAGGCGCGGGTCCTGCCCGTGGGGTGCGACCTCCGCCGTTTCGACCGCCACTGCTCGCGGGCCCGATCGGAAACAGCGGCCGGTCGGTGGGGTGACCGCACGGCCGGGCCACTCATCGTCTGGAACCAGCGCTGGGAGTATGACAAGGCGCCCGCCGAGCTGTTCGCCGCTCTCTATGAGCTGAAGGCCTCTGGAGTCGGCTTTCGACTGGCCATGGCCGGCCCGAATCAGGGCACGCCGACAGCAGAGTTCCTTCGAGCCCGGGAGGAATTGGCCGATCACATCGTGCAGTGGGGCAAGGTCAATACGGCCTCTGACTATGCGTCGCTCCTGTGGAGTTCCGATGTGGTCGTCTCGACCGCCGTCCACGAGTTCTTCGGGATAGCCGTGGTGGAGGCGGTGTACTGCGGGTGCCGGCCTGTTCTGCCCCGGCGGCTCAGCTATCCGGAGATCATCCCGCGTGAGGCCCATGAGGAAGTGCTGTACGGGGAAGGTGAGCTGGTGACCGCTCTGAGGCGGGCGCTCGCCCAGCCCGACGCCTGGTCGGAAGATTGGCAGCGGACCTGGGTGGCCCGCTTCGATTGGGCCGGTCTGAGCGCCCGTTACGACGAGGAGATCTGGCGCTGCTGGGAGAACGCTATGTGCGCACGCGGTCCGAACACACTGGCGCCGCAGTAGGTGCCCGGGCTGTGAGGCGCTGGCGGGGGAGATAGCGCAAGGATGAACCTCCGCCCCCCTTGTCATCGAACATATGTTCGTTTATCCTGTTGGTCATGGAGCCACGGGCCACGTATCGGGTGATCGCCCACCTCGATTTCGACGCCTTCTTCGCCGCAGTAGAGGAGAATCGGGATCCGTCCTTGCGGGGAAAACCGGTGATCGTCGGGGGCGGCGAGCGGGGCGTGGTGTCCACCGCTAACTACGTAGCCCGGCGGTACGGGGTGCACTCGGCCATGCCGCTGCGCACTGCCAGGCGCCTCTGCCCCCATGGGGTGTATCTCACCGGGCATCACCAGCTCTATCGCGACTATTCACGCCGCCTGATGGCCATGCTGGACGGTTACTCTCCTCTGGTGGAGCAGATGAGCCTCGACGAGGCCTACGTCGATCTCACCGGCACCGAGCGGCTGTTCGGATCGCCGGTACGGACGGCGCGGCTCATCCAGCAGCGGGTCGCTGAAGAGCTCCACCTGAGCATCTCCGTGGGTCTGGCCACCAACAAGCTGGTGGCCAAGGTAGCCTCCGACTATCGTAAGCCCGCCGGATTCACCGTGGTCCCGCCGGGGAAGGAGGCGGGATTCCTGGCGCCTCTGCCCGTGGAGAAGCTTCCCGGGGTAGGCCCGGCTCTCCTGGAGCAACTTCGCGACCGGGGTGTGGCCACCGTGGGCGACCTGGCCCGGGTGCCGTCACATCTTCTGCGTCTCTCCTTCGGGGAATGGGGGGAGCTACTGGCCCATCGGGCCCGGGGGGAAGATCTGCGCCGGGTCACGCCCAGGGAAGAAGTGAAGTCCATCTCCCGGGAGCACACGTTCGAGGAGGACGTCTCCGATGTCAGTCTGCTCGAATCGACGCTGGTGTCGCTCACCGAGGATGTGTGCCGTCGCCTGCGCCGCAAGCGGCTGGAGGCCCGTACGGTGACGGTCAAGATCCGCTATTCGGACTTCGTCACCCACACCTGCTCCCACACTCTCTCCCGGCCGCTGGACGTGGACGAGATGTTCTTCGAGCAGGTGCTTGCTCTGTTCCGGCAGGGCCGCCGCCGGCGTTATCACCTGCGCTTGGTGGGGGTGGGGCTCAGCAATCTGGTGCCGCGGGCCTGGCAGGACGACCTTTTCGACCAAGAACTGCCGTTGCTACGGGAGTTGGACCTAAAACTGGACGCCATCCGGGAGAAATACGGCAAGGAGGCCATACGCCGGGGAGCGGCGCTTCCCTACTGCTGGCCGGCCAGCGCGAATATACGTACCTCCGAAAGGGCCGCATCCTCCCATATGTAGTCGGGGTAGACGGACACGATGGTCAGCTTCAGCCATTCGGTGGGCTGGGACAACGCGGTGACCGACTGGAAGCTCTCCGTGTCCAGCAGATCGACCACTTGAGTGTCGCCGCTGGAATACTCGAGCCTGAGCGACTTCACGCGCGCGTTGCCGTTGAACCGCTCCTCGTCCTTCTGGTAACCGTTGGCGATCTCGATGCGGGCCAGGACCACCGGCCGAGTGAACCCGAAGCGCACCCACTGGCCCACCCCCGGGCCTTCGGCGCCTTCATTCCAGGCGGTGGCCAGATCGCCGTCCAGGAGGTTGGTGGCCGCGTAGTTGACGGTGGAGGTAGCGTCGAGCACCGAGGAAGCCGAAGCGGCTTGGGGGCGAATGAGCGTGGCAGCTGCTGTGGAAGAGGTGCTCGCGCCGCCACCGCTCGATCCTCCGCCCAGGGAGGTGCTGGTCGAGGCGGTAGTTCCCCGTACTGATGTGACGGTGTCGACGTTGTCGCCGGACTTCACCGTCCGATAGACGATCACGCCGAGCGTGAACACCGTGGCCAGGAGGATGAAGAAGAGGGCGATCCCCATCGCGGCGCCGGCGGCCGTGACCCGTCGGCGCCGTGGGGCTCCGCCGTAGGCCCCGCTGTTGAGAGAAGCGCCGCAGCGGCTGCAAAACACCGCCCCGGGCTCGTTCAGAGCCCGGCACTCGCGACACCTCTCGTATTTCAGCGCGCTCATTCCTTCACAGCCGTTCCCGGGATCGTGCGATTCCATGCGTGCCCGCCGCCACGCATCACGGTCATTGCGCCATTATTACAGGGAGATGGGGTTTGCCGAAAGCGTTATTCATGCTGATGATCGCTATCGCTGCAACCGGGTCGCTCCGTGCCCCTCTGGTAGAATCACACCGTCCGTCCCTTGCGAGCACATGTGGAGAGTCGTCCATGGCCGATACCGAGAGTCTCAAGGAATCAAAGAACTTCTGTCTCGACATACCACATCGGCACGAGGCGTTCTTCCTGAAGGGCTCCACGGCCCTGGATTGGGGAATGCAGAACCGTCTGGCGCGGATCTTCCGCCCCGAATCCGGCCGCACGGTCATGCTGGCCATCGACCACGGCTATTTTCAGGGCCCTACGTCGGGCCTGGAGCGGGTGGACGTCAACATCCTCCCCCTAGCTCCCTATGCCGACGCTCTCATGCTCACGCGGGGCATCCTGCGCACGACCATCCCACCTTCTTACGAACGGGGTATCGTCATGCGGGCCAGCGGCGGGCCCAGCGTCCTCAAAGAACTGTCGAACGAGCAATTGGCCGTCGACATAGAAGACGCGGTGCGCATGAACGTGGCCGCCATGGCCGTGCAGGTCTTCATCGGGGGCGAGTACGAGACCCAATCTATCCACAACCTCACCCGGCTGGTGGATATGGGGAACCGGTACGGCATCCCCACCCTCGGCGTCACTGCGGTGGGTAAGAGCATGACCCGCGACGCCCGCTACTTCCGGCTGGCCTGCCGGATAGCAGCGGAGTTGGGGGCGCACGTCGTCAAGACCTACTACGTCGAAACGGATTTCGAGACCGTGACCGCCTCCTGCCCGGTACCGGTCGTGATGGCCGGCGGCAAGAAGCTCCCCGAGTTGGACGCTCTCACCATGGCTTACAAAGCGGTGAGCGAAGGTGCGTCGGGCGTCGACATGGGCCGGAACATCTTCCAGTCCGATGCTCCGGTGGCGATGATCCAGGCGGTGGGCAAGGTGGTACACGAGTTCATGAAGCCCGAGGACGCCTACGAACTGTTCCGGACATTGAAGAGCGAGAAGAAGTAGCGCCGAGTGAATGGCGTCTCGACAGACAGTACGGGGGCAGGCGGAGCTGCGGCAAGCGGCACGCTCAAGCGATTGCGCTCGCTGTGTCCCACGGTCAGTGTGGGGACCCTCACCGCCGACCTCATGCATCTGGGCGACGAACTCGCGCTCCTCGAGCACGCGGGCGTGGGCGTCGTCCACGTGGACGTGATGGACGGGCGCTTCTGCCCGGCGATGACTGTCGGCCCCCCGTACGTCGGTGGCCTGCGCACGCCGCTCCTCAAGGATGTGCATCTCATGGTGCACGAGCCGCTCGACAAGTTGGGCGCCTACGTGGCAGCCGGGGCCGACATCCTCACCGTGCACGTGGAATCGGCGGTCCACATCCACCGGGTCCTCCAACGCCTCGGCGGGATGGAGCATGTCGCCGGGCCCGGCCGGGGTCTGGTCCGCGGGCTGGCTCTCAATCCGGGCACTCCCCTGGAGTGGCTGGCCCCTCCCTTGCTGGATGAGGTGGAGATGATCGTCCTGCTGGCGGTCGACCCGGGATGGGGTGGGCAGACGTTCGCCTCCACCACATACTCCCGCGTGGCTCGGGTCAAGGAGATGATCGCGGCGGCGGGCAAAGACATCCTGGTGTGCGTCGACGGCGGCATCACCCGGGACAACATCGCCGAGGTGGCGGCCGCCGGGGCGGACTTGATCGTCACGGGCAGTGCGGTGTTCGAAGGCAATGCGACCGCGGCGAACGCCGCGTTCATGCTGGCCGCGGTACGCGGGGCGGCGGGAGCGAAGTAGTACCAGAGAAGGGGTGGCTCTTCATGCGGTCGAGATGGTCGGACGAGGAAGCCGCCGGGTTTGTGACGCGCTATGGCGCCGAGTGGGGCGAACAGCTCGCGCTTCGCACCTATACCACCCGGCTGCTGGGGGCTGAACCCGCGTTGGTGCTCCACGGGGGCGGCAATTCTTCGGTGAAGGCTCCGTGGAAGAACATCTTGAACGAGACGGTGCCGGCGCTATTCGTCAAGGCTTCGGGGGCCGACATGGCCACTATCGAGCCAGACGGTCATCCCGCGCTCGACCTCGACTACCTGCGCCGGCTGCGCGCCCTGAAGGAATTGGACGATGGGACGATGGTCGACCAGCTGCGCAGCCATCTGCTGCGGGCGGACAGTCCCACCCCTTCGATCGAAGCGCTGGTGCACGCTTTTCTTCCCGCGACCTTCATCGACCACACGCACGCCGATGCTATCCTCGCGCTCACCAACCGGCCGGACGGTGAGGCTGTGGCGCTCCAGGCCCTGGGCGACGAGGTGATCGTGCTGTCTTACGTAACTCCGGGTTTCGAGCTGGCATTGGCCGCAGCCGCGGCCCTGGAGGCCCATCCCGCAGCTCGGGGCATGGTGTGGGGGCATCACGGTCTGGTCACCTGGGGGGATTCGGCCCGGGATTCGTACGAGGCGATGATCGACCTGGTATCGCGAGCGGAGCGGTTCTCGGAGGCACAGCGGTCGCAGGCCGGCGCAGCCGCGGTGGACGTGGCGGCGGATCCCGCCATCGAGGCCCGGCTGGCCCTGGTGGCGCCGGTGGTGCGTGGCCTGCTCGCCCAGCGCACCGGTGACTGCGATCGTCCCTACCGGCGGGTGGTGGTCCAGTCTCTGACCACCCCAGAGGTGCTTGCCGCGTTGGCTGTTCCCGGGGCTCGCGAAGCCCTGGTCACCCCGCCGCTCACCACCGATCATCTGATCCGTACCAAGGCGTTGCCGCTCTGGGTGGAGGGACTCGCCTTCGACGAGCCCGAGAAGCTTCGAGAGCAACTGGAAGCCGCGGTGCGGAGCTACTGCGAGACCTACCAGGCCTACCTCGACCGGTACGCGACCTCCATGCCTCCGGGGGTGCAGCCGTTCGATCCGCGGCCGCGGGTGGTCCTCGTACCGGGGCTGGGAGCGTTCTGCGCCGGCCCGGATCTCCGAGAAGCTACCATCGTGCGGGACATCACCGCGCACACCCTCGCGGTCAAGAGTCTCGTGGCCGCCACCGGCTCTTACGAGGGACTGGGGTAAGAAGAGCTCTTCCGTATGGAGTACCGCAGCCTCCAGCACGCGAAGCTGGGGCCGGACGCACCGACCGGGTCGGCGACTGGGGCACCGGCGACGGCGGCCGCGCGCGCCGCCCCAGTCGGCCGGCCGTGGGCCGCCGCGCTCCGCGGTCACGTGGCCTTGGTGACCGGGGCAGCCGGCGCGATCGGGACCGGAGTGTGCGAGGGGCTGCTCGAAGCGGGGTGCTTGGTCGCAGCCACCGATCTGC
>JAZDLO010000101.1:0-3553 GCA_043801935.1 bacterium
GGGGGCCGTCAGAGCCGTCCGCTTCTCCCTCTGCGCTTGATCGAGCACGGTCCGTACCGCTGTGCGATCGTAGGTCATCACGCCACCTTTCTCGTCTGTGCCAGAGTGCCAGGCTGCGGAAGTGTTCGGAAAAATCCGCACGCCTCGCGGGAGGCCGTGCGTCGTTGCGTACCATAAAATACCCCCGGGCTGCTGTCAATGTCCTTCACTGAAGCTTTACCGGAGCCGGTCTGCAGCACATGGACCGCTCGGCCACCTTTCCGCTTGACACCCAATCTCCCTCTGGAGTATCCACCATGCCAGCCGGAGGGACGAGGATTTCAGCGGGTCGCTCCAAGAAGCACCTCCCCATTGAAGCTTGCGCAAGGAATGCAAGGGAAATGTCTTGACCTTTCTCTTCGTCGCTAACGCCACCGCCACGCTCAGCGACGACGCCCGTGATCCGGCGACCAAGGCCACCGAACGCAAGACCTGCGACTCGCGCTTCGCCGAAGGCCCATGCCTGAATCCGCCAACCGCCTCGGCGACGCGAGCCGCCCCGTGACCGACGCCCAGGCTGCGCCGATCTCCACCCCGAACCGGTGGCTCATCGTCCTCATGGGTACCACCCTCCAGGTGAGCCTCGGTACCGCCTATGCGTGGAGCTACTTCCAGAAGCCCCTCGGCGACGCCTTTGGGTGGTCGAACTCGACGACCGCCTGGGCCTTCTCCTTGGCCATCTGCTTCCTCGGTCTGTCGGCCGCCTGGGGCGGCGTGAAGATGGCCACGATCGGCCCCACGAAGCTGGCAACAATCGGTGGCGTCCTCTTCGGCCTCGGCTACCTGCTAGGCGCGGTCGCGCTCCACCGCCAGTCGGCCACCCTGCTCTTCCTTGGCTACGGCGTCGTGGGCGGCTGCGGGTTGGGCCTGGGCTATGTTACGCCCGTGGCCACCGTCGCCAAGTGGTTCCCGGATAAGAAGGGCCTCGCCACCGGCCTCGTCATCATGGGCTTCGGCCTCGGCGCCCTGGCTATGTCCAAGCTCTTCGCCCCCCTCATCTACGACTACTTCAGGGTTGGCACCGAATTGACTTACGCGACCGTCGACGGCCAGTTGGTGCTCCAAGACCCAGCGGCTCTCCAAGCCATTCTCGCCAAGCTCTTTGCCGCCCTCGGCGTCATCTTCACCATCCTGACGGTGCCCGTCGGCTGGTTCCTCAAGAATCCGCCCGCAGGCTACGTGCCTGCCGGCTGGACGCCGCCCCGCCGGTCCAGCGCCGCGGCAGTGGCAGTCGGCGCCGCCACGTGCGCTAGGGAATGCATCCTCTCCCGTCGCTTCCTGCTGCTGTGGATCGTCTTCTTCTGCAACATCACCGCCGGTATCGCCATCATTGGCTTCCAGTCGCCGCTCTTCCAGGATTTGTTACGGAAGGTGGACGGCACCCTCGATGCCGACGCCTTGGCGGCCGCCGGCGCCACCCTCATCGGCGTCACATCGCTCTTCAACGGCGTGGGCCGGTTCTTCTGGGGCGGACTCTCCGACAAGATAGGCCGGTCGAAGACCTTCTCGATCATGCTCGGCAGCCAGGTGCTGGCGTTCGGGGCCCTCGCCCACACCGGCAATCCCTGGATCTTCGCCGGTCTCTTCTGTTACGTCCTGCTCTGCTACGGCGGCGGCTTCGGCACCATGCCGTCTTTCGTCATCGACTGCTTCGGCGCCCGCCTTATGCCGGTGGTCTACGGCACCATTCTCACCGCGTGGTCGGCGGCCGGCATCGTCGGACCGCAGACGGTGGGTCTCATCAAGGACCGTTGGCCCACGGAGGCCGGACACTACAGCTTCCTCGCCAGCACCGCCTTCGTGGTCGCCGGCTTCCTCGTCACCTTTCTGCTGAGCGACACGGCCTCCGAGAAGAATCCCGCCTGAGCCGCGGGAGGCCAGCCCGGCCGGCTCCCCGCCCTGGTCAGGAGAGCCTGGCCATCCACGCTGACCGCCCGGGCTTCGATACGCCTACAGCTTCACCACCTTTCCGCTTGACACCCAGCCAGCGTCTGGAGTATCCCCCATGCCAGCCGGGAGTCCAGGCCGGGTCGGTGTTCGGCACCGGTCCGGGGCCGAGTCGGGGATTTCAGCGTATCGCTATGCGAAGCACAGTCACCTATCCCCATCACCTGGTTCCCGAGAATCGCCTCCATGGCCCACGGATTCATCGGCGTGCCAGCTGACTGGCCCAACGGAGGAGTCGGGGCACTCTGATTCGGAGAGATGAAGACCATGGCAACGTATTCCATCGCGGTGGTGAAGGGAGACGGCATCGGTCCCGAAGTGTGTGCGGCGGCGATGGAAGTCATTGAACGCGCCCTCGACAGCGCGAGTCGCCTCGAGTTCCGCGAGTACCCGGCGGGCGCCGAGCATTACCTGAAAACCGGAACGGCCTTTCCCGAGGAGACGTTTGAGGGCTGTCGAGGAGCCGAGGCGATCCTTCACGGCGCCGCCGGCCTGCCGGGGGTTCTCCTGCCCGACGGGACGGAGGCGGGTCCGGATTTCGGGTTGAAGATTCGCTCCCGGCTCGACCTGTACGCGAACGTCCGGCCGATTCGCCTCTGGCCCGGCCTCAACTCCCCGCTGCGCCGCTACCCGCCCGGGCGCATCGACTACGTCGTCATTCGAGAGAATACCGAGGGATTGTATACCTCGCGTGGAGCGGGAGCGGTCCTGCGGGACGAGGTGGCGGCCGACACCCTGATGATCACGCGGAAGGGGACCGAGCGCGTCGTGCGGTTCGCCTTTGACCTCGCCCGGAAGCGCGCCGGCGCCCCCCGCGATGGGAAGCGGCGCGTGACGGCGTGCGACAAGGCCAACGTCTTGCGCAGCTACGCGTTCTTCCGCCCGGTGTTCACGGAGATCGCCGCCCAGTACCCGGAGGTGGCGGCGGACTATGCGTATGTGGACGCCATGACGGTGCACCAGGTCACGCGCCCGGACTTCTATGACGTGGTCGTGGCGGAGAACATGTTCGGCGACATCATCTCGGACCTGGGAGCGGCGACCGTGGGGAGCATGGGGATGTCGCCCGCGGCGGAGCTCGGCGACCAGCACGGCTTCTTCCAGGCCTCGCACGGCTCCGCCCCGGACATCATGGGCCAGGGGATCGCCAATCCGTTGGGGACCATCCTCGCCGGCGCACTCATGCTGCGGTGGCTGGGGGAGCGTCAGATGGATCTGAGCCTCGGTCAGAGCGCCGAGCGGATTGAGCGGGCGGTGGAGACCGTGCTGTCGTCGGGAAGGATCCTGACGCAGGATCTTGGCGGCCGGGCCACGACGGTCGAGATGACCCGGGCCGTATGCGCGGCGCTTCGTTGATCGGGGGACGGTGACGTGTGAACACCTCCGGTTCCCCACGATCTGGATGTGAGCGTGCGACAACTCGGGTCGCGGGCTGGGGGCGGGTGGGCCATGGACACGAGGACGGGGATTCCCGACGATGCCGAGCACGGGCACGAGGGAAATCTTCGCCTCGCCTAGAGCGGTCACGATGGGGGAGAATCCTGCGAGTCGAGAGACCGGAGTCGAG
>JAZDLO010000149.1:0-12303 GCA_043801935.1 bacterium
GTTGTGAGAAGCAGTGTGTAGGTGGGCGGGGGTACTGGAGATTGGCTTCGCCCCCGCCCGCCTCGTTCCGATATGGACCAGACTCGGGTCCGGAACGGTGGCCGTGTGAGTGAGATAGGCATCAAGCTACTGGGTATTTCCGGCAGTCCGCGCCTTCAATCGACGGATTTCGCCGTGCGGGAAGCTCTCAGCTATGCGCACGAGCGCCATGGCGTCGACGTCGACTACTTCAGCGTGCATAGGAAATCCATCGGGTTTTGCATCCATTGCGACTACTGCGTGAAGAAGAAACGTGGCTGCTATTTCAAGGACGACATGCTGGAGGTCTACCCCAAGATGCAGTGGGCGGACGCGTGGGTGCTGGGCAGCCCCGCCTATCAGGGCCAGATCAGCGGCCAGCTCAAGGCCGTCCTCGACCGTTGCCGAGCCTTGGTAGCGCAAGATCCTAAGGTCTTTCGCAACAAGGTCGGCATGGGGATCAGCGTGGGAGGGGATCGGAACGGGGGCCAGGAGCATGTGTTGCACTCCATGATCGACTTCTTTCTTATCAACGAGATGATCCCGGTAGGCGGCGGCTCGTTCGGCGCCAATCTGGGCGGTGCTTTGTGGTCGAAGGACAAGGGTAAAGAAGGGACGAGGGCCGACGAGGAAGGCATGATGGCCGTGCGCCGTGTGGTGGACCGTCTGGTCGACGTGACGCGCGTGCTTAACCAGTGACTCTACGTGAGGAGGTCGGCGGTATGCCTTTGAAACTGGTGTGGGGGATCACGGGATCCGGTGACCTGATGCCGGAAACGGTCTCGGCGATGGCCGCTTTGAACGAGAGGGGAGACGTTCTGATCACGGCAGTGGTTTCCAAGGCGGCGGTGAAGGTGCTGCGTTGGTACAAACTGTATGACCAGTTGAGTACCATCGCCAAAGACGTCCTCATCGAAGAGGACTCGAACTCCCCGTTCATCGTGGGCAGGCTGCAGACCGGAAGATTCGATTGTCTCCTGGTGGCGCCGGCGACCGCGAATTCGACCGCGAAGATCGCGTACGGCATTGCGGATACCATCATCACCAACGCCGTGGCGCAGACGAACAAGACGCACACGCCCATACTTATCATGCCGGTGGATCAACGCGAGGGCACCACGGTCACCACCTTGCCAGGGGGCGAGAAGCTGGAATTGAAGATACGTGCGGTGGATATCGAGAACTCGCAGAGGCTTGCCGCTATGGAAGGCGTCGAGCTGCTTTCTCATCCCAAGGAGATAGAAGACGTTCTGAAGGCGCGCTTCCCGCAGCAACTAGGGGCCTGATGAAGGTATCGGTGACTACCGGCAGCAGGCTTCATATCGGCTTTACCAACCTGAGCAAGGATGCCGGCCGGTACTGCGGAAGCATAGGTGTGGCTCTGGACTATCCCTGCACGAGCGTGGTGATGGCGAAGCGCGTCGACCTGGTAGTAGCCGGAGACCATCCCGAGCAGACGGTAGCTTGGATCCGCCGTTTCTCCGAACACTTTGACGTGGAGCCTCGGGCTCACGTGGACGTCCGGGAAAGCATCCCGCAGCATGTGGGCCTTGGATCGGGCACGCAGTTGGCGCTGGCAGTCGGAGTGGGCTTGGCAACACTGCACGGGGTAAAGGCGAGCGTCCAGGATGTGGCGCTTGCCATGACGCGAGGCAAGCGCTCCGGGATCGGTATCGCCGCCTTCCAGACGGGCGGGTTCATCATCGACGCGGGACACAAGTTGGGCGGGTCCGGCGTCCACGCGCCGGCCTCAGTCGTCTGGCGGCAGGACTTCCCCCCCGATTGGTGTTTTGTCGTGGCGATCCCTGGGTCGGGGAAGGGACTCAACGGTCCCGGCGAAGAGGGAGTCTTCGCCGCGCTTTCGGCCTCGGTGAGAGTATCGGAAGAGATATGCAGATTGACTCACCTCAAACTGATGCCCGCCCTCGTGGAGAAAGACATCGAGGAGTTCGGCTGCGCCCTCACCGACATCGACCGGAAGACAGGTCTGTATTTCTCGGATGTGCAGGGTGGGATATACGGCGGGATCGTGGCGAGAGAGACCATAGATGTCATGCTGCAGGCGGGCGCTTGTGGAGGGGGCCAGAGTTCGTGGGGACCGGCGGTATACGGGCTGGTGGATGAGGGCCGCGCTCGGCCCGTGGAAGAGGAGGTGCGAAGGTTTTTCCAGGAGAAGGGTGGCGAGGGCTCCGTCTTCGTGGCCCACGGCCGCAACAGCGGGGCGCACGTGGAAGTGACCAGGGACGCTCTATGAAGGCAGTCCTAGGGCGCGGAGAAGCTCCGACATGTTCGCTTCATGGGGAGATCCGGGAGCCACTTTGCGTATGACCCTGTAGTTCTCTGCCAACGACGCGCTTATGGAGTCTTGGTGCAGGTAGTGGAGGCGAGTGGCGAGGATGAGGCTCTCCACGAGCAGGCCTTCCGCTCGGTTGATCAGTCTGGGGCTGCGGTCGGCGCGGGTTTCTTCCACGGTCCCCGTGACGCGTACGCGGTCGGACAGCTTGGTCGCGTCGCTGAGAACGGCGTCCACGCTGGCGCAGCAGCCGTCCAGAACCGGTGGCCAGACTCCCCTGTCCGGCCCGTAGGCCAGCTTGTCAGGGGCGAAGAGCGCGGTGAAAAGCATGCATGTATCTGAAGGGAAGTTGACGACGAAACACCCGGTCGCGAGTATGTTGTTGAGTGTCTGCGACCCATCGAATATCTCCATGCGCACGGTGGTCTCGTCTTCTGTCCGCACTCCCATGGGTGCCGAGTGCGGGACGCCGTCGGAGAGCGTCGAGACGACGACCTCGTATGTCCATCCCGGGCGCAGGGCGAGTTCGCGGAGTCGGTCCATGTTCAGAAGTATACGCGCGGACGTGTTCCCGAAGAGCGCCGCTCACCGAGCGGTAGCAACGCGCGATCTAAGGGAGGCTCAGTCGAGATGAAGAAGATACTGCTCCAGTTGGATGGAGACCGAGTACCAAGCGTGTTCGACGCCATCACCGCCTACGATGCCGGGGCGGACATACTGCTTCAGTGCGGGGGTGTCGAGCCACGGGAGGTTCGGGATCTGGTGTACGGCGCCATGTTCACCCGGGGCCCGGGTGATCTGAAGAACTCGGCCGTGTTCATCGGGGGGACCGATGTGGCCAAGGGCGAGGCCATGCTGCGGGAGGCCCGCCTCGCTTTCTTCGACCCCCTCCGGGTGTCGGTGATGCTCGACGCCAACGGGTGCAACACCACCGCCGCCGCGGCCGTGGTGAAGATCCTTTCCGGGGGTGATCTGACAGGAAAGAAGGTGGTGGTGCTGGGAGGCACCGGCCCCGTCGGTCAGAGGGCCGCTGGACTGCTGGCCAAGGATGGGGCGGACGTGACCCTGACTTCACGTTCTCTTGAGCGGGCGGAAGGGGTATGCGCGGTGCTCATGGAGCGTTTCGGAGTTCATGTGACCCCGGCGGCCATGGCTGATCCTGACGCTACCGCACAGGTTCTGAGGGGGGCGCACGCCGTTCTCTGCGCCGGCGCCGCGGGAGTGACGCTGGTGCCGGAGGCTATCTGGAAGGAGCACGCGACGCTGCGGATCCTGGCCGACGTGAACGCCGTACCCCCTCTGGGGGTGGAGGGGACCGCACAAACCTGGAACGGGAAGGAGATCGCCGGCAAACGGCTCTTCGGGGCTTTGGGGGTAGGCGATCTCAAGATGAAGGTGCATCGACGCTGCATCGCCCGGCTCTTCGAGCAGAACGACCTGATCCTGGACGCCGAAGAGGTCGTGGCTCTGGCGAAGGAGTTGGAACAATAGTGCGCATTCTGGTCTTGGGCGTGAGCACGCGAGCCATCGCCGAGTCGGCGGTGCGGAGCGGGCAGCCGATCGTCACTGTGGACTACTTCGGGGATCGCGACCAGAAACATCTGGTGGAGAACTATTCGCTGCTTTCGGATCTTCATCTGCCCCGTCACGCCCAGGGGTTGGCTGAAGCGGCCGGCCGGGTGACGGCGGACGCGGTGGTCTACATCGGCAATCTCGAGAACCATCCGGGGATCGTCGACGGCCTGGGCCGGAGTCGGAAGCTGCTCGGCAATGGGCCCGAGGTGCTGAGAGAAGTGCGCGACTGGAAGGTACTGAGGCGGTTCTGCCGGGAGACGGGGATCGCATGTCCTACGACTCTTCTCCCTGGAGAGGAAGGGGAGGCGCTCCGAGGCGGCCGGTGGCTGTCCAAGCTGGTCCGCAGCGGGGGCGGCCATGGCATAAGGCCTTGGGATGGGAAGTCCCTGGATGAGTCGCACATACTGCAGGCGGAGACTGAGGGGCTCCCGGCTTCGGTCGCCTTTGTGGCCGACGGACGGGAGGCCAGGGTCGTGGGACTCACGGAGCAACTGCACGGACGGGCCGAGCTGGGGGCCTCTGGTTTCACCTGGTGCGGCAACATCCTGCCATTGGATCCTACGCTATCCGACGGGGGAGTCCTGCGCCGACGCGTGGAACGGATGGTCGCGGCGCTCACCCTTCGCTTCGGCCTTCGAGGAGTTAACGGCGCGGACTTCATCGTGCATCGAGAGACCGATGGCAGCCTGCATCCCTATCTGCTGGAGGTCAACCCGAGGTACTGCGCCTCCATGCAGCTGGTTGAGCAGGCCTACGGGGTCAACGTGTTCTCTCTGCACCTCGAGGGCATGGCCGGCCGCCTGCCCCATCTCTCCCCGGTGGAGCAGCCGGCCGCCGGCTTCTGGGGCGCAGGTATCGTATACGCCAGAAGGAAGGTCGTCGCGCCTGATACCGACGGTTGGATACAGCGGGGCATCCGCGACGTCCCGTTCGAGGGCGACCATATCGAGGCCGGCCGCCCCATCTGCACGGTATTCGCTCGCGGGGGAGATCGGTACGGCTGCTTCAGGAACCTGGTGCTACGCGCGGCCGCCGTGAACAGAGAAATATCGCAGGGAAGGGAGGCGAAGCGTGAGCGAGCGGCTTACCTTGATCACCGGACGCACGCGTGATCAAGCTATCGGGCTGCACAGAGGGAAGAGCTCGCCCGAGTACGTGCGCGCGACGACCTTCGTGGAGATGAATCCGGAGGACATGGCCCGTCTGAAGGTGGAGGACGGGGGGTCGGTCCGCCTGCGCACGGCAGCGGGGGAGGTAGAGCTCAGCGTCCGCGCCGGCGCCTTGCCGCCGGGACTGCTGTTCATCCCCATGGGAGCTCCTGCCAACCGGCTGGTTGCGGTAGACACTCAGGGAACGGGGATGCCTTCCTTCAAGGAGCTCATCGTCGAGGTGATGCCCGCGGAGAGTAAAGAGGGTGCGTCGTGAGCACCACGGTCGAGCATGTTACATGCACGTTCTGCGGCTGTCTCTGCGACGATCTGGTCGTGGAGGTCGACGATAACCGGATCACGAAGGTACGCCGCGTATGTGCCAACGGGATGGGGGTCTTTACCGAGTACGATCCCACTCTGCGCCGGCCCACCGTCTCCGGACGGGAGGTGGGCTGGGAAGAAGCCGTCGAGGAAGCGGCCGACATCCTTAAGAAAGCCGACAGCCCGCTCATATACGGGCTCAGCTCCTCCGCCACCGAGAGCCAGAGGAAGGCGGTGGAACTGGCGGACCGGCTTGGGGCCATCGTGGACACCACCTCGTCCGTCTGCCACGGGCCCACCGGGCTGGCTATGCAGGCGGTAGGGGAGCCCAGTTGCACGCTGGGTGAGGTGCGCAACCGTGCCGACTTGGTCGTCTTCTGGGGCTGTAACCCGGCCGCCTCCCATCTTCGCCATTTCTCCCGATACTCGCTTACACCCAAGGGCATGCTGGTTCCCAACGGCCGGCAGGACAGGACCATGTTCGTGGTGGACGTCCGGCCTACCGGCACCTCCAAGATGGCGGACCACTTTCTGCAACTCGACGTGGGGGCGGATTTCGAGGTACTCACCACCCTCCGCCTGCTTGTGAAAGGCGGGGAAGTGGAGGCCGAGTCGGTGGGAGGGATCCCCCTGGCGCAACTCCAGGAACTGGCGGAGCGCATGAAAGGCTGCAGGTTCGGCGTGGCGTTCATGGGCATGGGGCTGACCATGAGTCAGGCTCGCCACTACAACGTGGCCGAGCTGTTCTCCTTGGTGGCCGAACTCAACGAGCACACCCGGTTCTCGGTGATCCCTATGCGGGGGCACGGGAACGTGGCCGGTGCGGACCAGGTTCTTACCTGGTCCGCCGGCTACCCCTTTGCCGTTAGTTACGCGCGTGGCTATCCGCAGTTCGGCCCCGGAGAGTTCAGCGCGGTGGATGTGCTGGCCCGCCAAGCCGCCGACGCGGCGCTGGTCCTGGCGTCGGATCCGGTGGCCCACTTTCCCCGAGCCGCGGCGGAGCACCTGGAGCGCATCCCCACCATCCTGATCGATCCCGCTCCCAACCTCACCGCATCCATCGCCCGGGTGGTGTTCCCCACTGCCTGCTACGGAGTCGACGCGGAGGGGACGGCCTATCGCATGGACAACGTACCCATATCTCTCCGGCCCGTCATCGCATCCGATCGTCCCACTGACGAGCAGATCCTGAGCCGGATCATCGAGGCGGTGACGTGATGCTGGGAATACTCGGAGGTCGGGTATACGACCCGGAGCACGGCGTTGAGGGCGACATCCGCGACATCTGGGTGAAAGACGGCCGGGTGGTCTCACCCGAGGAGGTGGACCGGGAGCGCGCTACGATAATCGACGCCGGGGGCTTGGTGGTCATGCCGGGCGGCGTCGATATCCACAGTCACATCGCCGGGGGCAAAGTGAACGCAGGCCGGAAATACCGGCCGGAAGATCATCGCGGCACGGAGCGGGCGCGTGTGGACGGACTTCGTTCTGGATCCGGGCGGACGGTGGTGAGCACCCACCTGACCGGATACCTCTACTCGGAGATGGGCTACACAACGGTGATGGAAGCGGCCAGCCCTCCCCTGGTGGCTCGACATACGCACGAAGAGCTGGCGGATATCCCCAACCTGGACAAGGGCGCCTTCGTCGTCATGGGCAACAACCACTTCATCATGAAGTGCATCCGTGACGGCCGGCCGGACAAGGCGCGCGACTACGTGGCCTGGCTCCTGGGGGCGAGCAAGGGGTACGCCGTCAAGATCGTCAACCCGGGCGGCGTAGAGAACTGGAAATGGGGCCGCAACGTGGGGGAGCTGGACGACGAGGTCATCGGCTTTGGCGTCACTCCCCGCCAGATCGTGCAAACCCTGGCCCAGATCAGCGATGAACTGGGTCTCCCGCATGCTCCCCACATCCACGGGATCAACCTGGGTAGGAGCACCAGTGGCCGCACCACTGTAGAGACCATCAATGCCCTCGAGGGGCTCCGAGGGCATTTCTGCCATCTGGAGTTCCTGAGCTACGGCCGGGGGACCGGCACCGTCCACATATCGGAAGCGGCCAAGGTGGCAGCCGCCGTCAACGCCCACCCGAACGTGACGGTGGACGTGGGGCAGGTGATCTTCGGCCCGGCCACCACCATGACCTGCGACGGCCCCCTTCAGCATGGCTTGCACATGAGCACGCACGCAAAGTGGATCAACGGCGACGTGGAAGGCGAGACGGGAGGGGGGATCGTTCCCGTCCTGTACAAGCGCACGAACCCCATCCATTCAGTGATGTGGCTCACCGGGTTGGAGCTTTACCTGCTGATCCAGGATCCCTGGAGGGTCTTCCTCACCACGGACCATCCGAATGCCGGTTGCTTCACCTGCTATCCGGAGGTCATCAGACTGCTGATGGATCGCGACTACCGGGCGCAGGCTCTTGAAGGCATCAACGCCCGGGCCCGCGGCCGGGCGCTGCTGCCGGAACTGGATCGCGAGTACTCCCTGTACGAGATAGCCATCATCAGTCGGGCCGGCCCGGCCCGGGCGTTGGGCTTGAAGAACAAGGGACACCTGGGTATCGGCGCCGATGCCGATATCGCCGTCTACCAGGAGGTGGACGACAAGGAGAAGATGTTCGCCCGTCCGCGGTACGTCATCAAGGGCGGAGAGTTGGTGGCCGGGGATGGCAAGGTGATCCTTGATCGCCCGGGACGCACGTTCTGCGTCGCCCCACCCTACGACCCGGGGATCGAGGAGGACATCCGCGCACACTTCAAGGACACGTACACCGTATCGTTCGAGAACTATTCGGTGTCGTCGGGCACGTTGCCTCACGTAGAGTCCGTTGCCACCGTGTGAAGGAGGCCGCGCATGGATGAGAGCGAGGGATACAAAGTCCAGAGTGACGCCCAGAAGGAGAAACCGGCGGTCTCAGTCGCTCTGAGCCGTGCCGGAGTGACCAACCTGCGTCGGATCATATCCATCGAGAAGGGAGACAAGGCCGAGCTCTTCTATGCCACTTTGGATCTTTTTGCAGATCTGGGTCATGAGCGGGCCGGCGTGCACATGTCCCGTTTCAGCGAAGTGGTGGAGGATCTGGCGGAAGGGTTGACCCGCAGGCCGTTTCCGGACATCGAGTCTCTCGCCGGCCGCATGGCTGAGCAGGTGATGGAGACTCAGGAAGCCCTTCGGGCCGAGGTCCGCATCAAAGCGCAGTCGCCACGAATGAAGCGCACACCCGTGACCGGCCGGCCCACGGAACAACTGTACACCCTCGTGGGGATCGCCGCGGCCACCCAGGCGTACACCCGTCGCCTGGTGGGGGTGGAAGTGAACGGACTCACCGTTTGTCCTTGTGCGCAGGGCCTGGTACGGGATCGATCATCGGATCTTCTCCAGGAGAGTGGTTTCAGCGAGGAAGAAGCCGACCGCATCCTGCGTATCGTGCCCATCGCCTCGCACAACCAAAGGGGCAGGGGCACCCTGCTGGTGGGATCGGGTCAGCGCATACGTGCCGAGGAGCTTGTCGGCGTGGTGGAGCACTCCATGAGCTCCGAGATCTACGAGCTGCTCAAGCGGCCCGACGAGCTGTACGTGGTCGACAAGGCGCACCGCAACCCGCGGTTCGTGGAGGATGTGGTGCGCGAGATGCTGCGCGCGGTCATGGAGGTCTACCCCCATCTGCCCGCGGATACGTTCGTCCTGGCGCGGCAGGAGAACTTCGAGGGCATCCACGAGCATAACGCCTTCGCCGAGCGCTTCGGCACGTTAGGAGAGATCCGTCCGGAGGTGGCGGGGGAAGCATACGCGGCGCACCACACCAGTCTGGACGACTGGCTTTCGCCGTAAGATGGTGGCGACCGCCTCGCCCGAATACCTGTTCGTGACCGGCAGACTGGCCGCCGACGCCCTGCAGGGCACCCTGCGCAGGCTGGAGCCGGACTTTGGCTACGAGGTGGCCGTGTTGGACTATTCGGTGGCGGCGCTCATGCGTGCCGAGTGGATCGCCCAACGGCTGGCCGACGCCCGAGGCTGCAGGCAGGTAATGGTGCCGGGGCTCTGCCGCGGGGATATGTCCATCATAGAGAAGAAGTTAGGCGTCCCGGTCACCCGTGGACCCAAGGATCAGAAGGACCTGCCCGTCTTCTTCGGCAAGCAGCCGATCCGGGAGGGGTACGGTGAGTTCCACACCAAGATCCTGGCGGAGATCGTGGAGGCGTACCGGATGCCCTGGGAGGACATCCTGGCCCAGGCCGAGTACTACCGCAGGAACGGGGCCGACGTGATCGACCTGGGCTGCCCCCCCATGGAAGGGTTCCCGGGGGTGGCCCGGGTTGTGACCGGTCTGAAGGAACGGGGATTCGCGGTGAGCGTGGATACCTTCGACCTTGCCACCATCCGCGAGGCGGACGCGGCCGGCGTGGACCTGCTGCTGAGCGTGAATTCCCAGAACATGGATATCGTCCCCGAGCTCACCTGCAAGGTGGTCGTCATCCCCGACTTCGGACACGGTCTCGAGTCGTTGGAGCGGAACCTCGCCCGCGTGGCCTCGTTCGGAGCCTCCTATGTCATCGACCCCATCCTCGACCCCCTCAGCTTCGGTTTTACCGCCTCCCTGGAGCGCTTTATCCAGACCAGACAGCGGCACCCGGAAGACGAGATCCTCATGGGGCTGGGCAATCTCACGGAGCTCACGGATGCGGACAGCACCGGCATCAACGCTCTCATGGCCGGGGTCATCACCGAGCTGGGGATCGATTACGTGCTGACCACCGAGGTGATCAGCTGGGCTCGGGGCTCGGTGCGAGAGCTGGATCTGGCCCGCAGGCTGATGTACTACGCGCACAAGAACCGCGTCCTCCCCAAGTCTATCGACGACGGCCTGATCGCGCTCAAAGACCCGCCCTTCGAAACGTACTCCGAGGAGGAGTTGCGCGAGATACAGCACTTGGTGCGCGACCGGAACTACCGCGTCTTCGCCGATCGCGACTGGGTGTACGTGTTCAACCGGGACACCTTTCTCCGGGGCACCGACCCGGCTGAGCTCTACGAGCGGCTCGAAGAGCCGGACGTCGGCCATGCCTTCTATCTGGGGCGGGAACTGGAGCGGGCCGCCCTCGCCGTACAGCTGGGTAAGAAGTACACCCAGGAAACGCCGTTGCGGTGGGGGTACCTGAGCCCGGAAACGGACGAGACGTGAGAGTAGAGCGATGGCGCGGGCCATAGGCATAGACCCGGGAACGGTGAGCTTTGACGTGTGCGGGCGCGATGGAGACCGCGTGTTCCTGGACGAGACCCTAGCTTCAACGGAGCTGTCCGCCGACCCGGGAAGGCTGGTACGGCTCTTACGTTCGGCCGGAGCCGTGGACATCATCGTGGGCCCGTCCGGGTACGGGTTGCCCTGGGTGGACGTGAGGGACGTTGGTCCCCAGGAGATCGCGCTGATGTTGCTGGGGGACGCGGGAGAGGGGCATGGCGGGACCATCGTGGCGGGTATGGGTGATCTGTTGCGGGCGCTGAAGGAGAGTGGAATGCCCATCTGCTTCTCCCCGGGGGTGGTGCAGCTTGCCTCCGTGCCCCGGCACCGCAAGGTCAACCGCATCGACATGGGTACGGCGGACAAGCTGTGCGCGGTCGCTCTCGGGGTGTGGGACCACGCGCGTCGTCACGGAGTGGGCTATGACCAGGCCTCCTTCCTGTACGTGGAGATGGGCGGCGCCTTCACCGCCATGGCGGCGGTGGAAGACGGTAGAGTGATGGATGGTTCGGGCGGCACGTCCGGCGCCATGGGATATCGTTCGCTGGGGGCCATGGACGGGGAACTGGCATACCTCCTCGGTGGTTTCGCCAAAGAGAACCTTGCCTCCGGCGGCATGGCCTCGATAGCCGGGATCCCCGAGGGCTCGCCCGAGGGATTGATGGCGATGGTGCCCACCGTTGAGTCTGCGGCCCTGGCGTGGGAGGCGTATCTGGAGGATCTGGTGAAACGGGTGGCCGGTGAGATGACTGTGCTCGCCTCCCCCAGGGAGATCCTGCTTTCCGGCCGTTTGAGCAACATCCCGCAGATCCGTGGGGAAGTGGCGCGGCGGCTGTCTGCCTTCGCCCCCGTACGGCGGGTGGAAGGGTACGCGGTCGTCGCCAAAGAGGCGGCGCAGGGGGCGGCGCTGATAGGCCAGGGGCTGATGGGAGGTCCTCTGGCGGATCTGGTGGAGGCAATGGAGCTGCGGGCCGCCCGCGGCTCTGTGTTGGATCATCTCTACGTTGGCGATGCTCAGGAGATCAGGGAGAGGTATCGGCCGTCTGAGTGCGCGTCGGCGCCTTTCTGGGAAAGGAGCTAGTTTCCCATGCACATCAATGGAGTGGAGATAGAAGACACGTTCGCCGAGGCGTTCGAGATGTGGGGGGCCCGGGCGGTGATAACCGCCCACAATCGCAAGTGGGCGCTCGAAGCCGCGCGCGCGGCCACCGGGTTCGCCACCTCCATCATCGGTTGTGGATGCGAGGCCGGGACGAACGATCTCGCAGCCGGGGAGGAGACCCCCGACGGCCGCCCGGGCGTGGCCGCGCTCTTCTTCACCATGTCGCGCCAGGGCATGGAGACACAGCTGCTCCTGCGGATAGGGCAGGGCGTGATGACCTCGACCACTTCGGCCTGCTACAACGGGCTGGACACCACGGACAAGGTCAAGGTGGGCGGCAAGCTACGGTACTTCGGCGACGGCTTCCAAAGCAGCAAGCTGCTGGATGGGAGACGGCTGTGGCGGGTGCCGGTGATGGATGGTGAGTTCGTGGTCGAGGAGAGTCTCGGCGTGACCAAGGCCGTGGGCGGCGGCAACTTCTTCATCTTGGCCGAGGAACTCGAGGTGGCTTTGGCCGCCGCCGAAGCCGCGGTCGAGGCCATGCGCGCGGTGCCGGGCGTGATCATGCCCTTCCCGGGAGGCATCGTGCGCAGCGG
>JAZDLO010000153.1:0-19711 GCA_043801935.1 bacterium
TGCCATGGCCGCGGAAGGTGCGGGTCAGCGCGAATTCGCCAAGCCGGTGGCCCACCATGCTCTCGGTCACGTAGATGGGCACATGCTTGCGGCCGTCGTGGACCGCGATCGTGTGCCCGATCATCTCCGGATAGATGGTGGACGCCCGGGACCAGGTCTTGAGCATGCGCTTCTCGCCGGTCTCGTTCATGGTCTCGACCCGTTTCATCAGCCGCTCTTCGACGAAGGGAGCTTTCTTGCTTGAACGTGCCACGATGCTCTGTTACCTCCCTTTTCCCCGTCGCCTGACGATGTACTTGGTCGATGGTTTCTTGACTTTGCGGGTCTTGTGACCCAATGTGGGGACCCCCCAGGGCGTCACCGGGTGGCGACCCGGAGCAGTGGAGCCCTCGCCCCCGCCGTGCGGGTGGTCCACCGGATTCATGGTCGTGCCGCGGACCCCGGGCCGGACGCCCATCCAGCGCTTGCGACCTGCTTTGCCGGTGGTGAGGTTCTCGTGCTCGGCGTTCCCGATCTCGCCCACTGTGGCCCGGCACTCCAGATGGATCATGCGCATCTCGCCCGATGGGAGCCGCAGGATCGCGTAGTCGCCTTCTTTGGCCATGACCTGGGATGAGGTGCCGGCCGAGCGGGCGATCTGGCCGCCGCGACCCTTGTACAGCTCGATGTTGTGCACCACCGTACCCACCGGGATGTTCCGTAGCGGAAGGGCACAGCCCACCCTTATGTCGGCCCCGGGACCGGCCTCGACCATAGCGCCGACGCCTAGGCGGTTCGGCGCCAGGATATACCGCTTCTCGCCATCAACGTAGAAGATCAGGGCGATACGGCAGTTGCGGTTGGGGTCGTACTCGATGGAGTCGACCCGTCCCGGAACGCCGTCCTTGTCGCGCTTGAAGTCGATGACCCGGTATAGGCGCTTGTGCCCGCCGCCCTGGTGCCGGGTGGTGATGCGACCGTTGTTGTTGCGACCGCCATTGCGCTTCACCGGGCGGGTGAGCGCCTTCTCCGGCTCGCTCTTCGTGATTTCATCGAAGGCAGGCGTAGTCGCGAACCTGCGTCCGGGAGATGTCGGCTTGTAATCCTTTATCGCCATGTCTCTCTAACCGCTTCCCTTCTACTACGTCGCGCCGAAGAACTCGATCCGGTTGCCCGGAGCCAGCTCGACCACTGCCTTCTTCCACCGCTTGGTGACACCCGCGTGGGCGCCCCTGCGCTTGGGCTTCGGCTTCACGTTGATGGTCTGCACGCCGATGACCTTCACCTTGAAGATCTCCTCCACCGCCGCGCGGATATGAGGCTTGGTAGCCCGGTAACTCACTTCGAACGAGTACCGGTTGGTATCGATGGCCCGGTAGCTCTTCTCGGAGATGATGGGACGGATGATGATCTGCCGCGCGTCCATCAGGCCTCACCGCCTTCGTTCAGGCCGCCTTCGAGGAAGGACACGGCAGCTTCGGTGAACAACAGGCTCTTGGCCCACACGTAGTCCTGCACCTCGGCTTCGCCGATGGTGAGGACCCGGGTGCCGGCTAGGTTACGGAAGCTCTTGAGGGCCGCTATCTCCTCGGCGCCCACCAGAACGAGCAAAGGCTTGTCCAGTTCGGCTTTGCCGAGGATGGTGGCCGCCCGCTTGGCGGAAGGCTCATCGAAGGCGGCGCCTGTGAGCACCCGGACGGTGCCACCTGCGACCAGATCAGCCAACGCCATCCGGAACGCCTGCACCTTGACCTTCTTGTTGACCTTCACGGCATAGTCGCGGGGGATGGGCGGGAACGCCACGCCGCCGCCGGTGAAGTGCGCCACCTTGCCCGAACCCACGCGAGCCCGACCGGTGCCCTTCTGCCGCCACAGCTTGGCCCCCGTGCCGGCGACCTCGCTCCTGCTCTTGGCTGCCGCAGTGCCCCGCCGGTGCCCGGCCAGCTCTGCCGTGACCACCTGGTGCAACAGGCCCACGTTGATCTGGTCCTGCACCAAAGCATCCGCCAGATCGTGCTGGCCGATGATGGTGCCGTTCTCGTCGATTCTGTCGATGGATGGCATAGGCCTAACCTCTGATCACGACCAGGGAACCTTTGGTCCCCGGGATCGCGCCTTTGACCAGCACCAGGTTCTTGTCCGGGTCGGTCGCGACCACGGTAAGCCCCGTCTGCGTGACACGCACATTGCCCATCTGGCCCGGAAGACGGGTGCCCCGAAACACCCGGGCCGGATCCGCGGAAGCGCCGATGGAACCGGGGGCGCGATGAAAGTGAGCGCCGTGGCCGCCGGGGCCACCACGAAAACCGTGCCGCTTTATCACGCCCTGAAAACCCTTGCCCTTGCTGACGCCGGTGACCTTGATGGCGTCACCCGGGGCAAAGACCCCCACCGTGACTGAGTCACCCACGGCCAGCTCGTCCTCGCCCCGTACCTCTACGAGGTGGCGCTTGGGAGCCACTCCGGCCTTCTTGAGATGCCCGAGTAGAGGCTTGTTCAGTTTCTTGACCTTGACATCGCCGAAGGCGATCTGAGTGGCGGCATAGCCGTCGGTCTCGACCGTCTTCTTCTGGGTGACCAGGCAGGGTCCAGCCTGGATAACCGTGCAGCGGACGATCGTGCCGTCTTCTTTGAAGAACTGGGTCATACCCAGCTTCGTACCTAGCAGCGCCTTCATCACAGTTTGATTTCTATGTCCACGCCCGCGGGCAGATCCATGCGCATCAGCGAGTCGACCGTCTTGGGGGTAGGCTGATGGATGTCGATCAGTCGCTTGTGGGTCCTGATCTCGAAATGCTCTCGCGAGTCCTTGTCCTTGAACGGGCTACGGATCACGCAGTAGACGTTCTTCTCAGTCGGGAGCGGAACGGGCCCAGAAATGGTGGCGCCGGTGCGCTCAGCCGTTTCGACGATGCTCCGCGCGCTCATGTCTACAAGCTCGTGGTCGTAGGCTTTGAGCCTAATGCGTATCTTCTGTTGCGCCACCGAGCAGCTCCTACTTGACGATCTTGGTCACGGCGCCTGCGCCAACCGTACGGCCACCTTCGCGGATGGCAAAACGGAGGCCTTCTTCCATGGCGATGGGGGTGATGAGTTTGGCGTTGATGGTGGTGTGGTCGCCCGGCATGACCATCTCTACACCCTCTTCAAGGGTCACGTCACCGGTCACGTCGGTGGTGCGGAAGTAGAACTGCGGACGGTAGCCGTTGAAGAACGGAGTGTGACGGCCGCCTTCCTCGCGCGACAGCACGTAGACCTGAGCCTCGAAATCGGTGTGCGGAGTGATGCTACCCGGCTTGGCCAGCACCATGCCGCGCTCCACTTCCTCGCGCTTGACACCGCGAAGAAGCACGCCGATGTTGTCACCCGCGCGCCCTTCGTCGAGCAGCTTGCGGAACATCTCCACGCCGGTGGCGACGGTCTTGGTGCTCTCGGGATGGAGACCGACCATCTCGACGTTCTCACCGACTTTCACAATACCGCGCTCTACCCGGCCGGTGGCCACGGTGCCGCGCCCCTGGATGCTGAACACGTCCTCGATCGGCATCAGGAACGGCTTGTCGACGTCACGCTCAGGCTCGGGGATGTAGTTGTCAAGAGCATCGGTCAGTTCGAAGATGGACTTGCAGGATGAGCACTCGCGGTCGCCACAGCCATGTTCGAGAGCCTGCAGGGCCGAGCCGGTGATGACAGGGATATCGTCGCCGGGGAACTCGTACTCGGTGAGCAACTCGCGCACTTCCATCTCGACCAACTCGAGCAGCTCGGGGTCGTCGACCATGTCGGCCTTGTTGAGGTAGACGATGATGTAAGGCACGCCCACCTGACGGGCGAGCAGTATGTGCTCACGGGTCTGGGGCATGGGGCCGTCGGCAGCCGACACGACCAGGACCGCCCCGTCCATCTGGGCGGCGCCGGTGATCATGTTCTTGATGTAGTCGGCGTGGCCCGGGCAATCGACGTGGGCGTAATGCCGCTTATCCGTCTCATACTCCACATGAGCGGTGGCGATGGTGATACCGCGTTCACGCTCTTCCGGCGCGTTGTCGATGGAATCGAAGCTGCGGAACTCGATGTTGGGGTTCAAGTTCCCAAGACATTTGGTGATCGCCGCGGTCAAGGTGGTCTTGCCGTGGTCGACGTGACCGATCGTGCCCACGTTGACGTGAGGCTTGGTCCGTGCAAATTTTTTCTTCGCCATTGAATCCTCCCTTTCTACCCTGAATCACTCAGGCGGCGGCCGCAGCCAGGCAGCCGGTTTCCCTTGGTCAGTCGTTTGGGCCCCTGCCGCCCTGTTGGGCGATTATCTCTTGCGCGATGGTGCTGGGCACCTCAGCGTAATGACTGAATTGCATGGTGTAGGTGGCGCGCCCCTGGCTCATGGAGCGAAGATCGGTAGCATACCCGAACATCTGGGCCAGCGGTACCGTCGCGCGGATGACCTGGGCGCCCGCCCTCGGTTCCATCCCCGCGATATGACCGCGGCGCCCGTTCAGGTCGCCCATCACATCGCCCATGTATTCCTCGGGCACCACCACTTCCACGTCTTCCACGGGCTCGAGCAGCACCGGGTGGGCCTTCTTGGCCGCTTCCCGGAATGCCATAGAACCCGCGATCTTGAAGGCCATCTCCGAGGAGTCGACCTCATGATACGAACCGTCGATCAGCTCGACCTTGACGTCCTCCACGGGGAAACCGGCCAACACGCCGGTCTCCATGGCTTCGACCATGCCCAGCTGGATGGCGGGCACATATTCTTTGGGGACGGCGCCCCCGACGATCTTGTTCACGAAAGTGAAGCCCGCTCCGTATTCGTTGGGCTCCATCTTGATGACCACATGGCCGTACTGACCCCGGCCGCCGGTCTGGCGGACAAACCGACCCTCGACCTTGGGTACCGCCTTCGTGATGCCCTCGCGGTAGGCCACTTGCGGCCGGCCTACGTTGGCATCGACTTTGAATTCTCGCAGCAGGCGGTCGACGATGATCTCCAGGTGCAACTCGCCCATGCCGGCGATGATGGTCTGGCCGGTCTCTTCATCGGTGCGCACCCGGAAAGTGGGGTCTTCTTCGGCCAGCCTCATGAGACTGTCGGACAACCGGTCCTGGTCGACTTTGGTCTTGGGCTCGATGGCTACGAAAATGACCGGATCGGGGAACTCGATGGACTCCAGGATGATGGCCCCGCCCGCGTCGCACAGGGTGTCGCCCGTGGTGGTGCCCTTGAGACCCACCGCTGCCGCGATGTCGCCGGCGAAGACGTGGGTGATGTCCTCGCGGTGGTTGGCGTGCATCTGCAAGATCCGGCCTACGCGCTCTTTCCTCTCCTTGCTGGAGTTCAAAACATAGGAGCCTGCTTTGAGCGTGCCGGAATACACCCGGAAGTACGTGAGCTTGCCCACGAAAGGATCGGACATGATCTTGAAGGCGATGGCGGAGAAAGGTTCGTCGTCATCGGCGTGCCGGAGCACTTCCCGGCCGTTGTGGGGGTTGACCCCTTCGACCGGGGGGATGTCGAGCGGCGAGGGAAGGTAGTCCACCACCGCATCGAGGAGCAACTGTACGCCCTTGTTCTTGAACGATGAGCCGCACATGACCGGCACCAGGGCGATGTCGAGGGTAGCCTGCCGGATGGCGGCTTTAAGACGCACCTCTGAGATCTCCTCCCCCTCGAGGTAGTCCATCATCAGGTGGTCGTCTCGCTCGGCGAGAGTCTCGATCATATGTGTGCGCTCGGCCTGAGCCCGGGCCAGCATGTCTTCTGGGATAGGTCCGTCTTCCCAGTCCAGCCCCATTTCGTCCTCGTAGACGCGCGCAACCATCCGGACCAGATCTATGACGCCGCGGAATTGGTCCTCGCGCCCGAGGGGCAGTTGAATGACGAGTGGATGCGCATGGAGCCGGTCGATCATCATCTGTACGCCCTGCATGAAGTCGGCGCCCACCCGGTCCATCTTGTTGATGAAGGCGATCCGCGGCACCCGATACTTGTCCGCCTGCCGCCAGACGGTCTCAGACTGGGGCTCCACCCCGGCCACGGAGCAGAACAGGGCGATGGCCCCGTCCAGAACCCGCAGGGACCGTTCCACTTCCATAGTAAAGTCCACGTGCCCGGGTGTGTCTATAATATTGATCCGATGATCGTTCCATTCGCATGTCGTCGCGGCCGACGTGATGGTGATACCCCGCTCCTGCTCCTGGGCCATCCAGTCCATCACCGCAGCGCCGTCGTGCACCTCGCCGATCTTGTAGGTGCGGCCGGTGTAGTACAGCATCCGCTCCGTGGTGGTGGTCTTACCGGCATCGATGTGGGCCATGATGCCGATGTTGCGGACCATCGCCAGCGGATGCCGCTGGGCCGCCTTCGCGTCGGACTTATGTGCAGTAGCTTGTGCCATCGCTTGCTTTCTTGAGCCCAGTGGGGGCGCGTTCGTTACCAGCGGTAGTGCGCGAAAGCCTTGTTGGCTTCCGCCATCCGCAGTAGATCTTCTTTCTTCTTCATGGTGGTACCGGTACGGTTGTACCCATCGATCAGTTCGCCAGCCAGCCGCTCGGCCATGGTGTGCTCGCGGCGCGTCCGGCTGTGATTGATCATCCAACGGACCGCCAACGTGTACGAGCGGCGAGTGGGGACTTCGACCGGCACCTGGTAGTTGGCGCCGCCGACCCGGCGGGACCGCACCTCGAGGGCCGGCCGCACATTCTCCACCGCCTCCTTGAGGATGCCGGCAGGATCGTTGCCCGTGCGTTCGCGCAGAAGGTTCATGGCGTCGTACATGATGTGCTCGGCCGTGGACTTCTTACCATCGAGCATCATGCGGTTGACCATCTGGGTGACCAGCCGGCTTCTGTACACAGGGTCGGGCTGGATGTCCCGTTTCGATGCCCTCGCTCTTCTTGCCATGACTACGTATGCCTTCCTGTCCCTAGCTGCTCAGTTTGACGCCGTACTTGGAGCGGCTTTGCTTACGGTTGGCCACTCCGGCCGAGTCAAGAGCAGCGCGGATGATCTTGTAGCGGACGCCCGGTAGGTCTTTGACCCGGCCGCCCCGGATAAGGACCACGGAGTGCTCCTGCAGGTTGTGCCCGATACCGGGGATGTAGGCGGTGACTTCCATCCCGTTGACCAGCCGCACGCGCGCCACTTTCCTCAGGGCCGAGTTAGGCTTCTTGGGCGTAGTCGTGTACACACGCGTGCAAACGCCCCGCTTCTGTGGCGCACCTTTGAGGGCCGGGGTCTTGCTCCTCTTGGACTGTGCTTCCCGGCCCTTGCGGATCAGCTGGTTGATCGTCGGCACAAATACTCCTCGTCTGCTTCTCGCTGATGTTCATCGGTCGCTGCACAGGCAGGCGCATAGTGCGCGTTTGGCCGCGCAGCGAGCGCGAAGTATAACAAAGCCTCAGGGGGCCTGCAAGAAGCCCCCGAGGAATCACTCGTCGCTGGTCGGCGTTTCGCCCCCTAGATAGTCGGTGCCCAGCAGAGCCGTCTCGGGTTCGTCCAGATCACCGCCACCTCCGAGCGTGGCTTCCGCACCTTCTTCGCTAGCGTCCGCGGCCTCGTCGCCGTTGAGAGCCCAGCCCCTTTCGCCCACTCGGCTCCGCACTTCCTCCAGGCTTTTCTGACCCAGACCCGGTACTGCCAAGAGCTCCTTGGTCGTGTGAGCGAGCAGATCGTTCACCCGTTCGATACCCGCGCGGCTGAGCACCGAATGCACATAGGTGGGCAGATCGAGATCGTCCACCAGCATGCCATAGGTCTCCAGATCAGGTGCGGAGCCGGTCAGTTGCGCCCATTGCTGCTCGGGCGTGAGCGGCAGACCAGCCTCCAGGCGCGCACCGATCACATCGCCGAACAGATCCATCTCGGCCGGGATGCCTGCAGTGACCAGCTCGATGTTGCGGTAGGGACGCAGACCGGTGGCCGCCGGGATGAGCTTGCCGATGATGACGTTCTCTTTGAGGCCGCGTAGCTCATCGACCTTGCCCTCCAGGGCGGCGTCGGTGAGCACCTTGGTGGTCTCCTGGAACGAAGCGGCCGACAAGAAGCTCTCGGTGGCCAAGGAGGCCTTGGTGATGCCGAGGATGATCTCCTCGTAAGTGGCCGGTTCGCCACCCGCCTCGATGACCCGCTTGTTCTCCTGCTCGAAGATAAGCTTGTCCACCATGCGTCCGGGCAGGAAACTGCCGTCGCCCGGCGCCTCCACGAGGACCTTCTTGGTCATCTGCCGGACGATGAGCTCCACGTGCTTGTCGTCGATCTGCACGCCCTGCTTGTGATAGACCTCCTGCACCTCGCCCACGATGTAGCGGGCGGTCTCCAAGACCCCGCGATACTTGAGCAACTCGTGCGGATTGAGCGAGCCTTTGTAGAGCGGATCGCCGGCCTCCACGTGCTGCCCTTCCTCCACCATGAGGTCGGCCCGTCGGGAGATAGCGTAGCTGTGCAACTCCTCGCCCGTATCATCTAGGATGACGACCTTCTTAGCCTTGTCGGATTCCTCGATGTGGACGGTCCCGGCGAACTGGGTGATCTTGGCCTGACCCTTGGGCTTGCGGGCTTCGAACAGCTCGACTACCCGGGGCAGACCGTGGGTGATGTCGGCTCCGGCCACCCCGCCGGTGTGGAAGGTCCGCATGGTGAGCTGGGTACCCGGCTCACCGATGGACTGGGCCGCGATGTGCCCCACCGCCTCGCCGATGGCCACCAGGTCGTTGGCGGCCAGCGAGCGCCCGTAGCAGAGCTGGCAGACGCCGATCTCGCTCTGGCAGCCCAGCACCGAACGGATCTTGAGCTTGAGGTCGGCATGGGTAGCTGCCGGGTGCACCGCCAGCAGCTTCTGGAGCATGCGTTTGTTGAGCAACTCGTTGCGCTCGTAGACGATCCCCCCCGTCTCGGGGTCGGCCACATCCACAGCCAGCGCCCGGCCCAGCAACAGCTCGTTCAGGCGCTCGTTCTTGCGCAGTGCCATCTCGATGTATTTGGTGGTGGTGCAGTCGTGCTCCCGGATGACCACTTCTTGGGCCACGTCGACCAGACGTCGGGTGAGATAGCCTGAGTCGGCCGTGCGCAGCGCAGTGTCGGCCAAGCCTTTGCGGGCCCCGTGGGTGGAGATGAAGTACTCGAGCACTCCCAGGCCTTCCATGAAGTTGGCCTTGATGGGCCGCTCGATGATCTCCCCCTTCGGCGAAGCCATGAGTCCCCGCATGCCCGCCAGCTGGCGGATCTGCTTGAACGAGCCCCGCGCCCCCGAGTTGGCCATCATGTAGACCGGGTTCAAGCGGCGGAAGTTCTTCTCCATGGCATCGGCCACTTTCTCGGTGGCGTCGGTCCACTGGTCGGTCACCCGCTCCCGCCGTTCGGTGTCGGTGAGGTTGCCGCGCAGGTACTCGTCCTGGATATGGCGCACCTTCTCCTCGTAGACCTGGAGGATCTCCTCCTTGTCGGGCGGCACCACGATGTCGTTCTTGGAGATAGTGACCCCGGCCACGCTCGCGTACTTGAAGCCCAGGTCCTTGAGCACGTCCAGGAGATGGGCCACCGCGATGGCCCCGTAATACTCCACCAGATCGCTGACGAAGGTCGACATCTCGTTCTTGGTGAACACCTTGTTCTGGAACTCGTAGTCGTCCCTGCGGATGGTCCCCTCCGGCCCTGGCTGTTCCCAGCCCTCACCGAAGTACTCCTTGAGAGAAGCCACAACAGCCGAGTTGAAAAAGGCCCGGCCCACCGTGGTCAGCAACCGCCCCCCTTCCCAACGGAAGAGGATGGGATCCTGGATGCCGACGGACTTCTCGGCATACGCATGTTCCACTTCGGCGATGGTGCCGAACGGGCGCGGCCGGGGTTTGAGCTTCCTAAGAACCGCCTCGTCGGAGCTGTCGATGTTGGCGATGCTCAGTTTGGCAAGGTCGGCCAATCGGTCACGACCCCTGCACTCATAGAAACCATCACTCAGGAGGGTCTTGCGCACGACCTGCCGCAGTTTCGCCAAATCGCCCTTGCTCGCACGCTGATCCGCGTCGCTCCTCACGCTGTCGAACAGCTCAAGGATATCGGTGAGGTCGGATGGGCTTAGGCGGCCGAGCGACGCATCCACGACCTCGGGATCGTGGAGAAGAGGCTCCGCGAGGCTCTCATTGTCGAAGTAGGTGAGGTAGTAGCAGCCCAGGATCATGTCCTGGGTGGGCACAGCGATGGGCCGTCCGTGCGCGGGCGAGAGGATGTTGTTGGAGGACAGCATGAGGATACGAGCCTCGGCTTGGGCCTCCACGGAGAGAGGCAGGTGCACGGCCATCTGGTCGCCGTCGAAGTCGGCGTTGAAGGCGGTACACACCAAGGGGTGCAACTGGATGGCCTTACCTTCGATGAGCACCGGCTCGAAGGCCTGGATGCCCAGCCGGTGCAGGGTCGGCGCCCGGTTGAGCATGACCGGGTGCTCGGAGATGACCTCCTCCAAGATGTCCCACACCTCGGAGAACTCGCTCTCCACCAACTTCTTGGCCGCTTTGATGTTCTGCACCTGCTTGCGATCCACCAAGCGGCTCATGACGAAGGGCTTGAACAGCTCCAGAGCCATGGTCTTGGGGATGCCGCACTGGTGCAGTTTCAGCTCCGGGCCGGCAACGATGACCGAGCGGCCTGAGTAATCCACCCGCTTGCCCAAGAGGTTCTGGCGGAAGCGCCCTTGCTTGCCTTTGAGCATGTCGGAGAGCGACTTGAGCGGGCGGTTGCCCGGGCCGGTGACGGCCCGGCCGCGGCGGCCGTTGTCGAAGAGGGCATCCACCGCTTCCTGCAGCATCCGCTTCTCATTATTGACGATGATCTCCGGCGCACCCAGGTCGAGCAGTCGCTTGAGGCGGTTGTTGCGGTTGATCACCCGGCGATAGAGATCGTTGAGGTCGGAGGTAGCGAAACGACCCCCATCCAGCTGTACCATGGGGCGCAGTTCCGGCGGGATGACCGGGATAGATTGCAGGATCATCCACTCGGGCCGATTGGTGGAGCGCAGGAAACCCTCCACCACTTTGAGGCGCTTGACCGCCCGGGAAAGCTTCTGGCCCTTGGAGGTCTTGATGGTCTCACGCAGCGCCTTGGCTTCGGTCTCGAGATCGACGGCGGCAAGCAATTCGCGGATGGCCTCGGCTCCCATGCCACCCCGGAAATACACGCCATAGCCGAACGGGCTGCCGTACTTCTCTTTCATCTCCCTGAACAGGGTCTCATCGGTGATGATGTCGCCCTTCTTGATGCTCTTGAAGGCGGCCCACAGCTCCCGCAGGCGGGCGGCCTGCGCATCGGCGTAGCGCTCCAAGTCGCGCAGGCGGGTGTCGGCCTCCAGGCGGAGATCGCTCGCTCGCTTCTCCGTCTCTTCTTGGGTCCACTCCCTTAGCGGCGTCTGGTCGAAGCCGAGGGCGATCTCGTCGTCCTCGTCGGGAGTGGAGTTGCCCAGGAGCACGGCCACGCGCTTGTCGCGCTCGGCCATGATCTTCACCTTCTGCTCGTCGCGACTCGCGAAGGTGTTGTCGATGTCGGCCTGGATCAAGTCCTCCAGTTTACCGTCGTCGCGCTGGCGCTTGTCGTCGTCCACGAAGGTGACGATGGAGGCCGAAAAATAGAGGACCCGCTCCAGCTGCTTGGGCGAGATATCCAAGAGGTAGCCCATCCGGCTGGGGACGCCCTTGAAATACCAGATGTGGCTGACCGGGGCGGCCAGGTCGATGTGGCCCATGCGCTCCCGCCGCACCTTGGCCCGGGTGACTTCCACGCCGCAGCGCTCGCAGATGATGCCTTTGTAGCGTACGCGCTTGTATTTGCCGCAGTAGCACTCCCAGTCTTTGGTGGGACCGAAGATGCGTTCGCAGAAAAGACCGTCCTTCTCAGGCTTGAGGGTGCGGTAGTTGATGGTCTCCGGCTTGGTAACCTCGCCCGAAGACCAGGCCCGGATCTGTTCCGGTGAGGCCAGGCCTATCCTGATTGCGTCGAATTCATTTATGTCTATCACGGAAGGCTCCTATTCCGCGTCGTCGACAAGGTTAGAAAGCTGGACATCGCCCAGCTCGGTGCCCACGTCGATCTCATGGGTCTCGATCTCCGGCGCCCCTTCAAACTCGTCGGATTCACCCTCGTCATCCCGTTGTTCGTCGAGTTCCGAACCCAGGTGAGTGCTCACCAAGGCTGCCTGAGCCTCGGCGGCCCGCTCCTCGGCCCGATACCGGGCGGAAAGGTCGATGCCCAGCTCTTCTGCGGCCCGAAGCAGGTCGTCTTCCTCCTCGGCCACCTCGAGCGCCCCGCCTTCCTCACTCATCACCTGGATGTCGAGCGCCAGCGATTGCATCTCCTTGAGCAGCACCTTGAACGATTCCGGCACTCCCGGCCGGGCGATGTTCTCGCCCTTGACGATGGCCTCATAGGCTTTGACCCGCCCTTGAGTATCGTCGGATTTGATCGTGAGCATCTCCTGCAAAGTGTAGGCGGCGCCGTAGGCCTCGAGCGCCCACACTTCCATCTCCCCGAAACGCTGACCCCCGAACTGGGCCTTGCCCCCCAGCGGCTGCTGGGTAACCAGCGAGTAGGGGCCGGTCGAGCGGGCGTGGATCTTGTCGTCCACCAGGTGGTGGAGCTTGAGCATGTACATATAGCCCACGGTGATATTCTGGTCGTAGGGCTCGCCGGTGCGGCCGTTGTAGAGCTTCACCTTGCCGGCCACCCGGGTGCCCGGGTTGTTGTCCAGGCTGATGGGCATCTTCACCTTCAGCGGATCGGTGGCCTGCTCGGGATGAGCGAGGACCCAGCCGATGAGAGCCTCGTCGACGTCCACCTGGGACGCGCCGTCGAACACGGCGGTGGCGATGGGCACCGGCCCCTGAGCAGTGGACTCGTCGGCGATGTCGTAGTACTTGCGCGCCAACTTGATCTGATCCTCGAAGGTCAGAACCTCACCCTTCGAAAGGGAGCCGGCTTCCAGGCTCTTCTTGCTGCGCTTGAGCTGGTAGAAACCGTGGTGGGCCGCCCAGCCCAGGTGCGTCTCCATGACCTGCCCGATGTTCATGCGCGAAGGCACGCCCAGCGGGTTGAGGATGATGTCCACCGGGGTGCCGTCTTCCAGGAAGGGCATGTCCTCTTCGGGCACGATCTTGGAGATGACCCCTTTGTTGCCGTGACGGCCGGCCAGTTTGTCGCCCTCGGCGATCTTTCGCTTCTTGGCCACGTACACCCGCACCAGCCGGTTGACGCCCGGGGACAGGTCGTCGCCTGCGTCGCGGGAGAACTCCTTGACATCGATGACCACGCCCTTCTCGCCGTGCGGCACCTTGAGCGAGGTGTCTCTGACCTCGCGGGCCTTTTCCTTGAAGATGGCCCGGATGAGTTTCTCTTCGGCCGTGAGTTCGGTCTCGCCCTTGGGGGTGATCTTGCCCACCAATAGGTCGCCCGAGGTCACCTCGGCCCCGATGCGCACGACCCCATACTCGTCTAAGTCGGCGAGTGATTCCTCGGACCGGTTGGGGATATCGCGGGTGATCTCCTCGTCGCCCAGCTTGGTGGAACGGGCTTCGACCTCGTATTCCTCGATGTGCACCGAGGTGAGGACGTCGTCTTTGACCAGCCGTTCGCTGATGACGATGGAGTCTTCGAAGTTGTAGCCCTCCCAGCTCATGAAGGCCACCAACAGGTTACGGCCCAAGGCGAGCTCACCGTTCGCCGTCGAGGCCCCGTCGGCCAGCACGGCGCCGGCGACCACTTCATCGCCCACATCCACTAACGGCTTCTGGTGGATGAAGGTGCCCTGGTTCGACCGTTCGAACTTGAGCAGGTCGTAGGATTCGATGTCGCCGTCGTCGGTCTCGATGAGAATACGGGTGGCCGATACACCTCGTACCTTGCCGGCCCCTTTGGCCAGTAGCACGTCGCCCGTATCCACTGCAGAGCGGTACTCCATACCCGTGCCTATAAGCGGCGCCTCGGCCTGCAAGAGCGGCACCGCCTGGCGCTGCATGTTCGAACCCATAAGGGCGCGGTTGGCATCGTTGTGCTCCAAGAAAGGTACGAGGGCCGTCGCTACCGACACGATCTGCTGCGGAGAGACGTCCATGTAGTGGACGTCCGCGCGCTGAGCGCTGACGTACTCCCCACCCGGAGCCCGGGCGAGGACCGTGTCCTCGACGAACGCCTTGGTCTTGGGATCGATGCGAGCGCTGGCCTGAGCGATGGTGTGCTTCTCTTCCTGATAGGCGGTCAGCCAATGCACCTCGTTGGTGACCTTACCCTTGACCACCTTGCGATAGGGAGTCTGTATGAAGCCGAACTCATTGACAGTGGCGTGACTCGACAGCGAACCGATAAGGCCGATGTTGGGACCTTCCGGAGTCTCGATGGGGCACATGCGCCCATAGTGGGTGGGGTGCACATCCCGCACTTCGATTGGAGCCCGCTCCCGAGTGAGGCCGCCCGCTCCCAGCGCAGAGAGACGCCGGCGGTGGGTGAGACCGGCCAGCGAGTTGGTCTGGTCCATGAACTGCGAGAGCTGAGAGCTACCGTAGAATTCCTTGAGCGCCGCCACCACCGGACGGATGTTGATGATGGACTGTGGCGTGATGGTATCCACGTCCTCGGTGGTCATGCGCTCGCGCACCACCCGCTCCATACGGTAGAGGCCCACGCGGAAGGCTTCTTGCACCAGCTCGCCCACCATGCGCAGGCGACGGTTGCCGAAATGCTCGTATTCATCCATGCGGTTGGCCACCTCGTCCCAGGGCAGGCTGGGGGCCACCTCCGCCAGGTCGCGGGCCTCCTCCAAGAGATGCTCGTGATCGATAGCCAGAGGCACCTGCACCAGCTCTCGCACCAGAGCGACGATGTCGGCCTTGGTGAGGGTGCGCACGTCCAGGTCGGTGTCGAGGCCCAGGCGGGCGTTCAACTTGTGCCGACCCACCCGGGTGAGATCGTAGCGCTTGGGGTCGAAGCAGATATTCCAGAGCAAGTTGCGGCTGGCCTCGAGCGTGGGCGGTTCGCCCGGGCGTTGCTTCTTGAACAGCTCGACCAGGGCTTCCTCGACAGAACGGACCGAATCCTTCTCCAGGGTGGCCTTGATGAAGGGATTGCCGTCGAATAGGTCGAGGATCTCTTCGTCGGTCCCCTTGGAGAGGAGGTCGGGATCGTCCTTGGTCTTCTGAGAGTCGATGCCCGCCAAAGCGCGAAGGAACACGGTGGCCGGCAGCTTGCGCTTGCGGTCGATACGTACCGAGACCCCGCCCCGCTTGTCGATCTCGAACTCCAGCCAAGAGCCCCGGGCCGGCATGAGGTTAGCGATGAGCACCTGCTTGGTGGGATCCTTGGCCGCCATGACGTAGGCGCCGGGGGACCGCACCAGCTGGGTGACGATCACCCGCTCGGTGCCGTTGATGATGAACGTGCCTTGCTCGGTCATCATGGGGAAGTCGCCCATGAAGACGTTCTGTTCCCTGATCTCCCCCGATTCGCGGTTGACGAAGCGGACCGTGATGAAGAGCGGGGCCGCGTAGGTCTGGTCCTTGTCCCGGCATTCCTTGAGCGTGAGCGCCGGCTCGTGAAACTGGTACTCCCCGAATTCGACAGCGTAGTTGCCCGTATAGTCCTCGATGGGGTTTATGTCATCGATGGTCTCCCTGAGGCCTTGATTCTTGAACCAATCGAACGAGTCGGTCTGGATGGCGATCAGGTTGGGGACGTCGAGAATCTGCGGTAAGCTGGAGAAGGATTTACGCGGCCTGGGAGTCTTCCTTTCGCCCAAAGGGGATCACTCCTCACATAGCAGGGGTTTTGCACAGGGTTCAACGCGCAAACTTGTATACTATCACGCACGCGCATACGCGACCAGCCCAGCTTCGGGTGAGTCCTCTGGGATCTACCCGAAGCCAGGCTGGCATTTCGCCGGGACGGTCCTGCCCGGACCTCACCAGCCAGATCGACTATTTGACTTCGACTTCGGCGCCCACTTCTTCAAGCTGCTTCTTCAGCTCTTCAGCCTCGTCTTTCTTGATGGCCTGCTTGACCGCGTTTGGAGCCCCGTCGACCAAGTCCTTCGCCTCCTTGAGGCCCAGGCCGGTGACAGCACGCACCACTTTGATGACCTGGATCTTCTTCTCGCCCACAGCTTTGAGGACCACGTCGAATTCAGTCTTCTCTTCTTGTTCAGCGACGGCGGCGGCACCAGCAGCAGCGGGCGCCATAGCCATGGGCATCGCGGCGCTCACGCCGAACTCTTCCTCTAAGGCCTTGACCAGCGTCGACAGTTCGAGGACGGACATCTTCTTGATCTCTTCGATGAGCTCTTGACTCGTCACCTTGGCTCAACTCCTTCCAATCTCTCTTCAAATGCCTTCAGATACATGGTGCAATGATGCGCGGCAGCGCACCGGGCTCAGGCGGCGTTCGCCTTCTGTCCCTCGACTTGGGCAAGTACCATCACCAATCCACGGATGGGACCGTTGAGGACATTGGCGAGCCCTGTCAGCGGCGACGCGATGGCGCCCACGACCTGAGCTATGAGCTGCTCGCGGCTGGGCAGGGCGGCCAATCTCTCCACGTCGGAGGCCGTCAGCAGGGAGCGTTGGAGTTTACCCCCGCGGATCGCGGCCTTCTTCTTCTCCTTGATGAAGTCCTGGATGGTCTTCGCCACCTGCACGGGATCGCCATGACAATAGGCGATGGCCGTAGGGCCCTGCAGGAGCTCGATCAGTCCCTCCAACCCCGCGTCGGCGGCGGCGATCCTAGCCAGGGAGTTCTTGACCACCTTCAGGCTGGCGTCGACCTTCCGCAGGCGGGCGCGCAACTCGGTGGCCTCGGAGAAGGTCAGTCCTCGGTAGTCCACAAAATAGTAGATGTCGGTCGCTTTGAGATCTGCCGTGATCTCCTTGACCGCTTCGACCTTGTCCGGTCTTGGCATACTGTCTCACCTCCTTCGAATAAAATCGTCCACCTCCGATAGCAGAGGCGGACGATGACGTCACAGGCTCATGCGAGCCGTTATGTCGATCTCACTCTGCCTCGGCTGGCGGGTCGGTCCAAAGACCTCACCGCTTCTGCCGCATCTAGCGGCACCAGCTGTCTCTGGCGGATAACGCCGGGGAGTATAGCCCGGCTAGGCTTCTTCTTCCAGTAGGGCTCGCGTCTTGGCAGTATCCAAGGGGACGCCGGGACCCATGGTGGTGGTCATGGTGATGCTGCGCAAGTACTTTCCCTTAGCCGCCGCGGGCTTGGCTCGCACGATCTCGCCCAGCACTTCGCTGTAGTTGGCCACCAGCTGTTCGGCCTCGAAGGATTTCTTGCCCACGATAAGATGTATCACTCCGAACTTGTCGGTGCGGTACTCGACCTTCCCCGCCTTCATATCCTGCACGGCTTTGCCGACCTCGAAGGTCACCGTACCCGCCTTGGGGTTGGGCATGAGACCGCGCGGGCCAAGCACCCGGCCCAGCTTGCCGACCACGCCCATCATGTCGGGGGTGGCGATGGCGGCATCGAAGTCGAGCATGCCTCCCTCGATCTGCGCGGCCAGGTCTTCGGCCCCCACGAGGTCTGCGCCGGCCGCTTCGGCCTCGGTAGCCTTCTCACCCTTGGCGAAGACGGCCACCCGCACGGTCTTGCCCGTGCCATGAGGCAGCATGACCGTACCCCGTACCTGCTGGTCGGCGTGGCGAGGGTTGACACCCAGCTTGATGTGGACCTCGACGCTCTCGTCGAAGTTGGCCGTGGTGACGCCCTTGAGCAACTTCGCGGCCTCGAGCGGCCCGTAGAAACGGCCCGCTTCGACGGCCCGCTTGGCTTCCTGGAAGCGTTTAGAATCCCTACTCATCGTGATACCTCCTGGTGGTCAGACGGGCGAAAAAGCCCTCCCACCGTCCTACCCGCGACTGCGGGTTCATTCCGCTACAGTGACTCCCATGCTCCGTGCCGTGCCCGCGAGGATCTTCATGGCGGCCTCGACGTCGTTGGCGTTGAGGTCGGGCATCTTCACCTCGGCGATCTGCCGCAGCTGATCCTTGGTGATCTCGCCCACCTTCTCTTTGCGCGGGCTGCCTGAGCCCTTCGCGATGCCGGCGGCCTGCCGGATGAGAACCGCGGCCGGGGCGGTCTTGAGGATGAACGTGAAGGACCGATCTTCGAAGACCGTCAGTTCCACGGGGACGACCTGGTCGACACGGTCCTGGGTGGCCGCATTATAGGCCTTGCAGAACTCCATGATATTGACGCCGTGCTGTCCCAGAGCAGGGCCCACCGGGGGGGCCGGGCTAGCTTTGCCCCCCACGATCTGCAACTTTACCAGCGCCCGTACCTTCTTCGCCACCTTGAATCTCCGTCTCTATCTCAGGATCCGCGGTCCTACCAACCTAGATCTTCTTGACTTGCTCGAACCCCAGCTCGGTGGGTGTATCTCTTCCGAAGATGGACACCATCACCTTGAGCTTGCTCTGCTCTATGTTGACCTCGGCCACTTCACCGGTGAAATCGGTGAGCGGCCCGTTGATCACGCGCACCTGGTCGCCCACGGAGAACTCGGCCTTGGCCTTGGGCTTCTCCACCGTCGTGGTGTGCAGGATGCGATCGACCTCCGAGGGCATCAGCGGAGTGGGCTTGTTCTCCGAGCCGACGAACCCTGTCACCCCGGGAGTGTTCTTGACCAGCGACCACGAATCATCGGTGAGGATCATCTTGACCAACAGGTAACCGGGGAAGATGCGCTTCTCGACTTGGATCTTCTCGCCCCCCTTGGTCTCGACCACCTGCTCGGTGGGCACAACGATCTCTTCGAAGTACTGCACCTGGTTCATCGATTGGATGCGGTGCTCGAGATTCGCGCGGGCCTTGTTCTCGTGGCCGGAGTACGTGTTGATGACGTACCACTTCGAATCCATGGACGCTATTGCTCCTAGCGATGTGGGGCTGGGATCCGTGGCTCAGCCCAGCCCGACGGCCCGGACGATCACGTTCCAGATGAAATCGAACACACCGATGTACACGGCGGCGATGACGACTGCGACGATCACCACGCCCGTGGCCTGCAGCAGTTCCTTGCGTGGCGGCCAGGTGACCTTGCTCATCTCGATCCGCACTTCGCGGAAGAACGTCCAGACGCGGCCGTGCGGCTTGGTGCTGACCGTACCATGCGGAGAGGCCGTGGGACGCGCTGCGGCCACCCGCGAGGACGAGCGCGAGAGGGCGCCCTTCAAGGCCCCGCTCTGCTTGATCTGGGTCTTGCCCGCTGACTTGTCGCTCACGATCTTCGCCATGGCCTCTATCCGCTTGCTGGGGGAGAACTGGCAGGGCAGGAGGGATTCGAACCCCCAACATCCGGTTTTGGAGACCGGCGCTCTACCGTTGGAGCTACTGCCCTACGTCTACCCGGCTTTCCGGTGTTGGACTACTTCGTCTCTTTATGGACCGTGACCGTATCGCACCATTTGCAGTACTTGCGCAACTCGATCCGCTCCGGATCGTTGCGCTTGTTCTTCATGCTGGTGTAATTACGGCGTTTGCACTCTTGGCAAGCCATCGTCACCTGTACCCGCATTACTTTACCGCTCCCTAGTCAACGACGCTCGTGCATGCTACCACAAACAAAGGTAGCGGCGAGAGGACTCGAACCTCTGACTCGCGGATTATGATTCCGCTGCTCTGACCAACTGAGCTACGCCGCCACGCGATGGAGCCCCCAATCGGATTTGAACCGATGACCCCTTCCTTACCATGGAAGTG
>JAZDLO010000163.1:0-2174 GCA_043801935.1 bacterium
GTGACGCAGGGCCGAGGCAAGACAGATCGAGACCGAACGGCCGCGCTCCCAAGAAAGACGGTCTTCCTCCGGCCCGTCAGCGAGAACGCACGTAGCAGGCTTTCAGCAATGCCCGACAATGGTGCCCCCTGAACGGTTACCCGCTCCCGGCTCGTCCGGCACGCGGTCGCACCTGGCCTTCTTGTTGCGGCCGATTCCGAGGTCCCGGATCATCCGTGTCAGCGTGGAATACTTGACGTCGATCTTCTTCTCCTCCACCAGCTTCTCGTGGACCCGTTGGATGTACCCTTCGCATTCGCCAAGAAGATGCTCCAGCAACTCCTGGTCGATCTGGATCTTGTCCTTGCGCACGGTGGCCGGCAGCGCGCCTTTTTCGTCGATGATCGCGCGGACGGCGTTGCGCGAGACACGCAGTCTGCGGGCGATCTGCCGCACACCCATGCCCTCCTGATGCAGCAGGAAGATCGCCTTACGCTTGTCGGGTGCGATCATGAAGCTCTCTCAACGCCTTTTGAAAGGCGTCCATGCGACTGAGGATGCCCGCGAGCAGGAGACTGGCTTGAGCACGAAAGGACCGGGTTTTGAGCTGCGGGTTTTGGCTTTTCCGCAGCACCCGCCGCAGCGACTTCGAGAGGGTCTCGAGGTCAGAAAGGAGCACCTGCTCGAACTTGCTTGAACCCTCGGGCGCCGCCGGCGCCTGCTCGATCCGCTCGAGGGCCAGCGCAAGATGGCCGCTGTCGATCTCCTCTTGAAACCACTGCGGCCCACTGAAGTAGCCGTCTGCCAGCTGTTGGATCTCCCGGATGCTGAGCTTCTTCCCGGCTGTCGCCGCGACGAACGCCGCCACTTTCGCCTTGCTGTTGCTGCGCAGCAGCGGGCGCAGCGTGTACATGTAGGAGTAGACCGGAAACGCTCCGCAAAGAACTTTCTCTCGGACCACCCCCTCCATCTCGCGGACCAGCCCCAGACGCATGACCACCCACGACTTGCTCCGTGACAGACACTCGGCGATCTCCAAGACGGTCAAGCGGTGCTGCTGACTCAGATCCTCGACGAACTGTGCCTGCTCGATGATGCTCAGCTTCTTTTCGCCGGAGGCGCGTAGCACCGCGATGATGCCCATCGCTTCGTCGCTCCCCAGCGAGGCATACGGCACGATGCCGAGTCCCAGCCTGCGCGCACAGCGGTACCGCTTGAAGCCGTTGAGCAGGATTCTCCTGGCGTCGATATCCACGCCTTCCAGCGGCCTTTCGACGCCACGCTCCTGGATGGAGACGAGCAACTTCGCCTCCAGCCTGGAGTTCTTCATCCGGTGATCCTCGTACCGCAGGTCAAAGCTCGAGAGCTCTACGTCGCGCGCCATTCGTGTCCTCATGGAGGGTGTTCCGTGAGCCAGCGCACAAGGTAGTCGTGTCGACTCTCCCGAAATATGCTGTGTTGTCTCACGGTCCTGCGGAGCATCGCGATGACTTGCGTGCGGCTGACGGCAAAGCCCTCGATCAGGCTGGTGACCATCACGATGTGCGTGACGATCCCTGGATCGAACTCGATCTCCTCGCTCGCCTCCTCCGGCTCGACCTCGGAGTCTCCTGCCCGCCGGCGCCGGGCGTTGAGCCGCGCCTTCTTCATCTTCCCGGCTTCCGTCTGGTTGTACTTCACGCTCCGCCTGGTCGAGCCCTTCCTGCGGTGCGCGTCCCGGCAGCCGAAGGGGCATCCGAGGTCCTTGCGGCCAAGGTTCCTGGGATCGGACAGGAAGAAAATCCGGCAGTGCTGGCACCGGGTCAGGCACGGCCGCAGACCGGGCCGGCTCCGCAACGCCTCCCGCAGCACGAAGTAATACGAGAGGACCAGGTCGGAGACCTCGTCGTCGCGGTACCAGCCGGGGCGGAACGTGAAACGTTCCTGAAGGGTTACGAGCGAAAACCCAGGGTTTCGCTTAGGATGTTCAGGCTATGCAAGCTCTCGTCCTGCCTGATATTTCGTAGTTGAGGGTAGGACGGGAGCATCCCCCACATCGCCACTGGAAGCAAGCACCAGTCCACGCGCCCAGGTCAGAATCGCTTCCCTCTCGACCCTTCCCACACCGAGATCTCTGACTACCCGGAAGGAGAACACCGCCTCTGGTGGGTCAGTTTATGTGAGCGCGGGGGGGTCAGTTCTGGTGAGCGCTATAG
>JAZDLO010000197.1:0-6526 GCA_043801935.1 bacterium
AGAGCTCGGGCAGCCCCTGCTCGGTGGCCTCGCTCACAGGGCTGACCGTCACACCGTAACCGTGCGTGTAGGTAAGGTGCTGGTTGACCCAGGTCTGAGCCTGATCGCTGAGCTTGGACTGGTCGAACTCCCGGGCCGCGAGAAGGACCTGGCGGTACATGCCGTCGATCACGTACCGGTCCACATCCACATCCTCAAAGGTGTAGTAGGAACGGATTTCCTGAATCTGCCGATAGGTGTCCAACGCCGGGCTCGGATCCCACACCCTCACGTTCTCGACCGTGGCGGCGTTGGCCTCGATGGAGTCCGCGTCGAGATTGGTGTTCGCATCGAACGGGACCAGCTCCACCTCGTTCAAACCGAAGGCCCATCGCGTCGAGTTGATGTTGTTGGTGATGTAAGTGGTCTCTTTCTCGATCTCGGTGGGCGACACCCGGTACTGCTGGATGATGGCCGGGTAGATCTGCCCGGCGAAGAGCCAGGTGAGGAACAGCACCCCGATGGCTATTGCGGGGAGACGCCACCCTCTGAAGTAGACATTGACGAGGAAGAGCACGGCCGCGATCACCGCGACGATGGCCAGAAAGCGCAAGACGGGTATCTGCACGTTCACGTCGGTGTAGCTCGGGCCGAAGGTGGCGCCCCGTTCAGAGTAGGCCAGACCCCACACACCCAAGAGGTAGTCCACAGCCTTACCCAACATCGCCACCGCCACTATGACCGACAGGTGCGCCTTCACATGCGGGGCCGCTCGCAAGCTGCGCCCGTCCACGCCGATCGCCCGATGAGAGATGTAGATAACCAGGGCTCCCACAAAGCTCAAGAAGAAGGAAAGCATCACGAAGGTCAGGACCATGCGGGCCACCGGTAGGGTGAACACGAAGAAGGCCGCATCCCGGCCGAACACCGGCGCGCTAAAGCCGAAATCGACCTGCCGAAAGAAGAGCCATATCCGCTCCCAAGATCCGCCATACCCCAGGGCGAATATCACCCCCAGCACGATGGAGATCACCAGGAAGAAGCGACGGCCGCCTCGAGTCCGGGTGTCGACCAGCTCGTAGACCTCGCCGTCGACGTCGTTCGCCGGTCTCACCCTGGGTAGGAAACGTCGCGCGAGTCTCAGATTGCCGTAGAAGATGGCGAAGAACACGACGCCTGCAGCCACCATGACCACCAGCCGGGCCCAGATCCTGGTCCAGAACACGGTGGTGAAGCCCATCTCTTGGAACCACAGGTAGTCGGTGAAAAATCGGGAGATCACCCACAGCAGAATGAAGAAGATGATGATCCCCACTGGGACGAAGACAGCCGTCCGGCCCTTCCAGCTTGCACCTCGCCACCAGCGCACTATGTCTGCCAGCTGAAGGGCCTGGGCTCTGGGAGGTCCGCCTTGTCCTGCTGCGCCATTCTCGCGACCGGGAACCATGAGGCCTCCTGGGTCGGGGGTCTCCGATGCGATCACGATGAAATCCCCAGGGCCCCCACCGCCTCGCTCGCTGCCGCCAGGCCGACGTTGGACCTGGCCCTTGACAATCTACCACATACGCTACCGGGGGCCGAGGTCGCCACCTCCCAGGGGCTCTGGGGGTACACTGACCTATACTCAAGCCACACGGGAGAGAAGTGACCCCCTTCTCAGGCTGTCAGGAATGGGGTCGACTCCGGAAAGGGACCGGGCGAGATGCAGTCAAAAGCCAAAGGGTCACCGGGCAAAGGCGCCGCCGCGACACCTGAATCCCCCGGCCCGAATGCGAACCTGGAGCTCCACGTCTCGGACATCCTCGAGGCCTTCCCGTCCTACGTACTTCTCCTGGATGAGCATCACCGGGTTCTGCAGGCGAACAGCGCAGTCCGGGAGAAGCTGGGGCTCACACCCGAGGCCATTGTGGGCAAGCACTGTCCGGCGGTCGTTCATGGTCTCGATGAGCCGTGGTACGCCTGTCCGCTGGAGGAAGCCGTCGAGAAAGGACAGGCGGTCGAGCGGGAGGCCCTTGACGAAGAGTCGGGACGCTGGATCAGATCGGCGATCTACCCGACCGGGAGTCTCGACCGGGAAGGCGGGAGAGTCTTCCTACACATGGTTTCCGACATCACCGACGCCAAGAAGGGCGAAGCGCAGCTGCAGGCTTCGCGAGAGCAGCTGCGTGAGCTCTCCCGGTTTCTCGAATCCGTCCGGGAGGAAGAGAGAACGAGGATGGCGCGTGAGATCCATGATGAGCTCGGTCAGACGTTGACAGCCCTGAAGATCGACCTGTCCTGGCTGACCAAGAGACTTCCCCAAGATCAGGAATCGCTCCTAGGCAAGGCAGAATCGATGTACGAGCTGGTTGGGGCGGCCATCGAGAGAGTGAAGAAGATCTCCGCGGAATTGCGGCCCGGTGTACTGGATGACCTCGGTCTGGCGGACGCCATCCAATGGCAGACCCAGGAATTCAGCAAACTTACCGGCATCAAGGTCAAGTTCAGCGCGTCCCCTGAAGATGCGATCCTGGACCGAGACCGCTCTACGGCCGTCTTCCGCATTTGTCAAGAGGCGTTGACGAACGTGGTCCGCCACGCTGATGCGACCAGAGTCACGGTAAGCTTGAAAAAAGGAGCAAGGCGCGTCTCGTTAAGAATCAGCGACAACGGCAAAGGCATCGAAGAAAGCCAGATTCTCCATCCCAGAGCCTTTGGGCTGATCGGTATGCGCGAACGCACCCGACCGTGGGGCGGCGAGGTGAAGATCAGCGGCACTCCGGGCAAGGGGACGGTAGTCGCGGTGAGTATTCCCCTCGGCAAGGCGGGAGAAAAGATCGGAGGATCTCGATGCTGAGAATCCTGATCGCCGATGACCACCCGGTCTTTCGGTTGGGACTCAAGCAGATAATCCAGGACGCTCCTGACCTGTCTGTGGCCGGTGAAGCCACTAACGGGCGGGAAGCGCTCCTTGAGGCGAGGTCAGGCGACTACGACGTGGTACTGCTGGATATCTCGATGCCCATCGCGAGTGGCATCGACGTCTTGTCCGATCTTAGGGCCGAAAGGCCGACGCTCCCCGTCCTTATGCTGAGCATCCATCCGGAGGAGCAATATGCCGTGCGTGCCCTTCGGGCTGGTGCATCGGGATACCTGACCAAGGAAAGTGCGCCCGAGGAACTGGTAGCGGCTATTCGAAAGGTGTCCACGGGGGGAAAATATGTGAGCGCTTCCCTGGCCGAGCTCTTGGTCGCCGTCGTGCGTGAGGAGGGGGGGCCGCTGCCCCACGAGACCCTCTCTCGCCGTGAGTACCAAGTCCTATGCCTGATCGCTTCCGGGAAGACAGTCACGGAAGCTGCGAAAGAGCTATCGCTCAGCGCCAAGACCATCAGCACTTATCGCGCTCGTATCCTGGAAAAGATGAAGATGAAGAACAACGCTGAACTCATTCGCTACGCCACCAAGAACCAACTGGTGGAATAGGGAGCGTCAAGGCAGAGCTGAGCCTCTCTGAGCGGTCGGATCCGGTCGGGTCGCGGCTATCTCGCGTTCACCGCGGAGGCCCGTTTCCCCCGGGAATCTGTGCAAGAGCAGCAAGAATGCGATCCCGGTCACCGTCAAGATCGGGGGCCGGGCGCCGCTCCGTAGGGTCCGCGAAGCCCGAGAACTTGATGGGGTTTCCGGCCAAGACCAGACGACCGGCGACCGGATCGTCCATGGTCACCGCCATGTTCCTTTCGACGACCTGAGGATCGGCCAGAAGCTGATCAACGGTGTTGATCGGGCCGGAAGGGATGCCGGCCTCATCGAGAACACGTAGCCAGTGGCTCACAGGGTGGAGGCCGAGAACTGATTCGAGCTCGTCCTTAAGCGCCGCATGGTGCTGGGTGCGTAGCGCGTTGGTGCAGAAAAGGGGGCTCTGGGCCAGGTCAGCGCGCCTGAGAGCAGCGCACAGCCGCTCGAACAGTACCTCGTTGCCGGCGGCGATCACCAGGTAGCCGTCGGAGGCGGCGAAAGCGTCGAAGGGAGTGATCGAAGGATGGCGCGCTCCCAGGGGTTCGGGCACGGAACCCGTCGCCGCGTACCGGGCTATCGCGTTCTCGAGGATCGCCACCTGTCCGTCGAGCATCGCGACGTCGATCATCATCCCTTCTCCGCCCCGCTCGCGATGGTACAGGGCTGCGTTGATGCCGATCGCCAGGAACGATCCGGCTGCTATGTCGCCGATGGAGGTCCCCACCCGCGTGGGGGCGCTTTCCGGATGCCCGGTAAGGCCCATAAGGCCGCCCATGGCCTGCACGATGATGTCGTAGGCCGGGCGCTGCGAGTACGGGCCGGTGTGACCGAACCCGGAAACGGCGGCGTAGATCAGTCGTGGATAGCGGCGGTGCAGTGTGTCCCAGCCGTAGCCGAGTCTCTCCAGAGTCCCCGGTCGAAAGTTCTCGACCAGCACGTCAGCCCCTTCCAGGAGTCCCTCCAAGATCGCCCGTCCCTCGGGGGCCTTGAGGTCGAGTGCGATGCTTTCCTTGCCCCGGTTGAGCGACATGAAGTACGCGGATTTACCGTTCATGAAAGGCCCGAAGTGCCGGGCGTCATCCCCGCAGACCGGAGCCTCAACTTTGATGATGCGCGCTCCCAAGTCGGCGAGGAGGAGGGTGCAGAAAGGACCGGCGAGGACGCGGCTCAGGTCGACGACGGTGACGCCCGCAAGCGGGCCGGCACCCTCGACAATATCGCCCTCTTCAGATGCTGACTTTCTCGTTTCCACGGATGCCGGTTCTTTCATCGGTCGCCTCCTGGATCTGCGGCGGGTCCCAAGACAACCTTTCGGCTGACTCACTTATTCTACGGGGCAGGACCGTCGGATGTCCCGGGGAGAATCTAGCAGCTCCTCGCGGGCTGTTTCGTGCGCGGGGGGCCCTCCAAGGTGACAGACCCACGTTTGCCGACCCATGACGACGGGGAATCTCACCGAGGAACGTCCTTTGCCAGGAGGGAAGCCCCATGAGTCCCAGGCGCGGCTACTACCTTTCCGGTGTCACAGCGCTCGTCGCGGTCCTCGTGCTCATGGTATTGGCTGTGGTATCGGCCGGTTGCGGGAACGAGAGCGCGAGCAGCACGTCGGCGTCCGCTTCGCCGACCTCTGTGAGCGCACCCACGTCATCCACCACCACGTCTTCCTCCACCGAGCCCACCTGCTCCGCCTCGCGGCTCGATCTGGGGCTCTTCCCCCAGCAGGGCCTTGTCAGCGCCGTCGCGAGCGCGAGGGCGGCGGTATTCAACGCGGCGAGGTCGTGTGACTATCAGGCTCTGGAGCGTCTCGCTCTGGAGGGCCCGGGTGAGTTCACGTTCACCTTCGGAGGGGCGGACGAAGGACCAGCCGCCTACTGGCGGTCTGCGGAGGAAAGGGGAGAACCGGTCCTGGCGTGGCTCGTCACCGTTCTCAATATGCCTTACGGTCGCGTGGACGGGCTGTTCGTGTGGCCGTTTGCATACGCGCTTGATTTCCAGAACCTGACCGGCTATCAGACCCAGCTGCTGGGGCAGTACTTCGGCGAAGGGGATATCGCCGGCTGGAAGTCCTTCGGCGGCTACGTCGGCTACCGAGTGGGCATCGACGAAACGGGCGACTGGGTCTTCTTCGTAGCCGGTGATTGAGCTTTGCAGCGCGGACGAACCGCGCCGTCGGGCGGGCGTCGAAACAACGTGACGGGGAGGTGCGTCCATGGATCATCCGGAATCGCACTGGGAGAAAGTCTGGACGACCAAGGCCGCCGATCAGGTCAGCTGGTTCGAGACGGAACCCGAGACATGATCAGACCTGATCGGCGCAGTTGCGCCGGCCAAGGACAGCACGATCGTAGATATCGGAGGAGGAGCGTCGCTCCTGGTCGACCGGCTTCTGGATAAGGGCTATCGCGACGTAGTAGTGGCGGACATTTCCGAGGCCGCCATGGATGTGGCTCGGAAGCGGCTGGGAGAACGCGGCCATAGGGTGACGTGGCGTGCCGCGGACGCGCGATACCTACGCCTGTCGCAACAGGTCGACGTGTGGCACGACCGGGCCGTGTTTCACTTCCTAACGGACGAGACCGATCGGCAGGCGTACCTGAACTCCGTTCGAGAGGGTCTGCGGGTTGGCGGATACGTCGTGATAGCCACCTTCGGCCCCGGGGGACCCGAGCGGTGCAGCGGCCTGGAGGTCGAGCGATACGACGCCGACAAGCTCTCTGCCTGTTTCGGTTCGGAGTTCGAGCTTGTGCGGAGCCTTGAGAAGCAGCACGTGACTCCCGCCGGGGCGACCCAGGAGTTCACCTACGCTGTGTTCCGGCGCCATCGGTAAGTCAGAGCGGGATCGCCCGTAGAGTGGGACCGCCCGAAGAGCGGGATCACGCGTGCCGTAGCCCCCGGATCGAACGACCCCCGACTACCCGCCGTACCAGGCCCGATACCAATCCCGCATCTGCTCGATCTCAGCGCTCTGGGTCCTGATGATCGAGCGGGCCAGTTCCTGGATCTCACCGCGGTCCGACCCGCGCAGGACCATCTGGGCCATCATGATGCCCAT
>JAZDLO010000202.1:0-2032 GCA_043801935.1 bacterium
TTCGTCGAGTTTGATATGGACGATATGCTTCGGCCGGAGCTCGATAAGCTGGCCGAGGCCGGCTCGAAAGCCTGGTGGATCAAGCCCAACGAGAAGCGCAGGATATGGCACAACCTGCCACCCGCCGAGGGCGGCGACGAGTTGTATATCCCGGTCAACATGGCCGCTGGCGGGGAGCCAGTGAATGAGGTGGTGCCGCTCGAACTCCCACCCCCCGAGGTCGGGAAGGTGGTGCGCCCTTTTGGTCGCTGAAACAAGACCCCTCCGGTGACGCCGACGATGAGCGCGAACAACTAGCCATCCTTCTGGCCGCCCTTCTCATGTGGGAGGCCTACGGCGTGGTGCAGTCCTTGGCCGCCTTCGAGGCCGCTCTTGGGGCCGGCGAGGTCGTATCGGCGGACGCCATAGCTGCTGCCGCCTTTAATCTTGAGGTCGAAATCGCCGCTCTGGAAAGGACCATCCGTCCCTACCTCGCCCACTCTGCGGGCCGGGCGATCACCGCCATGACCCGCGACTACGGTATCGGCGCGGACGTCACCATCGACACCGAGTTCATCCGCGACCTCCTCCAGGCCCAGGAGAGCCGCTTCGCCCGGGACGTGACCCAGACGAGCGTGCGGGGCATCCGCGACCAGATAGCGGAAGGTATCGCGAACGGCGAGGCCTACTACCAACTGCGGGACCGAATCCTTTCCTACTACGAAGGACAGGCCCAGTGGCGGGCGGGTTTGGCTGCTCAGTTCGAGTCGGGCACCGCTTACGAGAGCATCCGGGAAGTCCTAGCCCTCAGACAGGGGATGTCTCATAAACGCTGGGAGACGATGCGCGACGAGAGAGTGGAAGTCATCTGCCAGCACAACGAAGCCGCCGGGGGCATCCCCATAGCTGAACCGTTCCCCAGCGGCGATATGCGGCCATTAGCGCACCCTCTGTGTCGCTGTTGGTGTACCTACTCCGCCGAGTGACGGCGAGAAAAAGGAGGAAAGACATGATCGTGTGTGAGGTAAAGACATCGCCGCCACAAGAGTTCAAGGTGGATCTGGAAGAGCGCACCTTCGAGGGCTATGCGGCGGCCTACGGGAACGTGGATCAGGGGGGGGATCGTCTGCTCTATGGGTCAGGCAAGCACATCGCCGACGCCAATCCCAGCATCCCCATCTTCTATGGCCACGGCTGGACACAGAACGAACGGCCCATCGGCAAATCCCTCTACTTCGAGGAACGCGAGGAAGGTCTGTTCACCAAGGGGAAGATATTCGACGTCCCCACCAACCAGGACATCCTGGTGGGCATGAAGGAGAAGATCCTGGGTTGCCTGTCCATCGGCTGGAAACCGACAGAGAAGAAGACGGTAAGGGAAGATGGTCAGACCATCCGGGAGGTCTCCAAGTGGGATCTCCAGGAATACTCGGTGCTGCCCAACGGCTTCGCCATGAACCCCCAGGCTCTCATTACCGCTATGAAGGGCGGCCGGGTGGTCATCATGGCGGGCGTAGACGAGGACAAGCTCGACCTCACCGACGAGAATATCCCCACCAGGGACTACCGCGAACTCCGGGAGTTTGTGGAGAAGGCGGACCCGATCAGTCTATTGCTCGATGAGGCCACCTACCTCAACGAACTCACCAAGAACCTGAGTGCCGAAGGTCGCGAGGAAGAGGTGCGCCAGGCCCTGGCCGAACTCAATTCCGCTGCGCTGCTGCTCAAAGGCATCTGTGCCATGAACGACCTCGACCCAGGCGAGGCGGATCTCGTCGCCCTCATCCGAAAAACCACAGAGAAAATACACGAGGCCAGCAAGACGCTCACCTCGTAGAAATAGCCCCCCAGAAGTTCTATTTAACGGCTTTTTGTTACCCAGGAGGTGACAATTCTCATGAGTGAAGAACTGAAGACGGCCATGGAGGAACTCGCCGGCAGTGTAGCCACGCTGACGGCGGGCATCCAGGAAGTCAAGACGACCTTCGGCGGCGACGTGCCGGCCGAGCAGCAGGCCACGCTGACCAAGATGGCCGAGGAAGTGACCGCGCTC
>JAZDLO010000073.1:0-6746 GCA_043801935.1 bacterium
TCAATGGCGGGCAGCGACGCTGGCGTCGTTCATCGCCTCCTTCCAGCGCACGCACGCGGATCTCACGGGCGACCCCGTGGACTCTCTCCGGCTGATCTACCGCACGAACGTCGCCGACCTGGACGAAGAGGGCTACCAAGAGCGGCTGGCCCAGATGCGGGGCGCCGACCAGCAGCGCACCTACACCCACGTGGGGCCGCATCGCGACGACTTGAGGCTGCTGCGGCTGGGGCTAGACGTGCGCGACTGCGCCTCCCAGGGCGAGCAGCGAGCGGCTCTTTTGGCGCTGGTGCTGGCCGAGTGGCATCACATGTGCGGCTCCCCCCGTGAACCCCTGCTGCTGCTGGACGATGTCATGAGCGAGTTGGACGACGACCGCAGAAGGGCGTTGGTGGGTCTGGTCCAACGAGGCGGGCAGACGGTCATCACCACCACCGACCTGCGGTATTTCTCGCCTGAGGAGCTGCAGGGGGCCGCGGTGGTGGAGCTCTCGGCGGAGTGATGAGCGGATGAGCGGGTCCACGGACTTCGACCGCCTAGGCGACCTGCTGGGCGAGGCATGTGGGGCGCCCCCTCGGCCCCAGGGCGCCTCCCGCGGCCTGCCGGGCCAGGCTGACCACATCCAGCTCCCGGGCTCGTCCCCGGGCCAGGGGGCTGGAGCGGATCCCGACGCCCTCCGAGTCCCAGCCAGGCTGTTGGCCGTGATCTGGCCTGAGCTGGTGGGTGATGAGGTAGCCGCGAACGCCCAGCCCGTCCAGCTGAACCGGGGCAGATTGGTGGTCAGTGCTTCGTCAAGCGCCTGGGCACAGACTCTCCAGCTCATGGGTGACGCCATTGCCGCCCGTATCAACGAGCGTCTGGGTGAAGGGGTCGTGGAGAGGGTGGTCTTCCGGCACGCAGGCTGGGAGGAGCGTCCTGCCGGACGCTCCTCGGCGCGAGCCGCCACAGGAAGACACCCCGGACGGTGTGACGTCCCGCCGACGCCAGCGACGACGAGCGGAGACAGTCCGGACCCCGAGGGGGGAGGGGGGACTCTCTCGGCCGAGCAGAAGGCGGTCTTGGCCGAGGTGGAGACGCTGGATCTCGACCCCGACCTGCGCGACCAGATCGCGCGCGCGATGGAGGCCGCCTTCGTCCGCGGACAGGCCGATTCTGTTCGCTGACAGCGTACTAGATAAGGTCGGGAAAGGGCCCGTGTGCTATCATATCAGCGACGTGGGCCGCACTCTCCACGGTGACAGGTCGGCCCTTCTTCCAGCCTCCCGGGAGCCATTCCCATCACTCGCGTGGCCCGCTTTCGCAGCGGTTCCGGGGTACACCTCGGACACGGAGCAGCGGGGTGGAGGCCGGGAAGGCCGGGCGGAGCGCGTGGGTCACGCGCGGGGAGAGAAAGAGGTCGGGCAGGTTTGGCAGAGCACTCTTACGACGTAGGTGACATCCAGGTCCTGGAGGGCCTGGTACCCGTTCGTAAACGGCCGGGTATGTACATCGGTTCCACCGGGCATCGCGGCTTGCATCACCTGGTCTACGAGGTGGTCGACAACTCAGTCGACGAGGCCCTAGCGGGCTACTGCACCAGCATCGACGTCACCATCTGCACCGACTTCTCGGTGCGCGTTGTGGACAACGGCCGTGGCATCCCGGTCAAGACTATGCCCCAATACGGTCGGCCCGCGGTCGAGATCGTCATGACAAAGCTTCACGCGGGCGGCAAGTTCGGCGGCGAAGGCTACAAAGTGTCCGGGGGTCTGCACGGCGTGGGCGTGAGCGTCGTCAATGCCCTTTCCGAATGGTTGACGGTAGAGGTCTGCCGTGATGGGCACCGTTTCCGCCAAGGCTACGCGCGGGGTGAGCCGGTCACCGAACTCGAGACTGTCGGCCCCTGTAGCGACTATCGCGGCACCACCATCCACTTCCGACCCGATACGGACATCTTCGACGACCTCAATTTCAATTTCAGCACCCTCTCCCAGCGCTTGCGCGAAGTGGCCTTTCTGAATCGCTCGCTGCGCATCACCCTCACCGACGAGCGGGAAGAGACAGCAGAAGGCGAAGGCTCGACTCTGGGCGTCGATGAGGACGACTACGGTTCGTCCGGCGACGGTGTGAGCGCCGGTGCCTCTGGTCCCGGAGCGCGTGCCCCGTTTGCTGCTGAATCCGCGGTGTTCGGCGGAGCGGGTGACATGACCACCGGCCTGGCGCCGGCGGCCGATAAGCCCTCCGAGCCCCGATCGGTCGCCTACTGCTACGACGGCGGCATCGTCGATTTCGTGAAGCACATCAACACGCATAAGGACGCCATCCACCCGCGGGTGATCCATTTCGAAGGCCAGGAGGCCGAGCACTACCTCGAACTGGCCATGCAGTGGAACGCCGGCTACAACGACAACGTGTTCTCGTTCGCGAACAACATCAACACCCACGAGGGCGGTACCCACCTGTCCGGGTTCCGGGCGGCCATGACCCGCACGGTCAACGACTACGCTCACTCCAAAGGCTTCCTCAAGGAGAAGGAGGAGAACCTCAGTGGCGAGGACGTGCGTGAGGGTTTGGTAGCCATCCTCAGTGTCAAGCTGCGCGATCCCCAGTTCGAGGGCCAGACCAAGACCAAGCTGGGCAATTCCGAGATTCGCGGTTTCGTCGAGGGGGTCGTCAACCAGAGATTCGCCGAATTCTTGGAGGAGAATCCCTCCGATGCCAAGCAGATAATCAGCAAGATCGTCCAGGCTGCCCACGCCCGCATGGCGGCCCGCAAGGCTCGCGACCTCACCCGACGCAAGAGTGTGCTGGAGAACACCACCTTGCCCGGCAAACTGGCCGACTGCTCCATCCGCGACCCAGCTTCCTGTGAACTCTACCTGGTGGAGGGCGATTCAGCCGGGGGCTCGGCGAAACAGGCGCGCGACAGGAGCTTTCAGGCCATCCTGCCTCTGCGGGGCAAGATCATCAACGTGGAAAAGGCCAGGCTCAACAAGATCCTCTCCAACACCGAGATCCAAGCCATCATCAGCGCCTGCGGCACCAGCCTGGCCGATGAGTTCGACCTGACGGCCGCCCGCTACCACAAGCTCATTATCATGACCGACGCCGATGTCGATGGGGCGCACATCCGCACCCTTATCCTTACCTTCTTGTTTCGGAACATGGTGGAGCTGATCGACGCCGGCTTCGTCTACATCGCTCAGCCCCCGCTCTACCGGGTCCTGCACAAACGCCAGGATTACTACGCCTTCAATGACGCTCAACTCGAGCAACTGCTGGAGCGCATCGGGAGGACGGGCATCACCTTGCAGCGCTTCAAGGGCCTAGGGGAGATGAACCCTGAGCAACTGTGGGAGACCACCATGAACCCCGACAAGCGCACGCTGCTGCAGGTGACGGTGGACGACGCGGCCCTTGCTGACGAGGTGTTCACCACCCTCATGGGCGACAAGGTGGAGCCGCGGCGGGACTTCATCACCGAGAACGCCCGCTACGTGCGCACCCTGGATGTATAGGCCATGGAGACGCTGGAAGGCCGCATAGAGCAGATCGAGATCGCCGACGAGATGCGCGCGTCGTATCTCGATTACGCCATGAGCGTGATCGTGGGGCGCGCCCTTCCCGACGTCCGGGACGGCCTCAAGCCGGTGCACCGGCGCGTGCTGTATGGCATGCACGACTCCGGCATGCAGCCCAACCGCCCCTACCGGAAGTGCGCCCGCATCGTGGGGGATGTGATGGGTAGCTTCCACCCCCACGGCGACCAAGCCATCTACGATGCCCTGGTGCGGATGGCCCAGAACTTCTCCATCCGCTACCTCTTGGTCGACGGCCATGGCAACTTCGGCTCGGTCGACGGTGATGCCGCCGCCGCCATGCGTTACACCGAGTGCCGGCTGGCCCGCATCGCCACCGAGATGCTGCGCGACATCGACGCCGAGACCGTTGACTGGACTCCTAACTACGACGAGAGCCGGGAAGAGCCCACGGTTCTGCCCAGCCGCTTCCCTAATCTGCTGGTCAACGGCAGCTCGGGCATCGCCGTGGGCATGGCCACCAACGTGCCCCCGCACAACCTGCGCGAGGCCATCGCGGCCACCGTGGCCCTGATCGAAGACCCGTCGCTCACCAGCGTCGACCTCATGCGTTTCATCAAGGGCCCGGATTTCCCAACCGGGGGGCTGATCATGGGCAGCGCCGGCATCCGCGAGGGCTACGAGACCGGCCGGGGCCGGGTGGTCGTCCGCGCCCGAGCGCACTCCGAGCCGATCAAGCAGGGCAAAACGGCCATCATAGTCACCGAGCTCCCGTATCAGGTGAACAAGGCCCAGCTCATCGAGAAGATCGCCGAGTTGGTGCGCGAGAAGAAGATCCCCGAGATCTCAGACCTACGCGATGAATCCGATCGTTCGGGCATGCGTATCGTCATCGAGCTCAAGCGCGAGGCTATCCCCAAAGTGGTGCTGAACAAGCTGTTCAAGCACAGCGCGATGCAGACCACGTTCGGGGTCAACATGTTGGCCCTAGCCGACGGGGTACCCAAGACCCTGTCGCTACGGGACATGCTCCGCCACTATATCGCCCACCAGAGAGACGTCATCGTCAGGCGGACCCGGTTCGAGCTCGACAAAGCCAAGAAGCGGGCCCACATCCTGGAAGGGCTGCTGGTGGCGATCTCCAACCTGGACGAGGTCATCCGTATCATCCGCTCCAGCGAGGATGCCGACGCGGCCAAGATGGGTCTCACGACCCGCTTCGCTCTCAGCGAGGAGCAGGCCCAGGCTATCGTCGACCTCCGTCTCCGCAACCTGACCGCACTCGAGCGTCACAAGATCGAAGAGGAACACCGTGACCTCATGGAGCGCATCGCCTACCTGGAGAGCCTGCTGGCCAGTGAAGCCATGGTCTACGATGTGATCAAAGAGGAGCTGCTCGAGATCCAACAGATGTACGGCGACGACCGTCGCACCGAGATCCTCCCCTCGGAAGATGAGATCGACATCGAGGACATGATCGCGGTGGAAGAGATGGTCATCTCCATCACCGCCTCCGGGTACGTCAAGCGCCTCCCGGTGTCGACCTATCGCACCCAGCATCGAGGGGGGATCGGGGTCATGGGAATGGACCTCAAAGAGGGCGACTACATCGAGCACCTCTTCATTACCACCACCCATCATTTCCTGCTGTTCATCACCTCCCGGGGCAAGATCTACCGGCAAAAAGTGCATGAGCTTCCCCTGGGGAGCCGGCAGAGCAAGGGGCGGCACGTTGCCAACTTGCTGCCGCTGGCCCAAGGGGAGAAGATCAAGGCGGTCATCGCCACCAAGGACTATACCGACGCCAAGTACCTGGTCTTCGCCACCCAGAAGGGGATCGTGAAAAAGACCCGCTTTCTCGACTACGCTACCTCGTTGAAGGCCGATGGCATCATCGCCATCAATCTCGACGATGACGACGAACTGGTCGCGGTGCGGCACACGAGTGGGCACGACGACCTTATCCTGGTGTCGAGCGAGGGCAAGGCCATTCGCTTCCACGAGTACGACGTCCGCCCCACCGGCCGGAACACCATGGGCGTACAGGGCATGCGCATGCCGGAGGGGCACTCGCTGGTGGGTATGGCGGTGGCCGAAGACGACGCCGACCTCTTCTGCGTCACCAGTGGGGGCTATGGCAAGCGCACTCCCGCCTCCAGCTACCCCACCCAGAAGCGGGGCGGCCAGGGGGTCATCACCATCAAGGACAGCTCCGACCGGGGCGACCTGGTGGGAGTCACCTCAGTGCGCAACAATCACGGGCTGATGATCATCAGCCAGGACGGCACCGTCATCCTGGTGCCGGTGGAGAGCGTGCGCACCACAGGGCGGAACACGATGGGTGTGCGGGTGATGAACCTGCGCGGCGCGGACAAGGTATCCAGCATGGCCCGGGTGGTGGGAACCTCCAACGGCAACGTTGAGACTGTCACTGACGGTTCATACGACGGTCTGGACGGCGCCGGTCTGGGCGGCGGCCTGTCCGGTTCCGCTCTACACGAGGCCGACGAAGACTCTGGCTTCGCCCCGGGCGCTCGCGAAGAAGAATCCGGCGCCTACGACGGCGAGGAGATCGGATAAGAAGGACCAGCCCGCCCGGGATCACCGGGCGGGCTGGTTAGGCCTCAAGCCGTTTGAGCTGCTGTTATACAAGCCGCTCGGTCTTCTACTTGCCCCCACCGGCCGCATAGGCGGCTACAGCAGTGATCTCCTCTGCCGACATCTTGTCGGCGAAGGCGGGCATGTCGCCGGCGCCGTCGCTGGTTATGGTTTCGATGTCAGAAGCCGAGCCTGTCACACCGTCGGCGTGACAGCCCTTGCAGTACTGCGCGTAGAGAACATCTCCGGCTGAGGCGCCGCCTATGGTCGTGGTCGCCGCCGCCGCTGTGGTCGTGGGCGCCGGAGTGGTGGCCGTAGGTGCCGCCGTCGTGGTCGTGGTACCCCCACATGAAGCCACCACCAAGCCGACCATCAACAATAGTGCGACCGCCAGGATCCCAAGAGCCGACAATGATCGTCTCCGCATACGGTATCTCCTTTCATCGAGCTGAGGGAATTGAGGCAATACGTTACCACACTACTTATGTAATGAAGGGAGTAAACGAGGCTTTGGCCCCAAACCGGCGAATAACAGGGCTTCTGATATCATCTTCCTGGCAACAAGCTGGATATCGCTCGCTGGGAACAAGGAGCATGATCGATGTATTTCTGGTTCTGGTCCCTCATCCT